>JBFWQT010000268.1:0-9484 GCA_050249295.1 Planctomycetota bacterium
CCACAGCCGCTTCGCGGAATGCGGCGGGCAGGGGCAGGTGGCGAAGCGCCATTGCCAGCCGTTCCTGCGGCTTGTCCTTCAGCTTCCGGATAGCGTCGGCCCAGAATTCGTCACCTTCGTAGAGTCCATCGCCGCGGACGCTCGCGATCCATCCGGTGTCAGTCTCGAGGGAGACGATGCCCCAAATCCGTTCGACAAGTCTTCTTGCTTCGTCGGCGTTCCTGGTGTCGATCCATGCCATCGGTCTATCCGTTCGGTCACTGGCCGGCTTCCGGTCGCCATCGCGTGACAATCCGTTCAAGATCCACCACGCGGATGTTGCCACCGGCGAGATCCCTTGATGCCGCGCCGGTGGCTGTGGGCAGGTCTGTTGTGGGAACGTAGTCGCCAGCGCGGCAGGTAAGGACGACGACCTGGACCTTGACAGCCGCTTTGCGAAGGAGGCTGCAGAACCATTCCAGCCGCTGCGGGTCGGCCTGCACAAGGTGATCGTCGAGGAAGACGACGAAGCCCAACTGTTCGGCAATTGCCACGCGAAGCAAGGTGGCAAGCTGCTCACGGGTTCCAAGGGAGAGGGCGTCAACGATTCTGTTGCCTGTCGTCAGGCCGGGCATCGACACATTGTCAGTGACCAGGGCCGGGCTGAGATGAACGTCGTGGTAGCGACCGTTGGTCAATTCGGCGAAGCGGTCTTTTACCTGTGGCGCGAGCGCGCGCCCGAGATGGACGCCCTCGGACCGCTCGGTGTCTTTCAGCGTCTCGGCAAGCAACTGCCAGGCTTTGCCCTCGATCTCCACCTCGGCTTCCCGCCGCTTTGCCTTCTTGATCGCCTCACACACTTCGTCGAGTTCGATCCGGGCGCCGGGCCCGCCGGTCGTTTTCAGGGCGCCGGTTTGTTCGGCGAGCCGGGCCTTGATCTCGGACAAGGCGGCCTGTTCTTCGTCGAATGTACGCCTGGCTGTCTCGACCTCTCCATCGCAACAGGGCGGTTTGGGGCGGGGAAGCAGTTGCAGCGCGGCTTCGCGCTGATCGCACAATGTCTGCTTGCTTGCGCTGTCCGCTGCCGCAACCTGTTCGAGCAGGTCGGAATGCCCGGTCTCGGCGCGCACACACGCGTTGCGTGCCTCGGTCGTGGCAGTGGTGGCGTCCTGCAGACGCTTTTTTGCCTCCTTGACGGCCTGTTCAGCGGCCTCAACGGCGTCTTGTAGTTCCACCACGCCTTCCACTGCGGCCCGTTCAGTTCTTTCCCGTCGCGCGCGCACCTCGTCGAGTTCGGTGGTCAGGCTCTCGCTGGTGGCGTCGAACTGCTTCTGCAGGGCCGACAGAGCATGCGGGGCATCCACCCGTGCTCCAGGCGGCGCGAATGCCGCGACGCGTTTGACAGCGGTGTTCCGGGCTTCGGTAAGAGCCGCCACCGTAGCCTGTTGTCGCTCCAGATCAGCGATTGCACCATCCAAGGCTCCCTTCGCAGTGGCCTTGCCGTCACGCGCCTCGTCTCGCCTGGCCTCGGCAACACTCACCTGTTGCTCGGCTTCACGTTCTGTGGTGTCCCCATTCTCTGCAAGCGCTGCCAGCACCTGTTGCCGGTCCCATGCGTCGAGTTCCGCTTCATGATCGCGCACTGCATCCTCGTGAGTCGAGGCCTCGGCCGCGTGTGCGCGCTCCCCATCCGCCTTTGAAGCCAGCTCGCTCGCTTCGCGCTCCTTCTGCGCAGCCGTCGCCTCCAGTTGGTCTCGCTCCTCCCGCAGTTGAACAAGCGCATCCACATTGGTGGCGCCAACAGTCTCGAGAATCGGCCGGGCTTCTGCCTCCCACCGGGACCGCAACTTTGCTGCATTGGCGCGGGCATCAGCAGAACCGGCAGTGACGGTGATGTCCATGAGGTCACTCACTGCGAGTTCAATCAGCTTGTTGCCCTCGATAGCGATCGACTCCCCGTCAGTCATGTGGTGCGGAGTCGGTTCCGGCTCGTCGTCTTTCCGGGCAGACAACGTCAGCTCGCGCCGCGGCTTGACCTCCACCGCGAGGCCCAAGGCCAGGCTGGTTTCGGCGATGCGGAGTTCAGCTTCCAGGTCCTTCAGCGAGCGGATGCCGTCGTGGGACGGAAGTTCCGGCCCGGCCGCGATTCTGCTGCGATCGCGGGCTGCTTCCTCGCCAAGCCGGGCAGCGCGATTGGTGAAGTCCTCGGCCCGTCGCGCGGCCTCGCGAGCTTGCTCGAGCGCGTCGAGACTGTTCCGCCATCGCAGCCCGGCACGACGTCCACGTGCCAGTTTCAGGTCGTCTTCAGCGTCACCTGCGGCCGCAGATGCCTCTTGCAGGTTGGTGCGGAGCTCATTGACCTTCGTCGCGAGTAGCCCCTCTGCCTCACGTGCAGCCTCCAGGTCCCGCGTCGCAAGAAGCGCACCGCTCACCGCCTCAAGGTTCGACTCGCACGCTCGCTGCCGTGCCTCGATCTCCAGGCTCTGCTTGTCGAGGCGCGCGAGTTCAAGCTGCCTGGCCTGCTCCACCTCCCCGCCTTGCGCTCGATCGAGCCGCGCCCTGGCTTCGTCCCGGTGCGCTTCCACCGCTTCGAGCTTCGCTGCTTCATCTGCCGCCTGCACTTCCGCTTCGGCAAGCCGTTCCCGGCAGGTTCGGATCTCCTCCGCCTTCTTGTCGGCGCGTTGTTCGAGTTCTGCAACCGCCAGCAAGTCGGCTCGTGCCGCGGCCAGAGCCTGCTCGGCAGCCAGGACCGCAACGTGTTGCTCTGCACGCTTGCTTGCCAGGTCAAGCGCGTCGCGCGCCTCATCAACGCGGTCGGTCTGCTCACGAACCTGATCCCGAAGACTCTCTACTTCGCGTTCAGCGGCGCTTGCCTTGTCCACCACTTCACGCAGGCGACGCTCGTCGGCCTGGAGTTCCTTGACTTCGTTCGCGACCGTCGTGAACGGTGAACTCTGCCCCCGCCGCTTCTTGCCGGTGGCGGAATAGAACCGGTCCACCTCCTGCTGGGCGCGATCCAGAGCCGCCTTGAGTTGCGGGTCCTGAGCCAGTGCCTGCAACGCTTCGTTCAGTCGCAGTCGGCCAGATTCATCCGGATCGTCGGCCAGGCTCTTGGTCAGGATGTCGCCGACGTTTGCCTGATCGGCCAGCAACACGCTGGAAAGGAAGCTGACGGGAATCCCGCTTGCCCCGCGTTTTCCGCCTGGTTCGGGGATTCCCCAGCGGAGCATGCGTTGCAGTTTTCCCTCGGCCTCGCGTCCCGATGCATCAACCCGGAAGGTCTGGCCGTCGTTGGACTCTGATAGTTCGGCCCACCCGCTGCCGGTTGAGTTGAAGACCTTGCGAACGCGCCACACCCGGTCATCGTCGGTCTTGAGGGTCAACTCCACTTCCGGCGACGCATCGCGATGCCACGGCGCGTGGGCGTCACCGGCTTTCGCACTCGCCCGGAGCAGCAGGGCCGCACGGACCGCCGACGCGATCGACGTCTTTCCCAGGTCATTGGGGCCGTACAGGATGTTCAAGCCCGGTCCGAATTCGATGTCGGCAGACTCGATTCCCTGGAAGCACTGGACTCGGACGCGCAAGACCTTCATCAGCCAGCGCTCCCCACGAGGTCAAGCAGATAGAGAAGGGCGCGGCGAGCTATTTCGCGATCCTGTTCCGATTCGGCTTCGCGCTCCTTGTTCTGGAGCCGGATGGCGGCAGACCGGAGCGAGTCCGGAAGGGCGTCGAAGTGTGAGCCAATGTCGTCGGTGTCGAGCTTGAGACCGCTGTCGTCGAGGTCGAGCACGCCGACGCGACCCGGTCGGGCTTCGTCGCCCTCCAGTTCCGACAGAATGGACTTCGCACGCCGGTGATCGTCGATGCCGAGGCGCATGCTGACTGCGAGTTGGAGCGCACGGCGCTCCAGGTCCTTGCGGCCGCGAAGCGTGTCGAGTTCATCGAGACTTCCTACGGCCTTCCGCTCCCAGGTCCAACGGGCGACCGGACGACGGTCAATGCGCGCGATTCGCTTGCGGTTGAAGCGCACCAGCACTGCGAAGCCCACTTCCGATTCGCCGAATCTGGTTGGCTCCGGCGGACCGGGATAGACCGCCGGCGGCGCGCCCGGCTCGGCCCGGAGTTCTTCGTACCCGTGGTGATCGCCAAGCGCGAGGTAGTCGAGACCCCGGTCCGACACCAGATTCGTCGGTATCGGGAAATGCGCTCGCTCGTACGTGCTTCCATGCAGCAGTCCGATGCGGATCCTGTCGTCTCCTGCTTTGCGCTTCGGAATGTGGCTGGCGACATCGTGCTGCCCCGCCTTGCCCTTGCAGGGCGTGGCGTAGACCACTCCTTCCGATTCACGCCCGACGGTCAGTTCGAAGTCATCCCGATCGACCACGTGGACGTGCGATGACAGGGCCTTGCGGAACGGATGTCCCCGCCAGTATGCCGACGTCGCAATGAACGGATCGTGGTTGCCCGGCAACAGGACAATTGGACGGGCCACCGATGCGGCCTGGTTGAGCAGGTCCGCCAACGGCTCCCACCACTCCTGCGGTGGCGCCTCGTAGTCGAACAGATCGCCCGCGCACAGGATGGCGTCCGCCATGTTCGGCTCGGCTAGGTCGAGCACATTCCGGACGGCTTCCAGTCGCGCCTGGGTGAGCTTTCGCGCGGCAGCGGGAGCAAAGCCCGGAAAGCGCCGGCCGAGGTGCCAGTCCGCCGTGTGAACAATCCTGAGAGCCACATCGTCCTCCGTTCCGGTCATGCGAACCGGACCCTGGCCTCGAGGAGCCTCTCGACCACCGGGGCAACGAACCCCCGCTTGCGTGTCAGTTCCAGCAACCGCTGGTAGTCCGCGTCGTCGCGCCGTTCGAGCCGGCCGAGCGCCGCATCAATCTGCTCCAGTTCTGATTCGCTCGCCCGCACCTGCGCCTCCGCGCGATCTCGCGCGTCGGCCCCCAGCGCGGCTTCGCGCCGTGTTTTCGCCTCATCCAGCCGGGCCTGTTCGACGACCCGACGGCGACGGAGCACGAGGGCGCGGTCTTCGATGAACCGATCGAGGCGTTCGACAGCCTGTTCGTAACGGTCGCGCTCACCTTCGGCGAGAGCACCCTGATCGATGAACACCGCCTCGTCGATGGCGTCGGCCACGTCGTCTTCATCCACTTCAATGTGGGCGGAGTCGTGCAAGTCGACAAACGAACAACTGGTCATCAATTCGTGGGCGTCATCGACCGGAATGGGCTCGCCAGACTCCAGCACCAGCACTGGCAGCAGACGCTCCACCGGCGAAAGGCCCTCGTGGCGAACCTTGATCAGCGTGAGCAGCCCTTGTTTGCCGGCCAGCGCCCGAAGGCCGGTCGGCGAGTCCGGCGCAACGGTCACCTCCACCGTCAGCGGCCCCGACACAGCACGAACATCCTCGAGCGCTGCCGTGACAAGCGGGTGCTGAAGGTGCAGCGATTCGTGCTCCGTGTTGGTCCGGCCGATCGCGCATGTGAATCCCTCGCGGATCGCTTCTGGCAACTCCGCGTTGCCAGCGACCTGCAGATGGCGTTCCTCGCCTGACTCGGACACGCTGTGTTCAACGCCAAGCGCCAGCAGATACGCGCACACCAGCCGCTCCAGGTCCTGGTCCAACGCACGCAGCGCCACGGGAAGTTCCTCCTCGCGCCGGCGAAACACCGCCCGGACCTCATCGTCGAAGTGCGCCTCGATCAGGCCCGCGGTTCGCGCATGGGTCTCCTCGAAGCTCTCCCGCTCGGCCGCGATCTTCTCGCGCAGTGCCTCCATCTCGGCTTCCACCTCCTGGCGCGTGCGTGCCCGCTGGTAGATCCGGTTGAGTTGCTCCTCGAACGACGAGCCGATCGTGCTCACAAGCAGCCCGCCACCCGAGCCGGGCGAAGTGTGAAGGACCTGGTCCGTTGCATCGAGTACCGTGCCGAACAATTCCAGCTTCTGACTGAGAATCTCGAACAGCAGCTGCTCGGCCGCGTTGTCCTTCGCGATGAAGTTGACCACCGTCACATCGCGCTGCTGGCCGTAGCGATGGCACCGGCCGATGCGCTGCTCGATTCGCTGCGGGTTCCACGGCAGGTCGTAGTTCACCACCGTGTCGCAGAACTGCAGGTTCAGGCCCTTCGCCCCTGCCTCCGTTGAAATGAACACCTGCGTTCGCGTGCGGAACTCGTGGATCAGGCTGCTGCGGATCGCACTCGCGCGGTTCGGCCTGGCGTAAGGGGGAAGCCCGGACTCGACCTCCACCCGCCACCGTTGGAGGGCCTCCAGACAGCGCGGCGAATCGTTTTGCCCTCGAAACAGCGTGATCTTGCCCGCCGACACGATGCCGCTCTCCGCGAGCAATTGGGCGAGGTAGTCCTGGGTCGAAAGCGACTCGGTGAACACCACCACTTTGCTGGACCCGACACCCTTTGCTCCCTGATCAAGAACCACTTGCACAGCGCGCAGCAGTGCGCGGGCCTTGCTGTCGGTCGCCAGGTTCCGTGCGCGCTCGGCGAAGCTCTGCACCAGGGCCAATTCGTCGCGGATCTTCGCCGGGCTATAGGCGGCCTCGTCAGACGACTCCTCTGGCACGGCGAACAGCTCTTCGTCATCGAAGTCGCTGAGAAACGCCCGGGTGTCGTCGCTGCCATCATCGACTTCGCCGCTCTCCAGCCGGCGCAACCGCTCAGCCACCCGGTCGAGACTGACGGCCAGCGCCCGCGTGGACGACGCCATGCGTCGATGGAACCCAAGGAGCAACAGGCTGCGGTTGCTCACGGAAAACGCCACGCTGCCCGGTCGCAGCAGCCAGTCGGTTACGTCGGCGTACAGGCTGCGCTCTTCCGGCTCCATCTCGTACGTGAAGAGCCGCGCCTGCCGGTTCACGAACGGCCGCTTGAGGAACGGCTGTGCCTGCCGGCGAAGCGTGCGTTGCACGACTTGCCGGAGCCGGCCCTTCAGTTCGCCCTCCTGTCCCTCGGCCACAATCCGGTCGCCATCCTGGCAGTACAGCGAGCGGAACGTGCTCAGGTCTCCAAGTAGTGTGTTGGCCGGATCGACATAATGGACCAGCCCCCACAGCTCGGTGAGGCGGTTCTGGATCGGCGTGGCCGTCAGAAGCAGCACGGGCACGTTGTGCGCCTGCAGCACTTCACGAATCCGCCCTGCCATCTGCGCGTCCGGTGCGTTCTCCCGAAGTTGCCCCTTGCTGTCGAACCGCTTGTAGATGCCTGCAAAGATCTCGTGCGCCTCGTCGATCACGCAAAGATCAAACCGGTCGGCCGCCAGCAGGGCTTCATGACCACCCGGCCCGGCTGCTGCCTCGCGCCCGATCAGGAACACTCCGTCTCCGTCAAACCCGCCCGGCACCGGCGCACCATCTCGCGCCTTGATGTCGAACAGGTCGTAGAGTTCCTGCCGCCACTGCCCCAGCAGCGCTTTGGGCCCGAGGATCAGGATTCGCGTTGCCCCTTCGGCCAGCAACTGCGCAATCACCAGCCCGGCTTCGATGGTTTTCCCGAGGCCGACCTCATCCGCCAGAATGCACCCGCCCAGTGGAATCCGCTCCAGCGCAAACACCACCGCATCCACCTGATGCGGGTTCGGGTCGACCCTGGCCGCCCGCTGCGGTGCAGCGAACCGCCGCGCCTCGTCCGCCCGACGCAGGCGCACGAGTTCCTCTGCCAGATATCGGCGCTGGATGAGGTGCAGGCCGGTAGGCATGACGGCGAAACAGGTTCACGTTGCGGATTGTCACACAGTGTCCTGTAGCTGTACCCGCAATACAAGTCTCACATTGCGTTCAACATGTGCTGGATATGCTGGTGGTTCCCGCCTGGCGTTCCAAGCCCTCAGCCGCATCTCAGCACCGTTTCTTCCGATCCGCAGCACCTGCCGCGCCCGCACACCCAAGTCCCGGATGAACCTCAAAGATGCGCTACCACGAGTATCGCGCCGATGGCTTGCCGATCGGCTCCGGAGCCGGAAGGCCGCAGCAAGAATCTGGCCGCACTCGCTTCAAGCGCACCGGCTCGCGTTGGTGCGTGGAGTCGGGCCCAGTCTAACCTGTCGCTGCGCGTTCTGTACGCAATGGCGACTGGCGGACCTCGCTATCCCCACTCCACGCTCCGCACCTGTCGGCCCCCGAGCAGCCTGCGCTGGTAGACTTGCGAGCGTGGAAGTCGTTGCTGGCTGGCCCAAAGGGTCTGCAGTCTGACGCCAGTTCACCCGGTGAGGCACGCCATCAGCCCGAAGCCGCAGTGGCGACCGGCGCCGACCACAATCGGGCCGGGAACCGGCACCGGGTTCTGGTCTGCAGAACCATCGTGGAACCGCAGCGTCAGGTGCACCGCGGTCTCGCTCAGCAGGTGGCCTGGACGGATATAGCCTTGCGGCCCGTGGCGATCGTACTTGTGGGCCGAGTACGACTTCCGGAAGCGTGAGAATGCGGACCACTCGAACTCGCACGGCTGTTCGATGCCGGCCTGCGCCAGCGCTTTGAGGATGAGCTTGCACGTCTTCTCGGGCTTGTGATCATCGTGGCCAGGAAGAATCACGGGAGTGAAGCTGTGCCACTCGCTGGACGCGTCGGTGTACATTCGCGTCACACCGTCACCCACACGGGGCAGCGGCACCAGCAGCGGCGGCTCACGGTCGCCGAACTCGTTGCCCACCGGCCGGAGTTGCTGGCCGGCCAGACGACGGGCGACGTGATCGAGCCATGCCTCATCGCCGATGGGCGCGATCAGCATCATACGGCGCACGCGCGGATCGGTGTGCTCGTGTCCCACCGATGGGAGGGGCACGTATGAAAGCTGCCGGTGCTGGCCCGTGCCATCATTGACATGGCCGGCGATGTAGCGGTCGACCCAGTCATCGGCGACGCGCGCTGGCCGGTCCAACTCCATGCGCTCGATAGCCAGGTGTCGCACCATGCCTGCGATGTGAACCAGTCGACGATGCGAGTACTTTGAACGGCCGCCATCGAGATCCCGCAGCTCGAAGAGACGATAGGGCCGTTGCGCGGGCTCGTGATGTGAGCGGTACGCAACCACGTCGAACACACGCAGGGGTGGCACCGGGCGGAAACCATCAGAGGAGACACGACCGAGGAAGTCGGTGTGTTTGCGCATCAGATCCTCCAGCGTCCCGGTCCGCGGGACGCGCAGCAGCGTCCGACCCACGGTCGATGGCTGCCAGCTCACTCCGTCGAGTTGCGCCGCCTGCTCTCCCGTGAACAGGGACGCATCCCCCGCCACCATGTCGATCCCCCACCCCAGGTGCGTGATGGAGCGCGCCGCGGAAGTCAGTGTCTGCACGTGAGCGTCGACCTCGTTGGCGTTGGCCGGAACCGGGAAGAGGTAGTGCACTGCTTCGCCATCGATGATCGATGGCCGCACATCCTTCTCGGTTCGATAGTCGGCGATACTCGCATCGGCACCGCGGCTCCAAGCGGCCGCGACCTTGTCGGCAACGTTGTCGGGCACGTACAGCCGGTACGGTTGTGAGCTCG
>JBFWQT010000269.1:0-9483 GCA_050249295.1 Planctomycetota bacterium
CCGAAGCGCTTCCACAGCTCGGCCAGCACAGCGGGGTACGGATCGGGCCAACTGCTCATGACCCGCGTGTCTCATTCAGTCGTCTGTGGGGCATCGCGCACCAGTCTGCCGCCGGGGCGGCGCGAGCGCACGCGTCAAAACAGGTTGTCGCGCCTCTGGCGGACACGACGAATCATGGCATACGGTATCCACCCATCGCTGCCGTCCCGCCGCTCGCCCACTCGCGCGCACACCACCACCATGTCCACCACCCGTTCAGCCGCCGAACCGGTCGTGCAGGCCACCGGCCTCACCAAGCGCTTCGACGAGCTGACCGCCGTAGACGGCATCGACTTCGCCGTGCAGCGCGGCGAGTGCTTCGGCTTCCTCGGCCCCAACGGCGCCGGCAAGACGACCACGATGCGCATGATCTACGGCGCGTCGCCGATCAGCGCCGGCAGCCTCAAGCTGCTCGGCCTGGAAGCGGCCGGGGGCAGCGCGTCGCGCGAGATCAAGCGCGTCATCGGCGTGATCCCGCAGGAAGACAACCTCGACCACGAACTCACCGTCACCGAGAACCTGGCGGTGTTCTGCCGCTTCCACGGCCTGCACGGCGCGGCCGGGCGCGAGCGCGTGACCGAACTGCTCGACTTCGTGCAGCTCTCCGACAAGGCCAACGCAAAAGTGATGATGCTCTCCGGCGGCATGAAGCGCCGCTTGATGATCGCGCGCGGCCTGATCGGCAACCCGTCGATCATCGTGCTCGACGAACCCACCACCGGCCTCGACCCCGGCGCGCGCCAGAACCTCTGGGAACGGCTCTACGACCTGCGCCGGCGCCAGGTGACGCTGCTGCTTTCCACGCACTACATGGACGAAGCCGAGCAACTCTGCGACCGGCTCGTGATCATGGATCGCGGCAAGATCGTGGCGACCGGTTCGCCGCGCGAGCTGATCGCGCAGCACACGCTGCCGCACGTGGTGGAGCTGCGTTTCGATGCGACCGCCGTGAGCGATGACGACACGCTGCCGGCCGCTGTGAAGTCGCTGGAGGAGAAGGCCGCGCGGTCGGAGCGACTGCGCCACCGGCTGCTGCTCTACACCGACGACGGCGAACAGCTGATCGCGCAGGCCGCGCACGAACTGCCCGACGTGCAGGCGCTGCTGCGCCGCGCGACGCTGGAAGACGTGTTCCTGCGCATCACCGGCCGCGGCCTGATCGACTGATGCACTCTGTAGGCACAGCGCGTGCAGCCACCGCGGCGCGATTGCACAATGCGCGTCCGCGCCTGCACGGCCTGCATCATGAGTCACCACAAACCGCCGCCGCCACCACCGCCGCCTCCTCCTCCGCCGCCGGGCAGCGGTGGTCAGTCGCTCGAACCAACCATGCCGCGGCGCGGCGCTGGCATGCGCACGCCACCTCGCGCACCGCACACCGTTCCTGCGCCGTCGTCGGTGCCGCCGCCGACTGCTCGCGTCGCGCCGACGATGGTGTCGAACGAGGCCGGCAACCTCTTCGCCAGCAAGTATGCGATCGGCCACGAGCTCGGCCGCGGCGGCCTTGGCGCGGTGCGCGTGGCGACCGACCGCACGTTGCAGCGCGAGCTGGCGATCAAGGTGCTGCACGATCCGTCCGACCGCCGCTCGGTCGAGGAGTTCATCGAAGAGGCGCAGATCACCGGCCAGCTCGAGCATCCGAACATCGTGCCGATCTACGATCTGGGCCACGATGCGATGCGCCGGCCGTACCTGGCGATGAAGCTCGTGCGCGGTCGCACGCTGCAGACCGTGATTGACGACAACCGGCGCAACCGCCGCGGCAGCACGCTGCCCGAGCTGCAGCGCGACGGCCGGATCGAGATGTTTCTCAAGATGTGCGACGCGATGGCGTACGCGCACAGCCGCGGCGTGATCCATCGCGACCTCAAGCCCGAGAACGTGATGGTCGGGGAGTTCGGCGAGGTGCTGGTCATGGACTGGGGCCTTGCGCGTCCGCTTGACCGGCCAGACCGGCCGGATCGCGACGCGCGCGACACGCGAGAGGCCGGCCAGGCCCCCGTGCGCAGCGTCCGGCGAGACCTCGCGCCGCAGGTGACGATGGCCGGCGAAGTGTTCGGCACACCCGGCTTCATGGCGCCCGAGCAGGCCAGCGGCCGCACCGACGAGGTCGACGAGCGCACCGACATCTTCGCGATGGGCGGCGTGCTCTATGCGCTGCTGACCGGCGAGATGCCGTACGTGGCCACCGACGTGGACAAGGTGCTCGACCTCGCGCGCCGGCGACGTCTCGCGCCGCCACGCCAGCGCGCGCCACGCGCCGGCATCCCGCGCGAACTCGACGCGATCGTGATGAAGGCGATGGCCGTCGAGCCGCGTCGTCGTTACGCCAGCGTGCCGGCGCTCAAGGCCGACATCATGGCGTTCCTCGCCAACGACCGCGTCAGCGCGCACCGCGACGGGCCGATCGCGAAGCTCAGCAAGTGGACGCGCCGGCATCCCACCACGGCCGTCTCGTCGGCGTTCGGCATGCTGCTGATCACCGTCGCGCTCGGTCTCACCGCGCTGCTCGTCGAGCAGTCGCGCCGCGCCGAGGCCGAGTCGCACCGCGCCGAGCTGGCGTCGCGCCGGGCGACGAACATGGCCGAGGCGGCGAAGGCGAAGCGCGACCGCACGCGCGACCAGTTCATCAACGCGTGGGACAGCCGGCCCGAGGGCACGGACATCGCGCGCTTCATGGAGTATCTCGGCGCCGATCGCATCGCGACGTACATCGCCGCGTTCGAGCAGGCGGTGCGCACCACGCAGGCGGCCGGCGAGGTGTACGTCGACGCGACCGACAGCTACAGCCTCGCGCTGCTCTACTACTACGCGCGCCACGACACCGCCGCCGCGCTGCAGCACCTCGATGTGTGCCTGACGCAGAGCCCGGCCGCGACCAACGCACGCGAGATGCGCGCGAAGATCCGCGCCGAGACCGGCAACGTGGCCGACGCGCTGGCGGATCTCGGCGAGCTGATTGCGACACCCGCGCCGCAGGACGACACGCTGCGCTGGCGCGCACGCCGCTACGACCTGCTGCACAAGCAGGGCCAGACCGCCGCTGCACTGGGCGACGCCGATGCCGCGCTGGCGCTGGTGCCCGACGATGCGCAGTGGCTGCTCAACCGCTCGATGTGCTACCGCGAGCTGCAGCGGCGTGACGACGCGCTGGCCGATGCCGCGCACGCGATCCGCGTGGCGCCCGACAAGCCCGGCGGCTACCTCGCACGCGCGCTCGTCGCGATCGACACCGACGACACCGCATCGGCGATCGCCGACCTCACGCACGCGCTCGAACTCGAGCCGGGCAACGTCGATGCGCATGAGCTGCGCGCGATGGCCAACGTCAATGCCGGCCACTACGAGCAGGGGCTCGCCGACTACGACGCGGCGCTGGCAGCCGAGCCCGATCGTGCGTTGTCGCGCGTCGGTCGCGCCGATCTGCGCATGTCGGCGGGCAACGTCGCCGGCGCGCTGGAAGACGCCAACCGCGCGATCGAACTCGGCACGCCGCGCACGCTGGCCTGGCTGGTGCGCGGCAGTGCGCGCCTGATGAGCGGCGACCCGGCGGCCGCATTGGCCGACTTCGAGACCGCCGCGGCGCGCCCCGACCACCGCGAGTTCGAGCCCGAGCTGTCGACCCGGCGCGCATCGGCGTTGCTCGCACTGACCCGCGTGCGCGAAGCGCTCAGCGTGTTCGACGCAGCGATCGTCGCCTCGCCAGCCGACGCACGGCTCTACTACGAGCGAGCGGCCGCGCAGCTCGCCAACCAGGATACTGCGCGCGCATTGGCCGACTGCAACGAGGCGCTCAAACAGGATCCGTCGATGGCCGAGGCGCTGGTGCGCCGGGCCGAGGTGCATCGCGCGCGGCGCGACAACGACCAGGCGATGCGCGACTACGACGCGGCGATCCGCATGAACGCCTCGCTCGCGTCGGCGTATCTCGGTCGCGCGGTGCTGCGCGCCGCAGCCCGCAACCCGCGCGGCGCCGTGGACGACCTGACGCAGTACGTGAAGCTCGCGCCGGACGACTTCAACGGGTGGCACAACCGCGGCCGCCTGCGCAAGTCGCTGGGCGATATCCGCGGCAGCATCGACGACTTCGACAAGGCGCTCGCGATCCGTCAGGACGTTGCGGCCGCGTGGTTCGAGCGCGGCGAGGCGTGGTTCCTACTGACCAACGCGCTGGCCTGCGTGGAGGACATGACGCGCGCGCTTGAACTCGACAAGACGATGCACATGGCGTGGATCCTGCGCGGCGAGACGTACGTGCGCGCGGGGCGGCCGCGCGATGCGATTCCGGACTTCACCGAGGCCGTGAAGCTCGAGCCCGACGATGCGCGCGGCTGGTTTGATCGTGGCAACGCGCGGCAGATGGCGGGTCTGCCGGCCGACTCGCTCGAAGACTTCGAGAACGCGATCCGGCTCGCGCCCGATCGGCTGGAGGGCTACGCGGGCCGGGCCAACGCGCGCGGCGCGGTCGGCAACCACAAGGGCGCGGCCGAAGACTGGCAGCGTGTGGTGACGATGCAGCCGACGCGCTGGGAGGCGTGGGCCAACCTCGGCACCGCGCGCTCGCTCGTCGGTGACATGCCCGGCGCCATCACCGCGTTCCAGCAGGGCTATCGCGCCTGCACCGACCCGGTCGGCAAGCGCACGCTGGCCGACCTGATCCGTCGCGGCGGCGGGCAGGTGCCGGAGTAGGCTGCACTCGCGCCGTCGCGCGGCCGTACGTACACTGCGCGGGCACGCCGCGATCCACGCCACCGAACTTCTCCATGCGCCACGCCGCTTCACGACGCCTCCTGCTGCTGCTCATCCTGGTCTGCGGCATCGCTGCGGGCAGCGCGTCGCAGGGTGCTGCCCAGCCCGACGACAACCCCGCGGTCGTGCCTGTTGCCGCGCCACCGCTTGTGGTCAACGCCACGTTCGTGCTCTCCGACTCCGCGCTGCTTCCGCCGGCCGCACAACACCAGATGCTGGTCGCCGCCGCGGAGGCCACGCTGCCGGACCGCGTGGCCGCGGCCGAGGCCGTGCTGGCACCGGGCGGGCGCGTGCTGCACGTACGCTTCAGCACCAACCCGTTTGCCAGCAGCGAGTCGCCCGCACCGACAGCCGACGACCTGCTGACCATGGCCGCGCGCGTGGTGGTGCGCTGGCGCGACGATCTCACCGCCGTGGCCAACGCCGACGCGCGACAGCGCAAGGAGCAACTGGCCGCGAAGCAGGCGCAGGAGATGCAGATCGCCAAGCAGAAGTCGCTCGCCGCCGCGGCCCGGCTCGACGCGCTCAAGCCGGTGCTCGCTACTGCCACCGACGACACGCGCGAGGCGATCGCCGCCGCGATGCGCGAGGCGGTGCGCGACTGGCTGGCGGCACTCGGCCACGCCGCGGCGCTCAAGGCGGCCGACATGACGCTGGTGGTGCCCGAACCGATCCGCCCCGAGATCGTCCTCGAACTCGGCGACGGCCGCGACCTGCAGCGGCGGACCAGCGGTGACTGACACCGCGCGGCAACCGCTGGCCGGCCTGCCGGGCCTTGCCCACAAGGACGCCACGGCGCTCGCCGCGCTCGGCATCACGCGGCTGATCGACCTGCTGCTCTACCTGCCGACCCGCTACGACGACTGGTCGCGCCTCGCGCCGATCGCCGACATCCCGTTCCAGGCAGAGGAAGTCTCGCTGCGCGTGAAGGTCGAGCGCACGCGCCGGCGGCAGACACCGCGGCGCCGCGTGCAGGTGGTCGAGGTCACGTTCTCCGACGCCTCGGCGATGATCGACGTGACGTTCTTCAATGCGGCGATCGGCGACTTCCTGCGGCCCGGCATGGAGGTGATCCTGCAGGGTCGGCCCGACTACCGCGGTCGCCTCACGCTCGGCAATCCGGAGTTCACGATCATCTCGCCGGACCAGCCGCCACCCGCGTTCTGGCCGATCTACCGCGGGTCGGATGCCCTGCCGCCGCGACGCCTCTCGCGACTGATCCCGAAGCTGGTGCGCGAGCACGTCGCGGCGTGGCCCGACCCGGCACCCGCCGACATCGCCGGCCGGCACCGCTTGCCGCCGTTGCGCGAGGCGCTGCTGACCGTGCACGCGCCGGGCGCGGAGACCACGCTGATCGACCTCGACCGCGCCCGCCAGCGCCTCGCCTGGACCGAGTTGTTCCTGCTCGAAGGCGGCCTGGCGCTGCGTCGCGCGGCACTCGCGAGCCACGAATTGCCGTCGGCGTACAGCGTGAGCGATCGCGTGCACGAGCGCATCCTCGCCCGGCTGCCGTTCGCGCCGACGGCCGATCAGCTGCGCGCGTTCGACGACATCCGCCGCGACCTCGCGCAGCCGGGCCGCATGCATCGCCTCGTGCACGGCGACGTCGGCACCGGCAAGACGGCCGTCGCGCTCTACGCGCTGCTGGCCACCGTCGCGGCCACGCGTCAGGCCGCGCTGCTCGCGCCAACCGCAATTCTCGCCGAGCAGCATCACGCCGCGTTCGATGCGATCCTGCAGGGCAGCAAGGTGCGGCTCGCACTGCTCACCAGCGCGCTCACGGCCGGGCAACGGCGCGACCTGCTGGCGGCCCTCGCAGCCGGCGACATCGACCTGATCGTCGGCACGCATGCGCTGCTCGAACCCGACGTGGTCTTCGCCAGACTCGGCCTGGTGGTGATCGACGAGCAGCATCGCTTCGGCGTGCAGCAACGGCACCAGCTGGCCACGCGCGGCCGCGACAACGATCCGCCGCACATGCTGGTGATGAGCGCGACGCCGATACCGCGCACGCTCGCACTCGCGGCGTTCGGCGACCTCGACGTCACGGCGCTGCACGAACGCCCGGCCGGGCGCCCGCCGGTGGAGACGCGCTTCGTGGCCGAGGAGAACGAGCCACGCGCGATGGAGTTCATCCGCGACCGCATCGAGCACGGCGAGCAGGTGTACGTTGTCTGCCCGGCCGTGCAGGATTCGCCGGATCGCGATGTCGCCAGCGTGTCGAAGGTCGCGTCGGGCCTGCGCGACATCTCGCGGCTCGGGCCGACGGTGCGCATCGACATGCTGCACGGCGGCATGTCGTCCGACACGCGCATCAGCGTGATGGAGTCGTTCGCGTCCGGCCGCACGAAGGTGCTGGTGGCGTCCACGGTGGTGGAGGTGGGCCTCGATGTGCCGGCCGCGACCGTGATGCTGGTGATGCAGCCGGAGCAGTTCGGCCTCGTGCAGTTGCACCAGCTGCGCGGTCGCGTCGGCCGTGGTGGCCGCCCGGGGTTCTGTCTGCTGCTCGGCAACCCGACCACCGACGACGCGCGCGAACGGCTGCGACTGATCACGTCGACGACCGACGGGTTCGAGATCGCCGAGGCCGACTTGCGGATGCGCGGGCCGGGTGAGTGGTTCTCGACGCGCCAGTCCGGCATGCCGCGCCTGCGCGCCGCCGACCTGGTGCGCGACGTGGAGTTGCTGGCGAGCGCGAAGACCGACGCGGCCGATGCGCTGTCGACCGGGCTGATCACGCCGGCGCAGCTGGATGCCGCGGCCGAGCTGGTGTTCGGTGACAGCCGGCCGTTGGTGCCTGCGGCGAGCGGATGATGGCCGCTCCGGCGGTTACTCTTTCTTGAGTCGGGCGGTAGCGGCCTCGATGAAGCCGGTGCGGCCGGACGGCGGCGCGTCGGGAGTCTTCGACTCCGGCTCACCGGGTGCGCCGGGTGCGCCGGGTTCGCCGGGTTCGCCGGGTGCGTCGGGCTCATCCGGCCCGTGCTTGATCTTCTCGTTCAGCACGTAGACCCACACCACGAACAGCATCGCGTAGATCAGACCGAACATCACGATCGACGCCAGCGTCTGGTCGGCGTGGATCGACTTCGACAGGCCGTCGGCGGTGCGCAGGCCGGGCGTGTGCACGGTCTGCATCACGCCGTCCACCTCGGTGACGACGTCGGCCGGGTACACGATGTACGGCTGCCGGCCGACCTCGGCCGCGACCCAGCCCGCCTGGTTGGCCAGGTACGGCCCGATCACGGCAATCACGAACAGCCACAACACCCAGCGCGTGGTCCACAGTTTCCTGCGCCACCACAGGAACAGCCCGAGCGCGCTCAGGCCGATGAACGCGCCGCCGAGCGACACCATGATGTGGTACGTGATGAACGGGATCAGCACCGGCGGCCGCTCGCTTTCGGGGATTTCCTCGAGCGCGGTCACGGGCGCATTGAAGTCGCCGTGCACCAGGAACGAGAGCAGGCCCGGCACCGCGATGCCGTAGTGCACCTCCTGCGTCTCCTCGTCCGGAATGCCGAAGATGTACGCGTCGGCGCCCTTGCCGGTCTGTTTGAAGTGGCCCTCGAACGCGGCCAGCTTGGCCGGCTGGTAGTGCGCGACGATTTCGGAGTGGAAATGGCCGGTGATCGGCGCGAGCAGCACGAACACACTGCCGACGACCAGCGCGACGGTGAACGACTTCTTCGCGAACTCCTCGTGGCGCTTCTTCAGCAGGTACCAGGCGGAGATGCTCATCACGAAGAAGCAGGAGAGGATCCACGCGCCGATGACGACGTGCGCGAGGCGCACCATGCTGCTCGGGTTGAACAGCATCGCCATGAAGTCGGTGATCTCGGCCCGCACCCGGCCGCTGCCGTCGGTGACCAGATGGAAGCCGGCCGGCGTCTGTTGCCACGAGTTGGCGACGACGATCCAGACGCTGGAGAACAGCGCGCCGAGCGCGACCATCAGCGTGCTGAAGAAGTGCATGCGCTTCGAGACGCGATCCCAGCCGAAGACCAGCACCGCGAGGAAGCCCGACTCGAGGAAGAACGCGAAGATGCCCTCGGCCGCGAGTGCCGATCCGAAGACGTCGCCGACGTAGCGCGAGTAGGTGGCCCAGTTGGTGCCGAACTGGAACTCCATCACGATGCCGCTGGCCACGCCCATCGCGAAGTTGATCGCGAAGACCCTGGTCCAGAAGCGCGCCATGCGCTCCCAGACCGGGTTTTTCGTGCGCAGGTACGCGCCTTCCATGATCACCATCAGCCCGCCGAGCCCGATCGACAGCGGCGGGAAGATGTAGTGGAACATGATCGTCAGCGCGAACTGCAGGCGGGAGAGGAAGAGCACGTCGTCCATCGGAGCCCTCCGGTCGGTAGTGTCCCGCGCGGGGGCGGTATCGCACCGGCGGTGGTCGCGGTCAACGTGGGCCGCCCCGAGAACAAGAGCCGCGACCGTCAGGGAGCCGATGTGCAGCGAGAAGCGCGAGAAGCGCGAGAAGCGCTAACACGAGAAGCGCGAGCGTCAAAATCCAGCGTTCGAGAAGCGCCATCGGCGCAAACAGCGTCGAGAAGCGCCAGCAGCACATCCGCTCTCACGGATTCGGGCGAGCATTCGAGGACGGAGAGTCTCCGGTCGCGCGTGTGTGCGCGGCGTTTGCAGATTCACTACCCTGCGTCAGCGGGCGGTAGGGGTCGCGAGGCGATCCGG
>JBFWQT010000270.1:0-9470 GCA_050249295.1 Planctomycetota bacterium
ACTGCATGCTGCTCAAGGGCGACGGCTACACGCTGGGCCGCCAGTGGGGCAAGGCCGAGAGCGAGTACACCAGCGTGCTGGGTCTGCCACTGACGATTCCGGGCATTGCGCCGGAAGGCCAGAAGGCGCTCGACAGCCTGCGCATGCAGGCCTACCACAAGCTGGCGCTGGCGCTGCTGGCGCAGAACAACCACGAACGTCTCGTGAGCCTGATCACGAAGATGTTCACCGAGTACCCGAACAACAAGGCGAAGGAGATCAAGCTCTGCCGCCTGCTGCGCGCCGAGTCGCAGGTGCAGCTGTTGCTCGAGGGCACGGTCAGCCAGAGCGAGTCGCTGCAGCGCATCCGCAAGGTGATTGACGACCTGGCGCCGTTCGCGACCGACCCGGACGCGTTCTTCCGCTTCAAGTACTACGAGATGCTCGCCAACATCGGGCGCTCGCCGGGCCTCGACCTCGACCTGCGCCTGCGCTGCGGTCGCGCGGCCTACGACAGCTACAAGTTCAAGGAAGCGGCCGAGATCTACCAGCAGGTGCTGACCTCGCTGCGCGTGGTCGACCGCGGCGGACGCCTGGACAAGGACGCGTCGAAGAAGAACTTCGAGCGCTATGCGCCGGAGGCCTACTGGCGCCTCGGCGAGGCGTTCTCGCAGCAGTGGCGCTTCTTCGAGGCCGGCTACGTGTACTACCGCGCCGCGCAGCAGTTCCAGTACTTCAGCACGACGTACAAGGACGCTGACAAGCTGCCCGCGCACATGATGGAAGGCGACTCGCCGTTCTTCGAGGGCTTCGACAACATGCAGAAGGTGGCGGCGTTCCCGCTGGAGCTGGCGAAGAAGGCCAAGATGTGCATCGCGATGTGGAGCCCCGGCGGCCGTGACCCGGCGGCGCCGGCCGCGTCGCCGCGCGCGATGCCGCACAGCGTGGAGGCGAACTGGATCAACAACGTCAACCAGCTCGAGCGCCAGATCGAGGCCGAGGTGGGCGACAAGGCGAAGGTCGAGCGCGAGCTGTTCTCCGACATCTGGAAGATCTACAGCGCGCAGTTCGAGAACGAGAAGGGCCGTCGCGACTACGACTACCACGAGGCGATCTCGGGGTTCGCGACGATCAAGCCGATCATCGGGTTCGACCTGTACTACAGCTCGTTCAACTTCTGCGCCGACCTGATGCGCCGCCAGGCAGCGTTGCTGGACGGCCGGACGGGCAGCGAGCTGCGCAACAAGATCCGCGACCCGTTCCCGGAGACGGTGCGCGAGAACGAGGGCAAGAACCTCTACGAGTACGAGAAGGAACGGATCGAGTCGCGCGAGATGTTCGGCCGCCTGCCGGACAACCACCGCGCGAACCTGATCGACATGCTGAACCACGTGCTCGACGCGGGCAGCAAGGGCTGGAAGGTGGCCGACGGCGGCCAGCCCGACTACCGGCTGCTGTACTGGTACAAGGCGCGCTACTTCATCCTGCGGCTGTTCTACCTGATGCTCGATCGTCGCTACGACGACATCAACAACGCCGACCCGAAGATCTGGAGCCGCTCGATCGGCCAGGTGCTCGGCATGTGGTCGACGCTCTCGAACCAGGAAGCGCAGAGCATGGACCCGGCGGCAGCGGGCAAGATCCGCGAGCGCGTCCGCGACATCGCGTTCCTCGTCTGGCACTACGGCGTGCTGATCCGCACCAGCCCGTGGTCGCAGCCGCCGTCGCAGAACCCGCAGCTCACCGGCTGGCTGTACGTGGCCGACGGCGGTGAGAAGGAAGCCGAGTGCAAGCGCATCGACAACGAGTTCAAGGATGCGTGCCTCGACCTGTGGCGCGACTACTCGAACAACTTCGGCCCGGCGTTCACCGACCCCGAGCCGGCGCGCAAGGCCGAACTGACGCTGCAGTTCAAGTCGCTGGAACGCGGCCTGCTGTACCTGTCGTTCTACCTGCACATCCGCAAGCGCAACCCGGTGGCCGCCGAGAACGTCATGCAGGCGTTCAGCCTGGCGTTCCCGGCGCAGGAAGAGGAAGCCGAGCTGGCGAAGCTGACGGGCACCCTCAATCCGCAGCAGAAGACGCGCAAGGAGATGATCGAGCAGAACATCGAATGGCGGCGCGCGTTCACGCAGACGCTGGCGCAGACGTTCGAAGCGGTGAACTGGGACGAGAACAACCTGTTCAGCAATGCGCAGAAGAACCTCGTGCCGAACATCGCGAAGCTGCGTGGCTCCGACAAGATCTCGCTCAAGGACCTCGAGCGCAGCATCTCGGACTACGTGATCTTCTGCTGGATCGAGAGCGCGACGGGCAACAACATCGTCTGCCCGGACGAAGAAGCGCTGATGTACAACTACCTCGCGCACTACGTGCTCGACTCGCGCGGCGTGACCTTCATCCGCGAGCAGGGCGGCGTCGACCGTGACGCGCTCAACGAGTACCTCGACCGGCCCGAGAACGCGGCGATCGGCCAGGAACTGTTCCGCGACGTGGACGGCATGCGCCGCTACCGCGAATCGCACAACGACTTCTTCGAGCAACTGAAGAACTCGGACCGCGACATCGTGCACCTCGACCGCAACGACCTGCTGGAGGTGCTGAAGGGTCGCGACGGCACGCCGCCGAACGTCGAGATGCTCGACCTTGATCTGTTCTCGGCCGAGGCCCAGAAGAAGATGACCGAGCTCGCCAAGGCGGACAACTTCGAGGGCATGATCGAGATGGCCCGCATCTACGCCGTGGACCTGCGCCCGCAGGTGCGGTCGACGAAGCCCGAGCTGCCGGCTGACGAGCTCGAGTCGAACAAGGCGTTCAACGAGGAGCAGAAGGATTACCCGCCGGTGCTGCGCCTCGCGCACACCGTGCGCATCAACGCGCTGCCGGCAGAGGTCCAGGCGAAGATGGTCGACGCCGCCACGCGCAACGCCGACGACGAGCTCAAGGCCCTGTGCAAGCAGCACGGCGTGGACCTCGCGGTGCCGGGCAAGGCCGACTCGAAGCTGCGCCTCGACAGCGTCAAGGGCCGCCTGGCAACGGGCAGCATCCTGACGGGCCAGAAGTACGCCGACGAGATCGGGCAGATGTACGGCGGCTACCAGACGCAGGTCTTCCTCGACCGCTACAAGGTGGCGGACGCGCTCGAGCAGGTCTCGATCAAGTACACGCAGTCGATCATCCGGCTCGACCGCAAGGCGCTCTCGTACTACGCCCGCTACTGGGAGTGGGAACGCAAGAACGACACCGGCAAGTGGAACGCGAAGGAGTACTACGACCAGGGTCGTCGCTTCTTCCAGGCCGAGCTGTGGGATCAGGCGATCGAGTACATGGAGCCGATCCTCGACCAGATCAAGAAGCAGGTGAAGACCGAGCCGAAGATGCCGTGGGGCATCACGGTGAACAACCGGGCGCACCGCAACGAACTGCCGCTGCGCTACTACGTGGGCCGCGCCTACTACGAGAAGGCGATCCTGTCGGGCAAGTACGACGGGAACGACCCGAACTGGAAGCAGGTGGATGAGCACTTCGAGCGCATCTACCAGTTCGTACAGTTCCGCAACATCGAGCGCCAGAAGGGCAACAACGCGCCGATCATCTTCGAGAGCATTCTCGACGAGTGGTACTACCCGTTCCTCGAGCGCCTGGCGAAGTACTACGAGCTCAAGGCGCAGTACCTGACGCAGGCGAAGAAGGTGAAGGAGGCCGCGGACGCCTGGATCTGGGCGATCAGCGTGCACTACCTGATCTTCAAGCAGTCGCCGAAGTACTCGCCGGACGAGCGCATGGCGAAGTACGAGCAGTGCCGGATCTTCTACACGATCGCGCTGCTCGACAAGGCGTACGACCAGTACATCAAGGAGTGCCTCAAGGTGTTCAACAGTGAATACCGCGGGCGCGCGTGGGATGACCCGGGCCTCGTGCTGCACGGCGACCCGGAGTACGACCGCGCGATGGACACGCTGTATCCGAAGGTCCTGAAGCTCGCCAGGGAGCGGGGCATCATCAAGTAACGCGCCGCGACCGGCCTTCACACAATCCACCTGAGGAGAATCCAGATGACCCTGTTCACACGGAAACTGTCCACGCTGTCTGCACCGGCGGTGATGTCCGCCATGCTGGCGGTCGTTGCTCTCACCACGGCCCTGCTGCCCGCCGCCACGGCCAGCGCCGGTGACGACCTGGTGCTGTACCGTCCCGGCTCCGACCAGTCGCAGCAGACCGGCGGCATCGTCTCGTCGCAGGCCACGATCGCGCTCAAGTACACGCTCGCCAACAAGAACGTGATCGAGCTCAAGCCGTGGGACGTGCAGTACATCAAGTACGGCTACGAAGGCCTCGACGAGGACTGGGGCCGCGGCTTCACCAACCTCACGTCGGGCAACTACAAGGCGGCGGCCGAGGCGTTCGCGCGCTTCCTCAAGGCCGGCGCGCAGTCCGGCGTGAAGTGCGGCCGCACCGAGCGCAGCTACCTGGTCTGGGCGACCTACTACTACGCCGCCCGCGCCAGTCTGCTGGCCGGCCGCGCCAACGACGAGATCGGCGAGCTCGCGCTCTCGGACATCCGCGACGAGTTCCCGCTGCAGATCAGCAGCACGCTGTCGGCGCGTCGCGACCAGGAGATGGACGCCCGCGCGCTCGACCGCGTGAAGCGCCTGATCCGCGTCAAGATCGACGCCGTGCTCAGCGAGACCGGCGGGATTGACCGCGGGCTGCAGCGCGAGCTGCTGAGCGCTGTGGACGGCGCCCGCAAGCCGAGCGAGGTGGCCGAGGCGGTGCGCGCCAACTTCACGCCGTTCTACAAGCAGTTCTCGGCCCCGATGTACGAGCAGGCCGTCGAGTTCGTGCAGAAGCCGTTCAAGGATCCGGGCCGTGAAGAAAACTACAGCGCGCTGCGTCCGTTCTGGATGTTCGACATGCGCCTCACCGCGGCCGCCGCGTACATGGGCCTCGGCAAGTTCGGCGAGGCGATGAGCGAGCTCAAGGCTGACGCCGATTCGATCCAGGGCGAGGGCGGCGCGATCCCGATCCCGTCGCGCGACAACCGCGAAGACCCGGCGCTGCTCTACGTGGCGGCCGACCTCGCGAACCAGCGTGCCACCGCCGGGTTCTGGCACATCGTGCTGCGCGCGATGAACCTGCAGGCCCGCATCTACCAGACCGCCGGCGACTTCCGTAACGCGCGCTCGATCTACAAGAAGATCGCCGACGACCTGCCGCGCGACGCCGAGTTCGACAAGGCGCGCAACGAGGCCACGCTCAACTACGCCAAGAACCTGGCGCGCGGCGTGGGTGGCTCGCTCTCGCGCGCCGAGAGTCAGCTCCGCGGCCTCTGCGCCGATTTCACCAAGGTCTCGCCGAACGGCTACGTTGACACCTACCTGATGGACTCGGCGCAGGCCGGGCTCTACGCTGGTGCCTACCTGGCGCTGGGTGAGATCACCTACAATGAGTGGAAGACCACGCGCCGTGACACGAAGAACCGCCAGACCGCGCTCGAGTGCTATCTGGTTGTGACCTCGATGCTCTCGTCCGACCGTGAGAAGCGGGCCGAGGCATTGTATTGGGCGTCCAGGATCTACCGCGAAATCGCCGAGGAAGAATGGGCAAGCGAGTGGGCCGGAAAACCCGACAAGCAAGTGGACCCGAACTCGGGCCGCGAGAGCTACAATCCGTACAACTACTACATCAAGATGGCGGACACGCTGCGCGACGAGCTGAAGAAGAACTACAGCTCCTCGCAGTTCGCCCGCATGCAGTGATCGGGGCCTCGTCCACGATCGCGACCCACGGAACTCCGGCGTCGTCCGCTGCCACTCGTGCAGGCGGGCGGCGCCGGTGCCGTGTTGCCGCCGTCGTCGCGCTGGCCGTCGCCTTGCTGGCCGGTGGCCCGGTGGCCTGCGCCTCCCGCGTCGGCCACACGAGCGAGCCCGACCAGGCCGAGATTCCGGTCAGCACGCGCGGCTCTGGCCGCCTGGCTGCGGGCATTGCGCCGGAGTACGACGCCGCGCTCGACCTCACCATGCTGCAGTGCGCCGACCGGCCCGTGGATGCCTGGCTCGGCCTGATGCTGCGCGCCGACACCATCGACGGCTCGCACGACTTCACCGTCAAGCGCGTCGATCGCGAGTCGTGGATGCTCGCCGTGCGTGGTGACGCGTCGCTGATCGCGCCCGGCAGCGACTTCCTGATCGTCGACTACCGCCCGTTTGTCGTGGAGAGCGGCTCGGCTATCGCGCAGGGCCCCGAGTCGTCGGCTACGGTCGCGCAACTGCAGCAGCAGCTCGACGAGCAGCTGACGTGGTTCGGCGAGTACCGGCTCGACTACGAGGATTCGTTCCACATCCGCGTACTCGGTCACGATGAGTGGTCCACGCGCGTCACGGTGCTGCGCGACGGCAACATCTACTTCGGCTACTTCCGTTCGGACAAGAAGGACGACGACGACCACGACGGCCTGCAGGACCCAGACGATCCGCCGTCAGACCCGCCGCCGTCCGACCCGCCGCCCACCGATCCCGGCGTACAGCCGCCGCCAGTCGACCCTGGCCCCGGTCCCGGCCCCGGCCCGGATCCGCAGCCGTTGCCCGACCCCGACACGCGGCCCGACCCGCAGCCGGTTCCCGGCGCGCCGCGCACCGGCCGTCCGATGCGCGTCGTCGGCCTCACGCTCTCGCAGGCGCAGGAGATGATCGTGGAGAGCCTGCGCGAGTACTTCTACGACCCGCAGGTGAAGATCGAGGAGATCACGCAGTCGCCGACGTCGTACACCGTGAAGGTGCTCGGCGCCGTCAATCGTCCCGGGCGCGTGAAGATCCAGGCCGGCTTCCGCCTGCTTGACGCGCTGGCCGACGCGGGCGGCGAGATCACGCGCACCACGCTGCTGCCGGTCGGCGACGACACACCGCTGCTGCCGACGGTCGACTGGGTCAACTCGCGCATCCTGCGCGAGGCCCGCTTCCTGCCCGCGGGCACCGCCCCGGCCGGCGTGCGACCCACCGACCTGTGCCGCCTGCGCGTGCAGTTCGAGCTGCTCTCCGGCGATGCGCAGCAGAACATCCCGCTGTTCCCGGGCGACGTGGTGCAGATCACGCCGTACGAGGCGAAGAACACCCGCGTGATCGTGGCCGGCCGCGTGAACGTGCCCGGCGTGTTCTACTACCGCGACCGTATCGATCTGGTCGAAGCGCTGGCCCGGGCCGGCTGGATGACCGAGGACGTCGCCAAGGTCAGCGGCGTGTATCTCGTGCGCAACTCGATCGCGCCGGATGACCAGCGCGAGCTGTACATCCTCAATCCGATCAACGTCGCGCGCGGCACGGCCCGCAATGTGCCGTTGAGGGACGGCGACATCCTCTACGTGGACAGCACCAGCCTCCACGACATCCAGCGCGTGATGGGCCAGATCTCGACGATCTTCAGCCCGTTCGTCTCGTCGAGTACCGCTGCCAACAACTACCGCAACCTGTTCCGCTGACCGATGGACGCAACGCACGATCCACGTTCGCGAGTCGTCCGCCGTCGCGCGATTGCGCTCGGCGCGCTGGTCGCGCTGGCGGTCGGCGCCGCGCTGGTGATCGCGCAACTCGCGCACCCCGGCGCGCAGGGCCCTGCCGCGGTCAACAACGACACCGGCGAGCCGGGCATCCATCGGGTGCTCAGCGGGGTGAGTGCCGACGGCGCGGTGCATCTGCAGCTGCGCACCTACTACCTGAGTCCGGTGCGCGACGAGGTGTTCCAGAGTTCGATGGCGTCGCGACTCGGCTACGCCGAGGGTGCGTGGAGCGTGTTCGTACTCAACATCACGCGCCGCGCGAGCGCGAGCAACCCGCCGGGCAACGCGACCAGCAACGAGGGTGGCAGCGCGGGAAGCGACAACCGCCCCGACAACCGCCGGGACAACCGGCCCGGCAACGCGGCATCAACTGCTGTCCCGCCGCTGGAGATCCACACGGTTGCGCTGAAGTTGCAGTTGTCCAACGGCGATGAGCCGGGATCGGCGCCAACCGGTTCGCCGATCGAGGGCGGCCCGCTCTCCACGTTGCCGCTCGGCGATGTCGGTCCGCAGGGCCGCCTGCTGATCGACACGTTCAGTCCGCCGGTGTCGGTGGAAGCCGGCTGGACCGCGGCGCTCCGTGTGGCCTTCCCTGGCCATGTGGACTTCACGCATGCCGTGCGCGCGACGGTCACGATTGACGGCATTGGTGCCGTGACGCTGACCGCGTCGGATGAGCCGTACGTCGTTCCGCCCGGCCTGCGCAACATCGGCGCGAACCGCCGCTGACGAGCGGTGCTGTGCCAGGGTCGGTGAGAAAATCCGGGACCCGTCAGGTTGCCCACGGGCGGCAGACCGTGGGCTTCAATGGGCGCCGTCAGACCGAGAACTGCCGCAAGTGGTGGTTCGCGTGCCGCCACATCATGCGATGGGCGTGCTTCGCCGAGATGTGGCCGAGCATCGGGTGTACGCCCCATGTGTCGTCGGGACCCATCGCAGCCACGCGCTTGAGCATTTCCTTCAGCTTCGCGATGTCGGAATCCCACGATTCCGGCTTGTTCGTCTTCGCGGCGGGCGGCGTCGGGGCACCCTTCGGCCACGGGGCATAGAGCATCAGCGGCTTCAGGAACACACGTGTGAAGAAGTTGCTGCCATCCTTCGCCGGAACCTCGGACGTGCAGATGCGCAGCGCGTCGGTCATGTGCACCACGGCCTCGTCGACCGTCATCTTGCCCCACTTGCGCGGCGACCCGGGTGTGAGCCGGTCCACGCGTTCCAGCAGGCTGTCGAGCCGCTCGCGGAGAAGGTACCTCGCCATGATGATCAGCCCTCCGGCGAGTTGTCGAGCAGCGTGCGTTTGATCTGCGCGATCTGGTCTTCCACGCTGTCGCCCTTCAGCTGGCAGGTGCCGGCACCGCGATGGCCGCCGCCGCCGTACTTCTGCATCAGGTCGCCGATGTTCACGTTGCAGGTGCGGTTGAAAATGCTGTGACCGCAGGCCACGACAGTGGCGCCCTGGTGGCCGCTGAAGATGCGCATCTCCACGTTGCCCTCGGGGTGCAGCGTGTAGACCAGGAAGCGGTTGCCCACCGGCACACCCTTCAGGCCGCGGAGGTCGTTCATGATCACCGTGCCGTCG
Organism: Planctomycetota bacterium; assembly: GCA_050249295.1. Classification (GTDB taxonomy): domain Bacteria; phylum Planctomycetota; class UBA8742; order SKZP01; family SKZP01; genus JBFWQT01. The sequence goes on from JBFWQT010000270.1 coordinate 9,111, forward strand.
AGATGCGTGGTGTTCTCGAGGAATTGAGCGTACTGCTTGTGCTCGGCCTTCACCTTGGCGATGCGTGCATCCACCAGCGGATGGGCCAGCACCTTCTCGAGCGAGACTTCCTTCACGTACTCGACGAGCCAGCGGAAGTACTTCTGGAAGTCCGGGCCGAGGCCGGTGCGCGGGTCGAGCGTGTAGCCGAGCAGGATCCAGCCCTGCGGGTCGGTCACGTCCGACTCCTCGAGCTGCGCGGCGTCGAGGCGGTCGGTCTCCTTCACCAGTTCGTCGAACGCCGCGAACTTCGGGCTGTTGTAGTGCCGGTAGATCACGCGCGCGCAACTCGGCGCGACCTCGAACCGGCCCTCGAACTTG
>JBFWQT010000271.1:0-9469 GCA_050249295.1 Planctomycetota bacterium
CAGCGAGAACGTGCCCATGGCGTCGTCGCTGCGCGCAAAGTCGGTGCGCGCGCCATCCGACGTGCGCAGCAGGCAGTGATCGACGGCCAGCCACGTGCCATCGGGCGACAGGCACATCCGGTCGGGCGCGTCGACGCGCGTCTCCCACAACAGGTGGCCATCCTCCGGCGACCACATCATGATGCGGTGGTCGGTGTACGACGACGAGATGATCGCCGAGCCATCGGGCAGCCACTCCACGCCGTTGATCGAATCGCCGTGGCGGGTGAAAACCTGGTCCACATAGCCGGTGGCGAGCGAGACCACGTAGACCTGGCCGTTGTACGCCCCGACCGCCGCCGACCGGCCATCCGGGCTGAACGCGAAGCAGAGCAGCTGCCCGTCGGGCGCGATCGGATCGTACGGGAACTGGCGCACGACGTAGATCTCGTTGAGCAGATCGCCGGTGTGGCGATCCCAGATGCGCAGCAGTCCGTCGTCGGCCACGGTGCCAAGCTGCTGGCCGTCGGGCGAGAAGCGCACCATCTCCACGCCACCGCCGTGCGGCAGCGACATCAACGGTGCGCCGCTGGTCCAGTCGCGCAACTGCACGCGCGGCTCGCCGCCACCTCCGAAGGCCACGCAACCGTCAGCCGTGATGTCGATGCGCATCGAGGCGGTTAGAGTGCCGGCGCACTGCTCGACAACCTTGCCCGCCGACGCGCGATGCAGGTGGATCGTGCCGTCCATGTGGCCCGACGCGATCCACCGGCCGTCCCGACTCGCGCCCACGCAGGTGCCGACGGTCAGCTTGATCTGCTTGCCGGACCGGCGCGCGTGGCTGATCACGCCGACCTCGTTGCTGCTGGCGCACGAGGCGATCCGCGCGGCCGAGCCATCGCCGAACACCAGCTGGTCGCCACTGCCGACAAACTGCGCGGGCGACCACGTGCTGCGCACATGGTGCCACTCCCTGATCGCGCGACCGACGACCGCGTCGAACACGCGGATGGTGTGGTCGACGCCGGTGACAACCAGTTGTGTGCCGGTGCGATTGAACTCGACGTGCGTCGCATCGTCGTCGCCGACGCGGAACGGCGGCGGGGCAGCGCGGCGCGCACGATTGACGATGCGCATGTACGCGCCGTCGCGCTCCAGCGTCAGCGGCTTCGCGATCGCGGCCATCTTCTCGCCGTCATCGCTGATCGCCACCGCGTTGATCTCGCTCCACACCAGCGGCGGGCCATCGGTCGTCGCATTGAACGGCGTGTCGCGCGTGCCGTCCCCGGCCACGCGATAGACCAGCATCAGGCTCGTGCCGTACAACGCGAACCGGCCGTCCGGCGTGAGATCGCCATCGCAGATCGCCTGGTCCTCCTCGCTGTCGAACTGCCACACGATGCGCTCGCCGGGAAACTCCACGAGCTGGAGATGCAGCCGCTCGTCGTTCATGTGCAACACGCGCAAGGCGCCGCTGTCGGTCAGCGCGATGTCGAGCACCTGCCCGCTCTCGAACCGGTCGGTCCGCCAGCGCGCAAGCTGCTCGCCGGTGTCGCGATCGAACACGCCACACCAGCCGGTCACCGACAGCGCGGCGATCCGCTCGCCGTCAGGGCTGAACACCACGCGCTCGATCGAGCCGGTCAGGCCGGGCAGGTCGGGGTTGGCGATGTCGCCGCGCGGCGAACACCAGATGCACTCCCGTGCGCGCACGCGCATGTCGGAGGCCAGCGCAATGGTCTCCGGATCTGGCCGCACGCGCAGCGAACGCAGGGCGTACGCGAGCGCCAGCTGCGGATCGCTGTTGCTGGCCGCAATCGTGGCCTTGAGGTAGTGCGCTTCGGCGATCGCCATCGCCGCGTCATGCTCGGCCTTCGTCTTCTGCGCATCGAGCGCGCGCGTGGCCGCGGCCTCGGCATCCTTCGCGGCCACGGCCTCGCGGCGTTGCATGTCGGCGTTGTCGCGCTCCTGCACCGCCTGGCTGCGCGCGTTGTCCAGGTTGATCACGAACGCCAGCGCCGCGGCCGCGAGGATCAGCGCCGCGATGCCGCCGGTGATCACCGGGCCGCGATTGCGATCGGCCCACTTCAGCGCAAGCTGCCACGGCGAGTACGCGGCTGCGCCCACCGCGCGCCCGGCGATGAACGCATCGATGTCGGCCGCGAGCGCCGACACGGTGCGATAGCGGTCGTCCTCGCGGAACGCCATCGCGCGTTCGATCACGGCCTGCAGCTCGCGCGGCGGCCGCGTCACGCCATCGCCGAACTCGCTGCGCACGCGCACGTCGGCTGGTTCGATCCGGCCGAGACGCACGTCGGAAATGATGTCCCACGACGTCGGCCCGCGGAACGGCGCGGTCAGCGTGAGCAACTCGTAGAGGATCGCGCCCAGCGCGTAGACGTCGGTGCGTTCGTCGAGTTGTTCGATGTCGCCGCGCGCCTGCTCGGGCGACATGTAGGCCGGGGTACCGGCGACCGCGCCGTCGAGCGTTCGCGCCGTCGCGTTGTCATGGCGATCGCTGAGCACGAGGCGGTCGTGGTGCGTCTCGGGCGTGCCGACGATGCGCGCGAGGCCCCAGTCCATCACCAGCACCTCGCCGAAGTCGCCGAGCATCACGTTGTCCGGCTTGATGTCGCGATGGATCACGCCGCGGCTGTGCGCAAACGCGATCGCGTCGCAGACCTTGCGGAACGCCTCCAGCCGGCGCGTCAGCGGCCATGCCGATTCGAGCGGCTTGCCGTCGTCGATCGCGGCGCGCGCCTCGTCCACGCGCTCCTTCATTGATCGGCCGCGCACCAGCTTCATCGAGAGGTACATGCGGCCCGACTCGTCGATGCCGAGGTCGTGCACTGGCACGATGCCGGGATGCTCGAGCTGTGCGGTGATCTGGCACTCTTCGAGGAAGCGCGCGCGCGCCTCCACGGCGTCGGCCTTGAGCAGCTGCTTGAGGGCGACCTCGCGCCGGGTGCGATGATCGAACGCGCGCGCCACGCGACCCATGCCGCCGCGGCCGACCTCATCGCGGATGTCGTAGCGCGAGTCGAAGCCGTTGTCGCGCAGTCGCTCCACGACCGACGTGCCGGCCGGGCCTGCGATCGGGCGGGTGCCGGGGCGCGTCTCGCCGACATCACCGGTGCCGGCCTCGCCGGTGTCCAGCGCGAACAACGTCTGCGCGTCGCTCGGCGGCATGATCGCCTCCGGCGCAGGCGTGGTGGGCGGCGTCGTGGCTGGCGTGACGTCGGCAGGCGTCAACGAGAACAGCGTGCCGTCGTGCGCTGGCGGCTCCACCCGGTGAGCGTCGGGCGTGCGGTCGCCATCGCGCGGCGTGTCGTGATCGGCAGGCGGCGGCATCGCGTCGCGGGCGGGCGGGTGGGGCGGTTCGTGGCGGTACAACACTGTGCATCAAGTGGACGGGAGGTGCCAGCAACAGCGCCAGAGCGGGGCTGCACGATCAACGTCATCGTCATCGTCGGGCCAGTGCGCGCGTTGCGGCAGCAGCCACTCCGGGGTCGGCATCGGTCTTCAGGATGCGCAACACATCGCCGGCCGCGTCGCTGGTGGGCATCTGGTCCAGCAGGTCGACGATGCGCCGGCGCAACTGCACCGCACACGACTCGTCGGCTATCGCCGTGCGCACCGCGGGCAACGCGTCGTCGCCGAGGTACACGAGCAGGCTCATCACGCGCTCCGCAGCGCCACCCTCCGGCGCGCCGAGCTGCGCGAGCAGCCCCGGTGCAGCCGGCGCGCCGATCGCGGCCAACGTGCGGAAGGCAATCGCGCTGCCATCCAGGTCGTCGCCGGCAGAGAGCATCGGGATCAACAGCTCGCTCGCATCGGTCGCCGGCATCAGCACCTTGAGGGCGTGCGCGGCATGGATGCGCAGCGGATCGTTGCGATCGCGCAGCACGCGGATCAGCGCGGGCACCGACCCGGCCGCGCGAGGCCGGCCGATCGCGGCAAGCGCCTCGATCGCGGCCTGGCGCACCCACCACGACTCGTCGTCCGCAATCACGCGAAGCAACGGCGGCACGACGTCGGTCTCCGTCATGTGCCGCGTCGCGATCGCGAGCAGCCGTCGGGCCGGCGGCAGCAACGCGTGCGACGTCAGCGCCGCGAGCATCTGCTCGCACAGCGCAACGGGCAGCGGCCCGCGCTGCGGGTCCGCGATCTGGCTCATCATCTGGTCGCGCAGTTCCCTTTCGAGCTGCGCGTCGCGGTCGCCGATGTCGGGCGAGGAGAGCACGTCGACCGCGAGCTGCAGCATCGCCGCCGCGTGCGTTTGCCAGAAGCCTGCGCGCTCCAGCGCGGGCAGGACGTCGAGCGGCACCTCGGGGGCCGTGACACTCTGCAGCGCGCGTTCGGTCGGCGGATCGTCGGGGTGCGTCGCGCAGATGACGACCACGCGCTGCGCCACCAGGCGCGCCGTGAACGACGGGTGCAGCAGCGCGACGCGGCTCATCGGCATCAGCATCACGTCGGCCGGTAGCTGCGCGATCTGCGCGAACGCCGGCGCCACCGCGGGCCCGTATGACCAGGCCTCGCGCGTTTCCATCGCGTCGAGCAACGCGTCGCGGCCGGGCTCGCCGAGCCGCAGCAGCGCGCGCGTCACCTCGCGATACAGGTCGCCGACCGGCCCGTTGACGAGGCCCTTGTGGTCGAGCAGCGCTTTGAGTTGAGGCAGCAGGTCGCGCGCGTCGAGGCCGATCGCGGCGATCACCTTGAGCGCGGGAATCGTATCGATGTGCAGCGGGCCGGTGGCGTCCGGGTCGTTGTTGATCACGCCACGCAGCGCGGGCACGGCCCACGCCGACTCCTTGCCGGCCGCTTCGAGGCGCTTGTACTCGGCCATGCGCACGTCGTAGTCGGCCGAGAGCATCAGCTCGGTCAGCGCCTTCACTTGATCGGACGGCGTCTGCGGCGCCTGCGGTGTCTGCGGCGGATCCGGTGCCTGCGGCGGCGTGGGGTCCTGCGCGCTCAGTGGCGCGCTCCAGATGTGGAAGATCGCCAGCGACCAGATCGCCAGCCGCGGGGCTCGTCGTGTCACGCGCATGCGAGTCTCCGGCTCGTGCACCCTCGGCGGCGTTTCATTGTGGCGCACTGCGCCTGCGCCCACCAGCCCGCTGGCCAGCACCTCCGTCGCTTCACCGCGCACGCGGTCCCGCTCCACACCGTCGTAGCGGTCGAGGATGCCGGTCAGCAGTTGCCGCGCCTCGACCGGCCGCGACGCCAGCACGCCGGCCGCGTGGAGCGCGGGCAGCATCGCCACCGACAGGTCGTCGCGCTCGCGCCACTGCGGCGTCCACGTCAGCGCCTGCTCGTCGGGCACGCGCGGCGGGCTGTGGCACAACGCGACAACCGCGAGCTGCGCGCAGCGACGCACGCAGTCGCGCCGGTGCAGCAGCGCGAGTCGCGCCAGCGGAATCAGCACGGCGTCGCGCGGTTGCGCGGCCATCGCGCCGATCGCCGCGGCGAGCTTCGCGTGCGTCCACACGCACGGCCGGTCGAAGCTGGCCAGCAAGGCTTCGCGGCCCGCGTCGCCGAGTTGCATCAACGTGGATGCCGCCACGCGGATGGTGTCCACCGGCCAGCGCTCGTCGGAGCGCGGATCGGGCGCGAGCATCGCCGCGATTCGCGGCACGCTGCGGGCCGCGGCAGCCTGACCGGCCGGACCGACGGCGCCGATCGAGCCGATCACGCGCAGCGCGTGACGATGATCCGGTAGCAACGCGGCGCTCTCGCTCCAGCGCAGCTGCGCGAGCATCACCGGCAACGCCCGCATGGCCGCCGCGCGATCGGCCATCAGCTCGCGGTAGATCGCCACTCGCGCCGCCTCGTCGGCCGCCGACCGGAAGCGATCGACGAGCTCCTGCTGGCCCGCGCCGGTCACCGCGCCGGTCACCCCGTTCGGGTCCTGCGCGTTCGCGCGGCACAGGGGCACCAGCGCCAGCCACATCATCAGGCCACAGAGGCATCGCATCATCATCATCGGGTGCCGTTCTCCCGTGTGCCGTCGCCGCCGCACGAACAACACTACGGCCCGCGCGGGGCCGGGTTCGACGGCTCGTCCTCCACGAGCTTGCGGATGCCACATCTGGATTCTGTAGTGACGGGTCATGTGTTCCGTTTGTCACACTACCCAACATGCATTTGCCGCGTTACCATCGCGGCATCGAACCAGCCGTGTCTCGCACATCCGTGACTGCACCCGCAGTGTTGTTGGTCGGAATTGCACCGCCCCGGCTGACCGTGTGGGCCGGCGCGCTGGCCAATGCCGGGCTTCGCGTCAGCAGTGCCTGGCAGGGTGGCGGCGCGATCGACCGCCTGCGCGACAGCGGCATTGATGTCGTGGTCTCGGCGCTGGCGCTTCCCGACCAGCCCGGCATCGACCTCCTGCATCATGTTCGACATCGCGGCGGCGATCAGGTGCCGATGCTGATGGTTGCCGACGGCGTGGCCGACGTGGAAGCCGCCAACCGCGCGGTCGCGGCCGGGGCCCTCGGCTACCTGGTCGAGCCGGTGTCGGCCGACGCGCTGACCGCCACGGTCGCCGGCGCGATCGAGAGCGGCCGCATCCGCGCCGAGAACCGCAGCCTGCGCCACGCCGTGTCGCGCCTGCTCGACACAGGCCTGCTGGCCGGCGACTCGACCGCGATGCGCCGCATGCACGCCACGCTCGAAGAACTCGCCGCCACCCGCGGCCACCTGTTGATCGTCGGCGAGCCGGGTAGCGGCAAGGAGCTGGTCGCGCGCCGCTACCACCGTCTCGCGCGCGGCGCCGACGCCACGATGATTCCGCTCGACTGCGGCGCGGTGCCGGCCGGGCGACTGCGCGCCGAGCTGTTCGGCCACGAGCACGGCGCGGTGCCCGACGCCGATCAGCCCCGCATCGGCATGCTCGAACTGGCCCAGCACGGCACGTTGCTGCTCGACGATCTGCCCGCGCTGCCGCTCGACTTCCAGCACGAGCTGTTGCGCACGATCACCGACCGCACGTTCCAGCGAGTTGGCGGCGAGGAGCGCATCGACATCGACGTGTCGATCGTGGCCTGCTGCACGGATGATCCGCAGGACGAGGTCGCCCGGCGCCGGCTCAGCGGCGATCTGCACCTGCGCCTCGCCAGCGTGCGCATCGACGTGCCGCCGTTGCGCGAGCGACCCGGCGACATCGACGTGCTGATCGCGCAGCTGCTGGGCCCCCGCGCCAACGACGTGAGCGCCCGCGCGCACTCGATCCTGCGGGCACACACCTGGCCCGGCAACGTGCGCGAGTTGCAGAACGTGCTGCGCCGCGCCGACCTGATCACGCCGCCCGGCGAGCCGATCACACCGGCGTCGCTGCCAGAGTCGCTGGCCGGCATTGTGGGCCGCGTGCTGTCGATCGACGACGCGCCGTTCATGGTGCAGCGCGAGCAGCGCATCCGCGAGTTCGAGATGGCGTACGTCGTGGGCCTGCTGCGCCAGACCAGCGGCGACGTGACCGAGGCAGCGCGGCTGTCGGGCATGCCGCGCGGCACGCTCTACCGGCTGCTCAAGAAGCACCGCGTCGAGCCGCGCACCTTCCGCTGACACGCGATCCGGTCGATCGGTCGTGGACCGGGCGCAGCTTGCGGATACCATGCGCGTCGAATCGAGCCGACTGCGGCCCCTGCCGGGAGATGCGATGCTGCGCGTGGCGATCGGGTTCGGCGTGCTGGTGATGATTGCCGCGGGCGTGCTGCTGGGCTGGCACGGCGTGCGCGAGTACACGCTGGCCGCGGGCACGGCCAGCACGCCGCAGCGCATCCGTTGCGAAGACCTTGCCGCCAACGGCCCCGGCAACAATGCGTACGTGACGATCACCGGTGTGACGGCAGCCCCGACGTTCGTCTCCGCGAACAGCGCCGACGGCCGGTTCAATCGGGTGTGGGTGCCGGCGGTGCCAGCCGGTGCGGCCGGCGCGTTGAGTTCCGACGGGGCGAGCGAGTTGCACTTCAATGTGGTGATCACGTCGGCCGCGTACGCCGACCGCGAGAAGGTCACGGCCGGCCTGCTCGAGCGGCACGAGATCAGTGGCATTGTGGTCAACCGCATTGATTCGCTGGGGGCGGTGCCGACGACGTTGCTGCGCGAGCACTACGCGAACTTCGACCCGGCCACGGTGTGGCTCGTGGAGGAGGATCGCAAGCCGCCCTCGTCCGGCCTTGCGCTGGCAATGATGGCGGGTGCGGCGGCGTTGATCATGCTGGCGATGGTGTGGTTGATCCGGTCGACGTCCAACGTGAGTTGACGAACGCGTGACGCATGGTTCGCCTGGTTCATACCGTGGGTTGAGACACACTTCACGACGCTTCACTGCCACTTCACTCCATTTCACGCCAAATGAACCCCGTGTTTGTGGGGCTCCGCAGGCGATCTCGGCGGATTGTGCCATGCCATCCGATAACTCTGCACGGTCGATTGGGTTGGAATCTGGATCTCCATGGCTGACAATCGGTTGCGCCTGAAATGGGTTCGTTCCGCAGAATCGCGATTGTGTGTCGGGTTGTGTGAAGACTCCCTGCCACTGCAGAAATCCGCCGCGCCGGAAATGCCCGATCAAGTGACTGCGCTCTGATTCGCCGGGGTCGCTCCCGGTCAGAGCCGCGCACGGAGCAAGACAGCGAATCACAAGTGATCGTCCCATCCGGGAGCCCTCCGGGCGAGCCGGGGGTGTAAGCCCCCGGAGTCTGGTTCTGGAACCAGCACATGACTCTGTTGGTGGCGCGGACCTGGTGGCGCCGAGCGCTCGCCTCAGTACCAGACTCCGGGGGCTTACACCCCCGGCTCGCCCGGAGGCTGCTTTGATGGGACGAGGACTTGTGATTCGCTGTAGTAAGCGGCCACGTGAGCGGACCACCGCTGTATCTCCGCAGCATGCGCGCGCGCGGATCTGATTCGCCACGCGGCATCGATCGCAGGCCACGGTCCATCATGGTGCGCACGAGGTTCTGGAGAATTGTGCGGACAAGAACGGCGTAAATGAGCAAGTTCGATGACACGGATCTGAGCCCTTCGACATACAACCTCCCCCTCTATACCCGGGGATGTCCTATGTTTCGGCACCTGGATCGCCACAAGTCCCGGCTCACACCGGATAAGAAATTATTTTAGCTAAATTGGACCGATGTCAGGAACGGCGTAATTGAACAGCAGTTGGTTCACGGCGGCAAGTGCCGCGACCGCAAGTGGCTGTCTGTGTATTCCGATCCGGAGTCGAGCCGGGGCGTAAGTACAGCGAATCACAAGTCCACGTCCCATCGAGGAGCCCTCCGGGCGAGCCGGGGGCGTAAGCCCGATGGGCGCTAACATAAGAGCCGCGAGCGCAAGCGAGCGGGCCCCGAGGGCCCCGGGTCTACGGATCAACCGTCGGAGGTTTCGTGAACGCGCTTGTCGCGGTCAAACGGTGGGCTTGCAGGCGTGACCCCAACGGGGCCCGCGCGCTCCCGCTCGCGGCTCTTGGGGTAGCGCCCAA
>JBFWQT010000272.1:0-9406 GCA_050249295.1 Planctomycetota bacterium
GTGGGCTTCAATGGGGCTTCAGCGGGCTTCAGTGGTCAATGGGTCAGCGCGGGATCTCGCGTGTCTTGTAGATGATGCCGCCCTGTTCGTACTCGAAGAAGACACCGTAGAAGGCCGGGGTCCACTTCCAGCAGTCGTTGAGGAACGCATCGTCCTGGAAGACGTAGGCCATGCGCCACTCAACACCGTCGGCGACGAGGCCGAGACGGCCCTGCGCATCGTTGAGCGTGTCGACCTGCTGCAGCATGTCGATACCTCCGGTCTGCAGGGCCGGTTCGAGCTGGCCGGTGGCGTTGTTCTTGTTCGCACGATGGCGGAACACGAACTTGCGCACGCCGGGATCCTCCCACGACGCCACGGTGGTCGGCTTGACGAGCAACTGCATCTCGATGTGCTGCCCCTCGATGTCGGCGAAGCGCGGGTCGTTGGCCATCTGCCAGTGCACGCGCAACCAGCGGGCCTGGGGAGCAGCGGCCGCGCCCGAGACCGTGAACTGCTCGGGCGTGTTGATCGTCATCCGGCCCTGCGGATTGTTGCCGCGCACATCGGGGTCGCAGTAGCGATCGATGTAGCGATACGGCTGGCCCATCACGAGCGGGACAAACCGGCCGCCGCCATGGTTGATAATCGGCGTGCCGTACGAGCCGCGGAACAGACCGCGCCCTTCGGGACGGTAGTCGGAGACGCGGAACAGGTTGCCGGTGCGGCGGTACCCGACGAGCTCCATGTTGAACTTGTCGGTGCCCGCCAGACCGAATCCCACGTTGTCGAGCGGGAAGCCGGGATTCTCACCGGCGATCTGGAACGTGCCGCCGCCGTTCTGTGGCAGCGTGGAGGCCAGCTTGGCGATGCGCGCGTTGGCGACGTTGAGGTAGAGCGTGCGGTGGTCGTGGTTGCCGATCGGCGTGCCGAGGAAGCCTCGTTCGCAGTCGATCAGGAAGTACTCGGTGATGACGGTGCCGTTGGGCAGCGTGCGCTGGACCTCCTGCACGCCGCGGTACGCGACCAGTTCGTCGTCGATGCGGACCACGCCGACCTCACGATTGATCTGCGAACTCACCGCGTTGACCTGGATCCGGCTGACCGGCTGGCCGTTGGAGTAGGCGGGCAATGCGCCGACCAGGCGGAAGTCGCCGGCGCCAAGCCCCTGCCACTCGACCTCGTCGATCATGCCGTTCGTCGTGGCGCCAGCTGCTCCGCCGGGGGTGGGGCCGCCGAATGACACCTGCGGGGGCAGGTTGAGCGGCAATTCGCCGGACGGGAATCTGAGCAGGCGCGTGCCGGGCACCGCCGGGTCGTAGGTGGTGGCCACATGATCGGAGAGCGTGACCCACTGATTGTTACCGGCGCCGCGCTCCCAGAAGACGATCAGCGGCAGATTGCCGGCGATGTCCTGGTTGACCTTGTTTCCGTTGCGGCCGGAGATGACCGTGATCGGGTCGCCGAAGCCGACCGGCCGCTGGTAGGCCGCCTTGCCGGCGATCCAGAACACGGGCAGCATCGGCGAGACGGTGCCGCTGGAGGCGGGCGAGCGCGCGGTACCGAGCTGGCCGCGCAACGGGTTGTTGCCCGCGCTGAAGAACGCGTTGCAGTCCGGCGGGTTGTAGATGAAGTAGCTGCCGGTGCCGCCGGGGCCGAACTGGTTGTACTGGATGACCTCGCGCGACTCCTTGTTCATCACGTAGCCGGTCGGCGCGTTGTAGCCGTTGGTGCTGCTCGTCTGCCACGAGATCAGGGCGATGCGGAGGTTGCCGTCGTTGGCGAAGTGATGGCCGCCGTTGGGCACAGCCGGTGCCGAGGCGTCGGCCAGCGGGATGGCGTTGCGCTGCAGGTTGAGGAACCGGTGGTAGGTGATCGCGGAGTTCTTGGCGTGCACCGTGTCGGTGGTGTCCTTGCCGTCGTAGTAGATGATTTCCCAGGCGGGCTGCGGCGGCGGGCTGGCCATCAGCTTGCCGGTGCCGTCGTCGGCATAGGCGGTGATCGCGTTGCCCTGCACGAGCAGGTAACCGCGCTGCGGGAAGTCGTCGGTGGTGCCGGGCGTGACGCGCAGCTCGAGGCCCTCGGTCGCGTTGCCGCCGCCCGCGTAGGCCACGTCGCTGCTGGGCAGTCCGGCGCGCGGGCCGTGCGCGAGGGGGTTGGTGTAGTTGCCGTCGTCGTCCGGGTTGACCGCACCGGCCGCGAGCGGCCCGGTGGTCGTGCCGACGTCCTGCATGTTGTTGCCCGACGTGGCGGGCAGCGTGTTGGCAAACCCGTTGGGCTCGCGCTGCAGGAACGCCGAGTAGCCGTACGGATGCACCGGCGTACCGGCGATGTGCGGCACATTGGTTGGCGGCCGCGGGGTTCCGCGCGCGCGCCGGCTGAAGCCGGTCATGATCTGCCGGCCCGTGGGGTTGCCGAGCGGATCGAGCTCGGGCACGAGCGTGCCCGTCAGGCGGTTGCCGCTCTTGACGGTGTATTCGATCGCCTCGCCCGAGACGTCGATGATGCCGGCGGCAGGCAGATTGCTCGCGTCGACGACCACCACTTCGTACCAGGGGTTCGGCGGCTGCGACGGGTCGATCGGGTTCTGGCCCCACGGCAGATCGTTCTGCAACTCGGTGGAGACCTCGATCGGGTTTCCGTTGTTGTCGATGTAGGTGGCGGTGGTGTGACCCTCGGTGCGGTTCTTCGGCGTGCAGCCCATGCCGTCGATCACGAGGCTCATCCGCATCGGGATGTGCTCGCCCGCCACCAGTTGCTGGAACGGCGTGCCCTTCCAGGTCGCGATGAAGTGGTACCAGTTGCCATCGCGGAACGCGGGGCTGCCGCTGCCGTTGGGTTCGGCCGGGAAAACCAGCTCCATGAAGGCGTGGTCGAGTCCGGCGTCGGCCACGCGCAGCACCAGCGCCCGCCGGCGCGGATCGAACACCAGCGAGAAGCGATTGCTGAAGGTGCTCTCGGACAGGTCGAAGTACGTCGTGTTGCCGTCGACGTTGTCGAGCTTGATCCAGAAGCCGAGGAACCCGGCGCGCAGGTCGATCCGGCCGTTGCCGTCGTTGATGCCGAGGCTGCGGCCGTTGGTGCCGTTGCCCTGCTGGGTGTCTAGCCGGAACGGCGACCCCGCCCAGTTGCGACCGAGACCGCCGTAGTCCACATAGAAGACGTCGGCGGCATTGTTGTTACCGGCCTGCCCACTGGGCTTGACCGGCAGTTCGATCTTGCCCATCACGCGGCCGTTGAGCGTGCCGCGCGTACCGATCACGAGGCCGTTGCCGTAGCCGCGGTTGCGGTCGTCCATCAGGGCCGGCAACTCGCGCTGGTCGAACAGGCCGAGCAGGCCGGGTGCGCCGATCGTCACGATGTCGCGGATCGCGTACTGCGCGAGCGGAATGCCGGGGCCACCGCCGAGCGGCTCGGCGCACTTCATGCCGACGCTCTCGACGGTGTAGGTGGAGAACGACCGGTAGCAGAACGGCGCGGTCGGCGAGAGCAGCCGGCGGTCATGGTTGGCGGTCGCATTGAGCACGATCGCCTGCGCGTCGACGGCGCTCAGTCCCCAGCCCGAGTAGTTCTGGCTGATGAAGTTGGTGAAGTCGGCGGCGTCGACGAACGGCTGGAACCCGGCCGGATCGTTGACGCGCAGCACGATGAAGTCGGCGACTTTGCGGGCCTCGGCGGCCGACACGGCGTCGGTGGTGTTGATGCGCAGGCCCTGCAGCACGGCCGTCAGCACCTCGCGCGAGGCCGTGTTGATGTTGATCGGATGGCGGTCGAGCACCTCGACGATCGCGTGGTTCTGCAGGAAGCGGTTGCGCGGCATGCGGTCAACCACGATGCGGTTGTCCTTCACCGCCACCGCCATCAGGTACTCCATCACCGGCGGAATACCCTGCGCCTGGTCGCCGTCGGAACGCAGCCGGAGGATGCTGCCGGCGTTGATGCCGGTGTTGTCGGTGACGTCGATCACGGTCTGCGAGCCGGTGGCGGGCATCTCGGCGCCGACCGGCGTCAGGCCGATGTTGCGCGCGAGGATGTGCGGCCGCACGAAGTTGAGCGGCGCCTGCCCGGCCGAATAGATCGTCACGCGGTCGCGGACGAGATCGCTCCACAGGAACGGCGCAATCGACTCGGCGCGGCCGCCGTCAAACTTCCGGTAGTCCGCGACCATGCGGATCGTGTCGACATCCTTGAACCAGTTGATCGTGGCCGGCGGCACCGGCGTGCTGGCATTCAGGCCCATCGCCTGCACCGTGTAGAGCTGCAGGATCGGCTCGATCTTGCAGCGCGCCACCTTGTAGGCCACTCCCGGCACGACCGGCGACCAGATGGTGTGCACCTGCGGAGGCCGGTATTCGAAGTGCGACGGCGACGGCTGCCACTGCAGGCCCAGGGCGCCGAGGTCCGACTGGTCGGGCAGCGGCGCGCTCTGCGAACTGCCGAGGCCGCGCTGGCAGTTGCCGAGCGTCCAGTTCGAGCCGGTGTGGGTGCAGGTCTTGTAGGCAATCAGCTCGCCGTCGATCCAGATGTAGCCGTTCTCGGGGTCGAGCCACGAGCCGTCCTCGACGAAGATCGAGGTGGCGTCGGCCTTGATCTCCTGGGTGAGCAGCGTGCCGCCCATCAGGTTGCCGAGCAGCCACGGCGTGGCCGAGTCGGCGTTGATCTTGCCCTGCTCGTCGGTGACGCGGGAGGTCCACAGGCGGCCGTGGGCGTTGGCCACGTCGAGCACGGGCCGCGGCTCGGAACGCAGGCCGGCGTCGGAGAGCAGCATCATCTCGAGTGCGCGCTGCGCGTCGAACTCCCACGGGCTGTCGTAGTCCGGCGAGTCGAGCGGCATCATCTGGTTGTTGACCGCGTCGCGGATCCAGACCGGGTTGCCGGTGCGGGCCATCTCGGCCTGCGCAAACGGGTGCGCGCGGTGCAGCCATGCGAAGCCCAGCGAGCGCACGCTCTGCGCGTCCTGGCGGGCCTGCAGCCACGCCTCGTAGTTGCGAGCGGTCTCTCGCGCCTGGTGCATGCTGCGCACGAACGGCAGCGAGATCATGAACAGCGCGGTCAGCGCCGCGAACACCATCACAATCGCGATGCCCCGCCGGTTTCGCCGGCTTCGTAGTGTCCGGTGACCCGTGAAAGTCGTTCGCATCGGTACGCGCGGGGTTCGGTGAAGCAGGCCGGCAGCAGTCTACCACGCTCGCGGATGACGGCGCGGGGGCGCGGACGCCGGCGGCCGGGAGCGAAAAGACTCTGACACCCGCGGCCGGTCGCGGCTTACGCCAGAAACGAGAAAACCCCGCGGGTGCGGGGTATTCCGTGGCTGACGGAGAGGGTGGGATTCGAACCCACGGTACCATTGCTGGTACACTGCCTTAGCAAGGCAGCGCAATCGGCCACTCTGCCACCTCTCCAGGTGCAACGTCGGCGCCCGCATCGCTGCTCGCCAACCCGCCTCCACCAGCCGTCGGGCCATTGCAGGCCCGGCAACAAGCGAAGCAGGAGAGCGCCGGGGCGACGCGGGCTGCGTACTATAACGGCGCCCGGGACCGATTGCCACCAGTTGCCAGCAACGAACTTCCGGCACTCTCCGGGCGGCTGCAGGCGCCTCCCGGAGGCCAGACGGCCGGAACCAACACTACTCGGCACAAATGGTTTCGGTATCCCGATCACCTGATTGGTCGGGCTACACTGGTTCAGGCCCACAGGCGCTTTGTCAGCCCCGGAATTGCAGGCGACCCATGCTCCCGACCACCCGCCAATGCCTTCTGCTGGCCGCCGCGTTGCTGATTGTCGCCGCGCCGGTCACGACCGCCCAGGACCCGGCCGACACCGACCCGAACCAGGTCGCGATGCACGGCACCGTTGTGGATGCCGAAGGCAAACCGGTGGCCGACGCGATCGTCCGCATGGTCGCGCTCAGCGAGGAGTGGAGCTTCGAACAGCACTACGAGTGTGTCGGCCCGGCCGATGTCCGCACGGCCGCCGACGGCACGTTCACGCTTGCGCCGGTGCCGACCGACCGGGCGCGCATTTCCGTCCGCGTGGTGCCGACCGGCGGATGGCTCGCGGTGCGCTCGCGCGACTTCCCGGTGGGGCGCCGCCTGCGCGGCACGATCGAGGTCGGCACGATCCAGCTGCAACGGCCGCGCACGGTCAGCGGCAAGGTCGTGGATGCCGACGGCAACCCGATCGAGGGCGTGCGCGTGTTTCGCGGCATCCCGCGCGCGCACGAACCGCTGCAGGATCCCGAGGAGTTGCAGCAGATGATGCAGCAGCAGGGCGGCATGTGGATCGGCGGCGGCATCATGATCACGCGCGAGTCGATGGAGTCGGTCGAAGCCGAGGAGCAATACGGCACGGGCGCCGGCTCGATCTGGCCGCGCATGCGCTCCGAAGCCGTGACGACCGGGGCCGACGGGACGTTCACGCTCGACCGGATGGTGCCAGGCACCGACAAGGTGTCGTTCCGCAAGCGCGGCTGCCTGGACAGCACGCTCAACCCGCTGGCGATCCCGGCGGACGCCGACGTCAGCGACCTGACCGTCACACTGCAGCAATCGCCGACGCTCGCGCTGCTGTTCCGCGACGCCGATCTGCAGCCGATCGTTGGCGCCATCGCGGCCACGCAGAACTACCGCTACGACGGCAACGACTACCGCCGCTTCATCAGTGATGCCGGCGGCAACATCACGATCGAGGACATGTTCGCCCGCAAGGTGCACGTCACAGCCGTGGCCGAGGGCTTCATGATGATCGACCGCGACTTCGATCTGGCTGACACCGGCGACGATCTCGTCATCCGCCAGATCGACATGGTTCGCGAGGGGGTGATCAAGGGCGTGGTCGTGGACGACGACGGCGATGCGGTCCCCGGCGTGATGGTCTCCTTCAGTGCGTCGGGCGCGCGCACGATGCGCCACCACGGCGGCGCGGCCATCACCGGCGACGACGGCTCGTTCGAGATCCGCGGTCTTGACGCGGCGACCTACACCGTCAGCCTGATGCACCCCGAGTTCAAGGAGTTCAGCTCGGAGGCCCGCGAGCTGGCCGCTGGCGAGACGCTCGACCTCGGTTCGCTCCAGTTGCACCGCCTCTCGGCGGAGGAACTGGCCGGTGCCACGATCCGCATCACCGTTGTCGATTCGGCCGGCAACCCGGTGACCGACGTTCGGGCAGTGATCGACCAGAACTCGCGCACGTGGGTCGAGACGGGCGGCATCCGCCGGCTGGTCGCCTACAGCGATGACGACTTCGGCGGTCGCTTCGGCCGCAACTTCGGCATGGGTCGGCGGCAGGCCTCGGGCAGTGCGCGCACCAACGACAAGGGCGTTGCCGAGATCAGCGGCCTGCCCGACGGTGAGGTGCGCGTGGAGCTGCAACGCGAGCCCGGCATCGTCGTCGGCGAGATCGCGAAGGTGACCGCCACGATCGGCAAACCGGTGGACGTGCGCGTCGTGCTGCAGGACCTCGCGACGATCCGCGGCGTGGCCCGCGACGCCGATGGCAAGCCGATCGCCGGCGCCGCCATCGGCCTGGTTGGCAACCGCTGGCACTACGAAGTGCTGAGCATGCTGTCGGACAAGGACGGCGCCTTCTGCTTCACCGACGTGTTGCCCGGCACCTACCGCATGTCCACCACTCTCGACCCCGAGGATCGATTCCGCCGCGGCGAGACCGGTCCGGCGTTCACGGTGGCGGCAGGTGCGACGGTCGAACGCGATGCGACGCCGCCGCGACAGTTCCGTGTGGTGGGCACCATCAAGCAGGCCGACGGCACGCCGCTGGTGGGCGCGCACGTCACGACGCGCGCGAACATCAACCGGGACCTCGACGAAGCCGACAGCGAGATCCCGGAGCTGAGCTACCCGCGTGGCGACGCGCTGACCAACGAACGCGGCGCGTTCACGCTCAACCAGTGCTGGGAGTCCACCGCGTGGGTGCTCGAGATCCAGCTCGGCGACAAGACGTACTACGCGCGCTTCGATCCGATCATCGGCGAGCCGCGTGACATCCGCGCCGACGTGACGATCCCGGCCGCCGCGACGGAGCAGACCGGCGCAACGATCTGCCTGCATCTGTCGCCCGCGAAGGAAGGCGAGGGTGACGACGCGCCGACCACGCCGCTCGCGTCGCCGACCGTGCGATTGCGCATGGTCGACGTGCCGATCGGCGGCGTACTCGTAGACGAGACCGCGGCGATCACTGCCAGTGGCAGCGGCAACAACGCGTCGCTCGACTGGACCTCCGCCATGTTGCGGCCCGGCAGCTACCAGCTGGAGGTGCGCTCGGCGACTCGCGCGACCGAGCGCCGGATGGTGACGATCGAGGCTGGCAAGCCGGTGACGCTCGACATCGCGATGTACCGCGAGGCCCGGCTGACCGTGAAAATCGAACTGCCCGACGGCGAGTCGGTGCCTGGCGGCTACATGGCGTCGGTGCGGGTGCTGGTCGCGAAGGACCCTGCGTCGGCGCACGACATGCAGCTCACGCCGGTCGACGACCAGCTGACGATCCCCGGCATGCGCGTCGGCGTGGACTACACGGTGTCGGTCTGGCTCTACGGCTACCAGCCGACGGTGTTCGACTGGCATGCCGTGGCCGATGCGCCGGCGCGCACGATCAAGCCGGTGCGCGGGCCGGACAACGAGGATGTCGGCGCCGCGTACGACCTGCTCGGCAACAAGGACTTCACCGGTGCCGAGGCTGCCTTCCTGGCCCTTGCGGAGAAGTTCCCGGCCAACCCGGACCTCGATTACCACCTGGGCTGCTGCTACTCGCAGTGGGGCGATTCGCTCGACGGCGATGCGCGCGCCGCGAAGTTCGATCAGGCGTTTGCGCGTCTGACCGCCGCCGTGGAGAAGGGCTGGGCCAGTCTCGAACACACGAAGCGCGACACCGACCTCGCGCCGCTGCACAGCGATCCGCGCTTCCAGAAGCTGATCGAATCGATCGGCAAGTAGCGCGGGTGGCGAACGGGAACCGGCGTTCCGGGCGAGCCGGGGCAGTCATGCCCCGGAGTCAGATTCCGGCGCAACCGTCACGCCGCGCCGGATCAGCGATAGCGCGGCGTGTTGTCGAACAACGCGCTGCCGACGCGCACGATTGTCGCGCCTTCCTCGATCGCAATCTCGAAGTCGTTGGTCATGCCCATCGACAGGTGATGCAGCGCGGTACGTCCGTTGCACACACCGGCGAGCAGGCGATCGCGCAGCTCGCGCAACGCCGCAAAGCAGCGCCGTTGCACGTCGCGGTCATCCACAAACGGCGCCATCGTCATCAGGCCGGTGAGCTCGAGCGACGGCAACGACAGGATGTGCGCGGCCAGCGCGTCGGCGTCGGCTGGCGCGATGCCGTCTTTCTGGTCTTCGCCCCCGTTGATCTCGATCATCACCGGCACGCGGCGACCGGAGCCGGCCAGGTGCCGGTCGAGCGCGTC
>JBFWQT010000273.1:0-9382 GCA_050249295.1 Planctomycetota bacterium
TCGATGCTGCCCGACGGCCCCGCCCGACTCAGCAACCTCGACAAGCTGCGTGCGCTGGTCCGCAGATTGGAGTCCGAAAGCCGGTCGCCCTCTCACGCGGTGCAGTTGCTGACCGACCTGGAGTACGACGACGGCGAAGCCGAACTCTCGCGGCTTGACCCGGACAGCGACGCCGTGCGCATCACCACCATCTTCAAAGCGAAAGGCCTGGAGTCGCCGATTGTCGTGCTGCTGGACATGACGCGCGACATCCGTGGCTCGCGGACGGCCGTGCATCGCGCCGAGCGCCAGATCAGCATCAAGGTGGGCAAGTACTTCCAGCCGCCGGACTGGAAGACAACCAAGCAGGACGAAGATGCCGCGCTACTGGAGGAGCGCCGCCGATGGATGTACGTGGCCTGCACTCGCGCGCGCGACCAGTTGGTGATCGTGTGCCCCAACACCGACCTCAGCAGGAGCCTGCTGCTTCCGATCGACAGCGGCTGGAAGCGGCCAGCCGGCGAGCATGATTCGATCCAAGACGTGGCCGACGGCGTCACCGTTCGTGTGCGCCGCGGCCCGCAACTGCCGGAAGTGCCAAGCGGCGACGAGGCCTTCCCCGGCCGCGATGCGGACGTCAGCAAGCTGATTGCCGTGCAAGACCACCCGGTTGATCCGGCTGACGACGTCCGCGCCACCACGCTGCACGACGCACTGATGGCAGCGCGCCGCGCATGCCCGCGCTGGAAGAGCGTGGGCCAGATCGCGGCGGAAGTCAGCAAGGGCGAGATCAGCGGCACTGGTGTCGGCGCGCGCGGCGGCACGGTGGTGCACCGAACGATGGAGGAACTCGACCTCACGGCAGATGCCACCACGCTGGCCGACGAGGCGCCCGCGCTGGCTCGCATCATCGCGGCCGAACTCGGCTTGCCGGATGACCTCACCGAGCGCTGTGTCACCGTCGTCCGCCGCTTGATCGCGCACGACATCCTCAACGACCTGCGTGCCGCGAGGGAGCACCACAAGGAATTGCCGTTCGCATTCCAGGATCGTGGCCGCACGATTGCCGGCACAATCGACCTTTGCTTCCCGGAGGACGAGGCCCGCGCGCATTGGGTGGTGGTGGACTGGAAGTCCGACACACCGGCCGAGGGCAGCGACATGCGCAAGGGATACGAGAAGCAGCTGGAGACCTACTCCGCGGCGATGCTGAAGACGATCACGCCGTGCAAGCATGTGCGCACCGTGCTGGTCGGCCCGTATGCGGAACTGCCGGAGGAGAGCCCCGAACCGTACCTGCTGGAGTCGCTGCCGGATGATCTGCGCGAAGTGGTTGCCACGCTGCTGGCCAACGGCGCGCCACTTCCGCGAACCGGCGTGCACCCGGACACCGGCGCGACTCTGGCGCTGTGGTGGCCGGAACAGCAGATCGCCGTGGCAGACGAAGCCGATGCCGAGTCCGCGATGGCGCTGGCAAACGCCGGTTGGCAAGTGCTGCCGATCGCCGAAGCCGGCCGCTTGATCGGCCTGCTGGAGCAGCCCGACGACACCGTATCCGACGACCCTGACTTCGAGTCGGAATAGCGACCCGGAGAACGCGCGCACGCGCGTACTAGTGACCGCCCCGGCCGCGTGTGAGGCCGGGCAACCATCCAGATGGGCGGAGGGACTGGCCCTGCGAAGCCCGACCAACCTGCCAGCCGGCAAGGTGGTAACGCCAGCAACGATGGAGCAATGATCATGAAGTCCAACCACAATCCGCACCTCTTTGACCGCACGCGCGCACGACTGACCACCTGGTTCGATGCGCTGGACGCCGCACGTCTGCCGTATCTGGTGGGCAAGGACCGGGTGCGCATCCCGCTCGACCTGCGCACCTCGCACGGCAGCCTGACGCTGGAGTTGCGCACCGACGTCGGCCCCGCGTTGCTGCTGCCGTGGCACGGCATGGCGGCCGCGATGGCCGTGCACAACGACAGCCCACACTTCGTCCAGCGCGAGGATCAACTCGCCAATTGGACCGACACCGACTTGCAGACCCTGCTGTTCTGGCTCGATGAGGCACTCAGCCAGGCCCAGCGCGCAAGCGATCCCAGCTGAACCACAACCCGAACCCCGCGGAAGCCGCAGTCCGGCGCTTGCCGGATGCGGCCGCCGCATGCCCAAACGCCAGGAGCAGCCCATGACCGACCCGACACCCGACATCCTCAACGGCTGGATGGACATCAGCGAGGAGGGCTTCGCGCTGGAGAATGCCGGGCGGCCACCGGCGCATCTGGCAAAAGAGCTCGTCCAGAACGCGCTCGACGCGATCGAAGGCGTGGAGAACGGGCACGTCGATATCTCCGTTTCGTTCGACGAAGCGCGCGACCGCCTGGTGTTCCGCGTGCGCGACAACGGCCAGGGCATTCCGGCCGACCGCATCACCTCCATTCGCACCGTCTTCTGGACGAGCAAACGCGACGACCCGACTCGCAGGGGTCGCATGGGGAGGGGTTTCAAAGAACCTCTGTCGATGGCCGACGCCGCGATCGTGGCCAGCGGACGCCGGGCACTACGATTCGTAGTGGAGAACGATCAGCGGGTCACGCGGCTCGAACAGCTCAGTCGCGACCTTGCCGGCACCACGGTGGAGATGCTCCTGCGCTGGGGCGCAGAGCAGGTGGACGAACTGACCACCTACTTCGCCCGGTTCGTGGTGCCGACCAGCGCGACGCTCTCGATCAATGGTGAGGCGCTGCCGCGTCGCGAGCCAGTGCACGTCATCGAGGACAGCATCCAGACCGAGATTTTCAAGGAGGGGACGTGGCGTCGCCCGCGCCGCAAGACGACGATCGAGCTGCTGCCGGTGGCCGATGGTGAGCCGCCAACGATCTTCGAGATGGGCATCCCCGTTTGCGCCCTTGGCTGGAAGCAACCGTTCCACGCCAATGTCCGCCAGCGGGTACCAATGAACCCGCGCCGCGACATGACCCTCCCCGGCTACCCCGAGCAGATTCACAAGGCTGCGCTGCCCGCGCTGTTGCCCACAATGACGCAGGAGGAGATTCTCACAGACTGGGTTGGGGCCGTTGCGCAGAAGGTGCCCGAGGACGTCCAGAAGGACATCATCAACCGCGGCCTTGGCGAGAACGTCGTGCGTAGTGTGCCCGCAATGGGTCGCCGCGACTTCGATGCCGACGCCCCGCGCTTCGGCCTGGAGCCGGTGGACGTGCGCCGTCTGCCCGGCGGACTCGGCGCCATCGTCCGCGAGCATGTGCCCTCAGCCAAGCAGGCCGTGGAACAGCGCGAAGCCGAAGAACGCCTGGCCGCCGCGCAGCAGCACATCTCGCTCGACAACGATGCCGACCTGCGCGCCGCGGCCGTTGCCGACCACATCCGTAAACTCGGCGGGCGCGAACACGTGCAACTCGTCATGGACTGGGCGCGCTGGATGATCACCCAGCTACTCGAGCTCTATCCCGACCCGCCCGTCGTGGCCGTCCGCCTCGCCCTCTTCGGCGACGACAACACCATCGCCACCTGGAGCAACCGCGACGAGCTCACCCTCGCCCTCGACCACGCTCCCACCTGGCGCGACCCCTTCGGCGCCGACACCTTCCGCACCCTCATCCACGAATCCGCCCACCACCGCAACGCCCACCACGGCGCCCGCTTCTCCCAGGAAGTCGAAGTTCTCGCCGGCCGCGCCGCCTGGATTGTGCTGACGAAGCGAGACGAGATCCTCGAGCGATTCGGTGCGTTGCGGGCAGGCTGAGACTCCTACTGGCCGAACTCGACGATTTCCTCAACCTCATCAACCCAACGGGACGCATGCAGCAGAAAACCGCGCATTTCGAGCACCGGATTGCGAAGCAGGTGAATCCGGGGAGAATCGGTGCCCAACCCGTCAACCACGTAGACCCACCATTCAATCTCGCGACCGTCGTCGTCGCGGTAGTCGTTCAGCCGCGCATCCTCGAACTGCCTGAGGGATAGTTGCACTGTGGCGTTGTCCTCCCAACGTCCCTGCAGACCCTTCACCTCGATGTGTCGCAACGGCCCACGTGGCTCGTCACTGCGCACGTCGTAGCCCGGTTGCAGCGACGGCGCCTCTGCTGCCCTGCGCCCTTCACTGTTCTCGAACTCAATGACGAGCGCACGAGCTTCGGTGTCGTCCTTGACCTCCTGCGGCGATCGATTCGAGGCCGTTGTGCCC
This sequence comes from Planctomycetota bacterium, assembly GCA_050249295.1. Taxonomy (GTDB): domain Bacteria; phylum Planctomycetota; class UBA8742; order SKZP01; family SKZP01; genus JBFWQT01. The sequence goes on from JBFWQT010000273.1 coordinate 4,178, forward strand.
ACCCAGAGGCTTCGATCCGGCGCAACGCGCTCCCGTGGCGGGCGAGGGCCAGGTCGGTTCGAGCGTGTCGCAGTGACACCCGCATTGTGGTTGTCGCCATTCGAGTACGGTACGCCAGCGCGGCCCGGGCGCCGAAGTTCCCGGCGCCTCCAGTTCCCTCGCCTTGTGTTGACTTGATTCTGACTATGGGGTGGATGATGCCCATTCACCTGGTTCCCGGCAGGGAGGAATCCTGTCGTCGGGTCACCCTGGGACTCCGCGTCCAGGTCTTCTGCCTTTGGTGCGTCGGGCTGAACTGCGTTCAGTAGTTGGCTGGCCTTGGCCGGATCTTCATCTTCCAAACCTCCACTGTGACCCTGTTTATCGAGTGGGACAGGGACTTCCAGATCCAGCCTCATGGCCAAGTCCGCCATCCTGGAGTTGAACTTCCTGGTCCCGAGCGCCTGGACGACCGCCATCAGGTATGGGACGTGGTCGCCCAGACGGAAGGTCTCGACAATCTGGGTGGTGGCCTCTGGCGCAGCTTCGTCTGGAGATCCCGCGACAATCAACTGAGTTCCATCGAGGCGTGCTGCAAGCTCGATCGTCCGACCGCGCACTGTTGCTGAAAGCATCTGGACCGGAACAAGCGTCAAGTCCACATCGTCTCGATCCGGGAGTTGCCTGAGCATTGCTACCAGCGCCTCAAAGTCCCTGACTTCTTGAGGCGCACTGCGTGGCCTGCCCTGCGAGTACCTCACCGCGGACGCCTTCGACAGTCGGTCGAGCCCCAAGGCATCGGCAACCCTGAGCCTCTGCTCCTCACTGCGACCCAGGTGACCAGGAGACGCTAACGGAGCATTCAGAATGTCCCCTGCTGCCTTCGCGATCGCCTTGTTACGGACATCATCCAAGAGGGGGCGTAACTCACCTTTCGGCGATAGCCACCCGTGCTTCTGCCCGCAATACACCAGGCCTGAATCAACGGCACGGTCCCAATCCTGCTTCAAGGCAGAGTCGTCGGCGCAATCCGCCAGAACGTACTCGTACGCTGCCGCCATTACTTCTGGCGATGCAACGCTCTTCCGCGCACCTTCTTCTGCCGACTTCCAGACGGAACGGAGGTAGTCCAGCGCGTGCGTTCCGGTCGTTGTGGCCGGGCAACTCGGCGGTAGATCCAGTTCAGCCAGCACATCGGCAAGCTGCTGGTCGAGTTCGTTCCGGCCAACAACGAAGTGCCCCAGGCTGCTCCGGACGCCTGGCCGTCCTACACTTGCCACGACGCGTGAGATAGGCACCCGGCGCCCGTCCCGGACAGGAACCGTTACGTTCGTCACTGCGTCAGCAAACTCGCGGGTGCGATCCGGCACGCATGCTTCGTGTGCATCCCTGATGGCTGCAGCCAAATCCACCCCTGACAACCGCTTGCCCAGGCGGCGCAAGCGCCTCAGAGCATCGCCACGCCCGGGCGGCGCGAACGCGATGCCGGCTCGCTGAAGGAGAGAAGCGAGTTCAGCGTCCAACTTGGCGATGGCTGATGACTCGGCGGGATCTTCAGGATCGACGGCGCTCAGGCAGGCATCAGCCGGTCGTACCAGAGACCCGTCCTTAATCGGTACCCACTCGGCGCTGGAAAGTTGGGTAACCCACTTTGCCGGGACAGACCCACGAATGGTCTTCTTGCCGTGATAGGAAGCTTCGAGTGCGCGCACGGATCGCCGCTGGTCTAGTATGTGACTCTCGGCTGAAAGCAGTGTGGCGAGGCCCGGGCATGGGCTTCGTTCGGGGAGACTCAGTTCGTAGTCGAGCACACGGTACCCGTAGTGCTTTGCAGTCTGTACCCGTTCCGCTGTGCCGGCGCACTTCCCCGCTGCAGCCTGGTTGTCGTGGGCGAACTGCCCTTCAACTCGTTCTATGAGCGCGAGTCTCCCGTGTGCCCCACACTTGTTCTCTAAAAGGGTGACCCAGTCGCTGGCCGCCGCTTCCGGCTCTTCGTCCAGATATCGCCGTGACAGGACCGGCAGGTCACTGAAAACGGCTCTGCGAGCAACACCCAGGTCAGATTCCACGTACGGATCTGCCACGAGGACGCCACCTGGAGGGCGAATGACAACGACTTCGTTGGCCTCGGCGAGCACCACTGGCAGGAGGTCATGCCGATTGTCCAACGACCTCGCCCAACGGCCGAGTGCGATCACCTTGTCGTCGTCTTGCCCGGGTTGCAGCACGCTTGCGGCCAGGCGGACAACGTCGGCCAGCTTCACTTCGCTGGCAAGGCCCTCGAACCACCCTCGAGCTTCAGACCGGGTGCGGCGCAGACGGCCCCAGATGTCGTCATCGAGCCGTTGATCCGGTGCTGGTAGCCGCTCCCCGAGCCAGGCGGCAACTACCGACCCCGGCTCTTCATCGATGTTCCGCATCGGCTCGTTGAGGTACCGCAACGACGCTGCAGGCTTCCAGTCAGATGCAGCTGTCGGAACCAGCGGAAGCTCATCCCATTCCTCGTCCATCAACTCATAGACGCCGTTCCACAACGCCTCCAGCGCCTGAAAGCGTCTGTCCTCGTCCACCAGTTCCCACCATTGCGCAGGTCCGTGGCCGCTGCTCCAGTGTGAAGCAAGGTCGGGAGCGTCTACTTCAGTAACCAGTTTCAGCGCCCCGATGAACGAGGCCGCCCGCTTGCCAGCCAGCACGGAGTGATAGACCGGTCCCCCTATCAGGGCATCCAGGCGCCACTCGGGCACTTCAGCCAGTGCCTGTAGCGCATCCGGGATCGCTCTCACCTGTCCCGGCTTCATCAGATGCTGAGTGCCTTGCGCAGACGCGGGCACGAAACGGACCTCGGCCACTGATTCACGAAGCAGCGTGATCCACTCCCGATGCGCCAGTGCATGGCGCAGTTGCCCCCTGGTCGCGGACGGGTCGTTGAGTACACCCAGACCGCTTTGCCAGGCCGGCTCCGGCTGTTCGGCCAGCCATCGGAGATAGCTGGCTATTAACGCCGGCAATTCCCCCACGATCGCCACTTGCCAGGGATCACGATCTGGGGCTTTCAGTTCGTGCCGAGAGACGTTCAGCAACCAGTCAGCCTGTACGTCCATCCCGAAGGGAAGCGTCGCGGTTGTCTTCAATGTGGCGAACACGTCGCCGTACTCTCTTGGCAGCGGAACAAGACCTTCATCCAGCGGCACAAAGCCGAAAACCGACCGTGGCTGTTCGTACTCCGACAGGTTTGCGTCCTTCTTCACGTGCCGATACGAGAGCAGTGATCGAATTGCCTCGTCGTCCGGGACGTAACGCTGCTCCAGAACCAGCCAGGACCAGCGGCGAACTCCCTCGGAGATCCGGACCAGGTGTCGAGGCGTCGCCTGTTGCTCGCTCCTGGCAACTGGTTCCTGCTCAATACCCCAGGTCTGCCCATCCAACGTGAGTCGCCTCAGGCCCCGAAGCGCAAGGACTGCCAGCGGGGTGGGTGACGAGTTCCCGGGCTCGTCGTCGTTTGTCAGCCAACGCCAGTCGTCTGCGGGAACCCAATGGTCGTAGCAGTTTCGTGGTTCTGCGAACTGGAACCGCGTCACTCCATCGGGAAGATCGTCCGCTTCATCGTCCCAGGCAGGCAGCACGGCGTCCAGGAACACCGGTTGGACATCGCCGTACCGGGTGCGCTGTTCCTCGCGCATCCTGAATCCAAAGCGCCATTCGCCTCCTGCAATGCGGACCCTCCGAAACCGCTGGAAGACGCTCTTGAACCCCACCCCCATGAAGCCGACTGTGCCGCCTCCCTTGGTCGACAATCCGATGCGGCTCATCGCCTGCACATGTCGGGCGGCGAGTCGCTCGATACCGTTGTGAGACACTTCCAGGCCGTGGCCCTCGAGTGTTCGAATGTTCACCTCGTCCGCGCCAGCGTCGAGCGCATTCTGAATGAGCTCGCAGGTGTAGATCCACGGGTGAGGAAACGCCCGATCCATGACGACGCCAAGCATGCCGTCGACAATGTCGTCGTCAAATTTGCGCTCATTTTCACGCCGGAGTTGATCAACAAACGATCTGGGATCGGGGTGGGGGCCTTCGGGCGTCAGCGACATGGACCGAACGGGAGGGCGAATACCGGAGGCTTGTCATCATACCCGGATGCGATACATCTGCCTTGAGTCCTGCTGAACGGCGCCATCCAGTGACGCGAACGAGGTCAAAAACGGCACGGCAGCCAGCGATGGCGGCGTCGCCACGTCAGGCACTGCGCTTGCTTGCCCCCAACCGTTTTCGACTTCGCTGCAGCGTCAGCCGCTCGTACTTCAGCCAGGAAAGCCTGCCAGTTCGCTTCGAAAGCGACGGGATCAAAGGCGACAGGGTCCATGCGTTACTGTGGGTAGAAGAGGTTGAAGAGGTCGGCGTCGTAGATGTCGAGGTCGGCGTCGGGGAACGGGATCTGGGTCTGGCGGGCAGCGGATCGGCGTGGACGAGCCAGGGAGGCGAGGCCGCGGGCTTCGGCTTCCATGCAGGTGGACTCGAGGCCGGTGTAGTGCGCGGCGGCTGCAAGCGTGAGTTGCTCGGCGACGGCCTGGAGACGCTTGAGACGCTCGAGCAGATTGGCGGCGCCTGCGGCGGCGTCGGCAAGGGTGGAGTCGGGATTGAGAGAAGTGGCAGGAAATCCGGCGCGCTGCATCGCGAAAGACAGCTTACGCTCGAGCTTCACCAGGTGGCCGCGCAGGTGGAACAGCGCGGCGATCAACGCCAGGCCGATGGCGATGTGGACGGCGGACTCCAACCACAGCTGACCGGTGGGCGTGGTGAGCCAATCCATGATCAGCTGTCCTCGCGGCCGCAGCGCTTCTGGAAGGCGCACCAGCGGCAGGCGCTGCTGCCGTGGGGAAGGGCGGGCCAGGCCATCGGATTGCTGCGGCCGTGCTGGATCTCGAGGTAGCGCAGGTCGTCGTCGACCTCGTCCAGGTCGTGGGCGGCGTTGCTGAGCGTTTCCTCGTCAAACCGGGACTCGTGCTGGGTGCCGGTCTGCAGGTTGATGTGCAGCACGCGCACCTGCTCCGCCGATACGCTGTGGAGGCGCGTCATGGCAAGGCCGTAGAGTTCGGCCTGCTGTGACCAGTCGTCGATCTTGTCGTGCCGACCGCTTTTCCAGTCGATCGCGAGGAAGATGACGCGACCATTTTCCTTGAAGCGGATGACGACGTCGAAGCGAGCCCACAGCGGCAGAAGGCCGACCAT
>JBFWQT010000274.1:0-9366 GCA_050249295.1 Planctomycetota bacterium
AGGCCCCCGGGGAGCCCGCGGCCCCCGGGTTGCCCGAACCACTGCCGCCGGCGCCAGTGCCGCTGCCCGCGCCCGCAGCCGGTTTGCGCGTACCGCTCCCGGCCTGGCCATCGCTGGTTCCGCCGGCCACGGGGCGATTGCGTTGCGTCGCACTGCCGCTGCCGGCGCGCGTCTTGCCGAGCGAGCCGGTACCGGTGCGATGGCCGGTGCGCGAGTGCGAGCCGGTGCGATTGGCCGATGCGCCGCGACGTTCGCCGCGCTGGTAGCGTGCCCAGACCTCCTGCGCCTCGGGGTGCGTCAGGCCGGTGTTCGGGTGCGCGCCGCACTCGGGGCAGAACGGCTCCATCGAATAGAACTCGAGCTTGCAACGGCGGCAGGTCATCACGGCGCGATCATCGCCGGCCGCGTCGAGCCCGGCGTCCTCGCCTTCGTACTCCGCATCGTCGTCGTCGAGGTCGCCGTAGTCGTCGCTGTGGCTGCGAGCCGGCAGCGCATGCGGCACACCCCGGTCGCCGTCATCGTAGTCGTCGTACGCGTGACCGGCCTCGGCCTCGGCCGCGGCCTGCATGTTGATGCTGGTGCGCACTGCCTCGATGTCCTGCCCGGCCGCGTTGCTCTCCGGAATCTGGTAGCGCGGCACACCATGCTGCGCGCCGCAGTCCTCGCACGCGATGCGACGCCCGGCATGACGCACCGGCACCTCCATCGCGTTGCCGCACTCGCACTGGATTGTCACCAGCTCGTCGTCGCGCAGGTCGATGTCGAGCAACGGCCGCCCCAACGTCCGCCAGCGGCCCGGCAACACGTAGTGCTGGGCGCAGTTGGAGCACGTCAGGTGTTCCCCGCAGAAGCTCTCGGGGACCAGCGTCTCCTTGCTGCAATAGCAGATCACGCGGATCGACAACGCAGTGGCCTTGCTGGCGGCTTCAGGGTGGCGGCGCGACGAGCATCGCCACGACCCGGATCAGCGTCAACGAGATTCTACCCGAAAGCCGGTGGCGGCCGTGGCGGTCATTCCTCGCGCAGTCGCGAATTCACGATCAGGTCCTGGTAGCCCTCGATAATCAGACGCGCAACCGGCGGCCGTTCGGGTGTCAGCAACACCGAACCCTGGATCTGCGCGCGCGCCGCGCTGAACTGCCAGCGCACTGCGCGCTCGTTGTCGGCCAGCCACACCACGTAGCGGTCGTCCTCGCGCACCGCCGCGCTCGACGGAATGATCGTCACGTCGGGGATCGCCGGAAGGCGCAGGCGCGCACGGCCGACCATGCCGGGGCGGATCGTCAGCCCGGCGTTGGCGATCGAGATCTCGATCGCGAACTGGTGCGCGGCGTCGGCCGTCATCGCGATGCGCGTGACCAGCGCCTGGCCCGACTTGTCGTCGGCCGGGTAAACGCACGCGTGGCCGGGCAGATCGTCGAACTCCACGACCGCGCGCGACGTGCCCGACACGAGCAGCGCGGCGATGCGACCCGGCACGCGCACCTCCAGCCGGATCACGCTCGCGTCGAGCAGCGTGAACAGCGGCTGCCCGGGCTGGACCACTTCGCCCGGTTCGATCATCCGCCGTTCGACCACGGCCTTCTCGAACCCCTGCTGCGGCGCGAAGCATGTCGCCTTCGCCAGCTCGTCGTTGGCCAGGTCGAAGCGCACGCGCGCGGCGTCGCGACTGCGGCGGGCGCGTTCGACGTCGGCCTCGGGGAAGATGCCGGCCCCCGCGCCGCCGAGCGAGTTGTAGTCGGCCGTGGCCTGTTCGTGCGCCAGCCGCGCCTCCTCGACGCGCCGCTGGTACCAGGCGAGGTCGAGCGTGGCGAGCTTCGTGCCCGGCGTGATCGTCGCGCCTTCCTCGATCGCCACATCGGTGACGCGACCGCCGAGTTCGAAGCCGCACTGCATGGTGCGCCGCGGCGACGTCGGCCCGCTGACCACATACCAGCGATCGTCGTAGGTGCCGTGCATCAGCCGCGTGGTGCGCACCAGCGTCGGCGGCAGCTCCTGTTGCGCGACCGTGCTGATCGGCGACGACTCACCGCGCCCGCAGCCCGCGAACACCGGCGCAAGCGCGAGCACACAGAGCAGGAACCGGAACTGGAAAGCGCGGCGAGTCACCGGTGTGCAGCAGGTTGATGGCGTCGGTTGTGTCGCGCCCATTGTAGATCGTCGGCCGACCCGTCGCGCGCGCGTTCACTCCGGCCGCCACCAGCGCGGCTCGCCGGGCAGGCCGGGCTGCGCGTCGTCCGGCAATGTGATCTCGCGGAACGAGCCCTTCAGCGTCACCCGGTAGCGGCCCGGCAGCAAACCGGACGCCACGCCGCGCGAGAGCGACAACGACTTCCAGTCGGCGCCGACCCGTTGCTCCACTCCGCCCGCGATCACATTGCAGAGCGGACCGACTCGGCAGCTGACGGTCTCGCCCGGCGGCACCATGATCGTGACGGCCGAGCCGGACGGGCTGGTGCGGATCGTCACTGGCCCCGGCGTCACCACAACAATGTTGTCGGGCGGTCTCCAGATCGTGCGGTGCCCGCCGGCATCCACCACGTCCACCGTGGGACCGCCACCATCGAAGATGCGCGCGGCCTCCACGGGCATCACCACGACGCGACTGCCGCGCACCCGCCACGCCACGCCGAGCAGGTCGGTGAATAACGACAGGACGTCTTTCATGGACAGCTGCGCCGGAATCGCCATCTCCAGCCGGTACTCGGCCGCATCCCCGGCGATGGTCGGGTCGATCTCGATGCGCAAACCCGCGGCGCGACCGACCATTGCGCAGGCGTCGGCCAGTGTCTCGCCGTGCAGCTGGAGCATCGGCGCCGGGCTCTGCAGCCGGCCGAGCGTGCGCGGGTCAGCCGGTTCCTGTTGTTCGGCCAGCTCGAGATGCAAGCGCCCGGGGCGCGCCAGGTCAGTCACGTAGCGATCCGGCGAGGCCGCGTCGGCACGCAGCGTGAAGTCGCACGGGAACACACCGCCGGGGCCATCGGGCGTGGCCCACTCCACGACGAGTCGGGCCGCGCCACTGACCGGCGACTCGATGCGGATCACGCCGTCGGCGTCGATCGTGCCACTCTGGCGCGGCGGTGCGGTGCCGCCGCCGCCGCCCGGAGTGCCGTCGAACAGTTGATACGAGAGGCCGGCCGACACGGCAGGCGGCCGGACGAGAATCTCGCAGTAGATCGCGGCGTTGTCCGGTCGCTGGCGGAACCAGCCGGCGCGCACCACCACCACGGTGCGACGCGTGAGGCTGCCGGGTGCGAGCGCGATCGGGCCGACCGGAATCACCGCATCGATGCCCACGCGCACCACGGCCAGCATCGGGGCGTCGGTCGGCTCGCAACGCGTGGTCCAGGCGCCGTCGCCGGTCGAGTGCATCTTGCCGAGCAGCCACGGCCGCAGCGCCAGGAGGAACCCGTCAGGCACCGACTCGCTGACGGCGAACGTGCGGGTCGCGACGGCTTGTTGTGCGCGCAAGTCGTCGGCATTGGCAGTCAGCATCGCGATGCGTTCGTCGGCGAGGGCCTCGTCGTGCAGCGCCGTCCAGGCTTCCACATGGATCTCGTCGCGCGGGAGCAGCAGCAGTTGCGGCGTGGTGCCGGGCAACACCGGATCGCCCTGCGGCGTGACAAACGTGAACTCGACACGGGCGACCTGCGGGACGACGACGTCGATCCGGGTCTCGCCGGGCGGCACATCGACCAGCCGGGTGATGCGATCGTTGGCCGAGCCGAGCGTCTGCCGCGCGTCGTCGCGGATGTCGGGCGGCAGCATGCCCCACTTGCCCGCGGGCACGTCGCCGAGATCAATGATGCCGTCGTCGTCGGTCCGGTGGATTCCCGAGAGCAGGTGCAACTCGCCGGACTGCGCCAGCTGCAGCAGGTTGCGCAGCACGTCGCGGAACGGCACGACGTTCGACAGGTCGGCCGGGAAGCGCACAAGGCGGTTGGCGTACGGTGCGTGGTTCTGGTCGACCAGTCGCACGCGCAGCGCGGCCCGTTGGCCCAGCAGCAGGGTGTTGTGGCCGACGCTGAGCGCCGACAGCGCATGCGGCGCGCTGATCTTCGCGCGGTCCGGCGTGCGCGCAACGGCGCTCCATCGCATTCGCTCGAGGCATTCGTGCACCAGCGGTGCCGGCGCGGTGTGCACCACAATGTCGTCGACGTCGGTCACCTCCCACACGTCGCAGTTCGGCACCGTCTCTTCGACCCGGCCGATACGCAGTTGCAGGCGCGAGTCGGCGACGGCCGCGCGTGTGTCGTCGACCACGCGAACCCACGACTGCATCGGCCAGTCGGGCAGGTTGCTCGCGCCGCCGTCGAGCGCCGCGCGCAGGGCCGGGCTGATGAAGCCGACGCCGGGCTCAGCCGCGTCGAGCCAGATGATGCCGGGATAGTTGACGGCCGGTTCGCGGCGCTCGTCGGGCTCGTTGCCGAGCAAGGCGGAGGAGACGATGCCACCATCGCCGGCGAGCCCGGCAACCGGCCCGGACCGGTTGAGGTAGAGCGGGGCGCCCCCGCCAGGCACCTCGAGCCGCGTCGGCGGGCCGGCGTCGTCCAGCGGCCAGATCAGCAGCACGCCGTCGATCGGCTTGCCGTGCCAGTCGCGGATCCGCAGCAGGCGAACGGACGCGGCGTCCGCGTCGGCCGGGGCGTTGTCCGGTGCGGGAACGCCGGGCGGCCCTGCATCGGGTGTTGGCGGGCGGTTGTCGTCGGGCGGGATCACGACGTGGTCGTCGTCGGTCGCGACGTTGTCGTCGTTCGTCGCGGTGATCGCGGAGGGTCTGTGGTTGTGCGGCGCAGGTGGCGGCGTCCGGTCGGTGGTACCGCCGAGCAACCACCAGAGCAGCAGCGCCAGCAGGGCGACGAAGATGATCGGCGGAATCGCCAGCCGGAGGGTTCGAGTCTGTGTCATGCGTTGTCGAAGCGTGAGAAGGCGAATCACAAGTCGTCCCATCGAGGAGCCCTCCGGGCGAGCCGGGGGTGTAAGCCCCCGGAGTCTGGTTCTGAAGTCAGCTCACGATGGCTCTGCAGGCCGGTCCCGGGGTCGTCCCGGAATCAGACTCCGGGGGTTTACACCCCCGGCTCGCCCGGAATCGGAATTCCCGGACAGGCTCTGATGGTCGCGGCTCGGACCGATTCCTCAACACGCGCGCTGCAGTTCCCGCGAAAGCCGAATCGCAGTCGCAGGTTCTCAAGCGGTGTCATGGAGCTACGTCCCCGGCTCGCCCGGACCGGTGTGGCGATCCGGTGGGCCGACGTAGCGGCCGAGCGGACGGAAGATGCGCGGCTCGCTGGACGAGTACTCGCAGAGGCGCGCGAGCATCGCCACCACGCGAGGCAGGGCCAGCACCGCAAGCGCCATCTCGCCGTCCACGTCCATGCCGTGATCGAGCAGCACGGCGACAGCCAGCGCGAGCACCGACGGCGAGGTCACCGCCGCCTCGTCAATCAGGCCGCGGGCAGCCGCGCGTTGCAGCGCGTCGGACGCCGGGTCGAGCCGCATGCGCAACAGTTCGATGCGTTGATCGCGACCGGCCGCCGCATCGAGCGGCCGGCGCACCGCACCCTCGAACGCGCCGAGCGTGGCGACCACGGCCGACCACGGATCGGCGCGCGTCGACCCGACGACCATCCCGGCGAACGTGGACGCCTCGAGGCCGTCGTCGGCAACCATCGTGCAGAGCCACGGCAGCGTCGGCATCAACTGCTGGATGCGCGAACCCGAACCGGCGCCGAGCGCGATCGTCAGGCCGGAGTCGAGGCCCATGCTGTGCGGAATGCCGGGCAGCGTGGCGGCACCGTCGCGCAGGCTGGCGCGATGCGTGGCCAGCAACATCAGGAGGCCCGCGCACTCGCCGATGCGCGCGGCGGCGATCGCGGGCGTGATGTCGGGCGGATCGTCGTTGCCGGCGAGCAGACTGCCGATCGCCGCGACGCCGGCACGCAACAGGCGCAAGGGCGACGTGTCGAGCGACGGGGCGCGCACGATGTTCGCCACCTCGTCGGGCAGCTCGCGCGCCGCGCGCAGCGCATCGCGGAACGCGGCCCACTCGCTGGTGTCGGCCTCCGGATCGCCCGCCGCGCTTGCCTCGCCGGCCGGCAGCGAACCGCAGATCAGCAGGCACGCCACCTCTTCGAACGTTCGCGTCGCGGCCAGTTGCAGCACGGGCACCGCGCGATACGTCACCGCGCCGGTCTCCGGATTGCGCGCACCGACATGCGAGCTGCACGCGATCGCGCCTGCCAGCCCCGGACCGACCGGCGTGGTCACCGGCCAGTCGAGTGCGGGTGCGTGCCAGGCTGCCGGCGCGGCGTCAGAATCGGGTGCGTCGGACGGCACGTCAGCGGGCCTTCGCGGCCAGCGCCGACATGTCGTTGATGACCTCGCTGATCACGATCGGGTCCACGTCGCCGAGCTTCATGCGCTTGTCCTTGTGGCCGTCCCACCACGAGTCGGCCTTGTAGATGCCCTTCAGCATGAAGATCGACTCGATCTCCTGATCCTCCCAATCGACCATGTAGCCGACCGGCACGCCGGGGTACTGGATGACGGCCGTCACGCCGGCCGCGTGGAACGGGCGCGCATGCTCGTGGAACACGCCGGCGTCCTGCGGCACGCCGCGATCCCAGCCGAGCTTCTCCAGCGTGCCCACCAGCGTGACGGCCGCGAGCTTCTTGCCCTTGAAGCGGTCGAGCGTGGTCGCCTTCTCCTCGCCCTTCTCCAGCGAGAACACCGGCCGGCCGAGCTGCGGGAACGGCGGCATGATCTCGTAGTCGCCGAACATCTCGCCCCACGACTGCTTCGTCTGCGCGTCGAGCTCCAGCGGGTGCACGATGCCGACCGACGCGAGGCCCTTGAGGTCGGCGGGCGCGTCCTTCACGTCGGCGTAGTCCTGCTCGCTGGTCACGCGGAACGTGCGCACCAGCTTGCCGGCCTTGTCGTAGCCGCCCCAGAGCAGCTTCTGGACCAGGTTCGTCATCAGCGGATGCTTGACCAGCAACTGCTCGAAGTTCTGCAGCGGCCAGCGACGGCCGGTAACCATGGCGGCTTCGAGACGGATCGACTGGATCGCCGCGGCGTCCTTGATCGTCTTCTTCATCAGCTTCCACTCGGCGACCGCAGCCTCGGCCTTCGGCTTGTCATCCTTTGCGCCGGGCGCGGGCAGGTTGTCCTTCAGCTTGCCGGCCTCGTCCTTGATCATCGGCTTGAGGTCGGAGCCGAGCACGAAGGTGAACTTGCGCGGGCCGAAGTCGAAGATGCGCGTGCCGCGTTCGTCGAGGTCGCAGTCGGGCACGATCAGGTCTTCCAGCTCGCTGCGCGTGAGACCGCGGGCCTTCGCGATCTCCTCCATGTAGGACTGCGCGGTGGTCTTCAGCCCCTTGAACTTGAGCTTCTGCGCGATGCCGTTGAGCTGCATCAGCGCGACATCGGAGCCGATCTGGCGCAGGCATTCGAGGCCGGTGACGGCGCGCTTGTGCTGGCTCTCGCCGGGCCACGCGCGAACCATCGGCGTGAGCTTCAGCGCACTGCGATCGCCGCCGAGGAAGCCGATCGCCATCATCGCCCACTTCTCGCCGCTCGGCGCGCCCTCGGTGAGCCACTGCTCGAAGAGGTGCCATGCCACGGTGTCGAGCGAGTCGGCGTCGCCGTGCTCGCGCAGGCCCTTCACGATCGCAGCCGGCTTGTCCCACGTGCTGGCCTGCAGGCCGCGGATCAGCAGGTCGGTTTGCGCATCGTTGAAGCGGTGATCGCCGACCACGACCGGCGGCATCGGATCGCCGAGCTTGCCCTTGCGCTTCGCCTTGGCCAGTGCGGCCGCGCCGTCGGCCAGCCACTTCGGCGTGCTCTTGTCGTCGAACGGCGTGTAGGTCTTCTCGACGCGGTTGATCACCTCGGTCTTCACGCGGTCGCTGTTGGGCGTGGCCTTCTGCGCCTCGATGATCAGCTTCTCGTGGCCCGCGCGCTTGTACTCCAACAGCTGCTGGATCGCCGCGTCGGCCGCCTTGCCACGACCGGCCGCGATCGGCACGAGCCCGGCCACGCCGTGCGCGACGTGGGTGTCGAGCCAGTCTTTCGCGATCTTCGGCGCCTTGCTGTTGAGCTTGAGGTCGAGCATCGGCCCGGCCGCTTCGGGCGCTTCCACGGCGCTGGCGAAGGCCTCGACCAGCTTCGTCGCCTCGTCGCGATTGCTCTCGGCGCGCAGCGATTCGGCCACGTAGTCGAGCGCGCTGTACTCGGTGTGGGCCAGCCACGCGCGCACGTGCTCCGGCTTGCGCAGTCGTAGCCGCAAGCGGCGGAACTCGGCTTCCACCTCGCCGGCCGAGCCGAGGCCGAAGACGACCAGTTGCGGGTGGTGGTAGTGATCGTGCCACGCATCGCCCGTGTAGTTGTTGTCGGGCCAGCTCTTGACGATTGCCGCGAGTTCCTTGTGCATGCCGAGGCTCGGCGCGAGCGCGATCTCGAGCGGCGGCGCGTTGTAGTAGTCGGTTGGCCACTGCTGCGGCGTGACGTTCTTGCGGATGCGCTTGCGCAACTCCTCGCGCGACTTCTCGTCGAGGAACGGCACGAGTTGCGCGAGCACCTCGCCAAAGCCTTCGCTCTGCATCCGCGCATACCCGGCCGGTGCGAAACTCATCGCTTCGTCGATTGCATCGACCGTGCCGATCATGCCGGCGAGGCCGACCGCGGCGATTGTCGTGCTGCCGACCTCGGCCGCCCTGGCCGCCAGCGCCACGGCCTGCTTGCGATCGATCTTGCCGTCGAAGGTCATCTTCTCGAGCTGTTCGGGCTTGTCGAAGCCGCTCCAGACCAGCTTCGTGCCGACGTGCAGCCAGAAGTGGGCTTCCTCCGGCGAGAGCATGCGCACCGGGAACTCGTAGCGGTACTTGATCTTCTTCACGACCTTGATGGCCGCGGCCTTGTCGAACGGCGCCGGCTTCTCGCTCGGCAGCGGCTTCTGCGACTCCTTGCGCCACGTGGCAACGGCCCATTCGCGCGGCGTAAGCGTCAGCTTGCGCTCGGTGCTGAGCGAGAATGTGGCGGCGGAGGGTGCCCTGGTCGCCGCGGGCGTGGCCGCCGGTGATTCGTCGTCCTCGTCGTCGGCTTCGTTGCCCTTGCCCTTGCCCGCAGCTTTCGGCGCGGCCTTCTTCGCGGGCGCCGCTTTCGGCGCGGCCCCGTTGCCTGCACTGCCGCCCTTCTCCACGTAGCCCTTGCTGGTTTTCTCGGCGATCAGCTTCTCGGCATCCTTCTTCGCGGCGGCTTCTGAAGAAAAGTCCTTGGTCTTGCTCTGGCCGTTGGTGCCGATCTTGCCGAACGTGACGGTGTGCGACGTGCCGTCGAGCGCGATGCGCCAGAACTTGCTCGACTTCG
>JBFWQT010000275.1:0-9342 GCA_050249295.1 Planctomycetota bacterium
ACGCGCGACCGGAGACTCTCCGTCCTCGAATGCTCGCCCGTATCCGTGAGAGCGGGGGCAACTGCGAGGGGCGCGAGGTCGCCGGTCTTCGACGATTTCCCCGCTCCCTGTCGGTCGCGGCTCTTGACCGAATCAGCGTCGACCACCGTTCGACACGTGTTTGATTGCCGCGCCCGCGGGGCGGGAGGTACGATCCGGCCACGGCCGCTTTCCCGACTGCACCGCCCTGGCGACCACGACGACGAGCACGCTCATGAGCAAGGAGAACTACTACCTCGACAACGCGGCGACGACCTGGCCCAAGCCGGAGGTGGTCTACACCAGCATGGACCGGTTCTTCCGCAGCTACGGGGTCAATCCGGGCCGATCGGGATACGACCTGGCGGTGAACGCCGAGAAGGTGATCGCCGAAACACGCAAGCTCATCTCGGGGTTCTTCAACTGTTGCGGCGACACCAATCGCCTGTGCTTCACCTGGAACGCCACCGACTCGCTGAACATGGCGCTGTTCGGCGTGCTCAGCGACGGCGACCACGTGATCGCGACGCGGCTCGAACACAACGCCGTGATCCGCCCGCTCAACCACCTGCAGCGCGACCACGGCGTGAAGGTCAGCTGGGTCGGCCGCGACGCCGAGGGCTACGTGAACCCCGAGGACGTGCGCAAGGCGCTCACGCCGAAGACGAAGGCGATCGTGATCAACCACGCCAGCAACGTGCTCGGCGCCGTGCAGGACATCACCGCCATCGGCAAGATCGCGCGCGAGGCCGGCGCGGTGTTCATCGTGGACACCTGCCAGACGGCCGGCGTGCTGCCGATTGATTGCGACGAGAGCCACATCGACGTGCTGACCTTCACCGGCCACAAGGGCCTGTTCGGCCCGATGGGCGTGGGCGGCCTGTTCGTGCGCGACGGCGTGGACGTGCGCGCCTGCCGCTACGGCGGCACGGGCGTGGACAGCATCTCGCCGTTCCAGCCCGACAAGTACCCGTTCCACCTCGAGAGCGGCACGGGCCCCACGCCCGGCATTGCCGGCCTGAACGCCGCGCAGAAGTGGTTCGCCGAGCTCGGCCGCAAGACCGCCAACGACGCGACCCTCTCGCACACCGCGGCCTGCAAGGTGGCGCAGGAGCACATCCACCACCTGGAGATGGCGAAGCTCGCGCGGCTGGACGAGGCCTTCCGCGCGCTGCCCGGCGTGACGATCTACGGACCGAAGGGCCACTACGACGACGGCCGTCGCGTCGCGACGATGTCGTTGAACGTGGAGGGCATGCCGGCCGACCAGGTGGGTGCGATCCTTGACGGCGACTACCACATCTGCGTTCGCACCGGCCTGCATTGCGCGCCGCTGGTGCACGAAGACGAGAAGACCGTGGAGATGAAGGGCACCGTCCGCTTCGCGCCGGGCTACTTCACGGACGACGAAGACGTCGACCAGGCGATCAGGGCCATGACCGAACTGGCCGGCTGAGCTGACCGGCGCCAGTCGGGCGTGACTCATTCGGGAGGCGAGCCGGGGACGGAAGTCCCCGGAGTCCCCGAATGTGTGGTTACTCCAGGTCAGTCGCCGGCAGGTGGCGCGTCGCCAGCCGATGTCGTCGAGTCGCCAGCCGCCGCCGGTGGCGTCGTGCTGATCTTCGTGGTCGGATCGGAGTGGCGCGACACCACCACCTTGGCGGCGCGCACCACGCGGTCCTGCAGCATGTAGCCGGGCGTCGCCACCTCGATGACCGTGTCGTGCGGCACGTCGTCGCGATCCATCACGTGCACGGCCTCGTGCAGGTTCGGATCAAACGGCTGCCCGGCCGACGGAATGCTGCTCACGCCGTTGGACTGCAGCGCCGTCCAGAGGCTCTCGCGCACCATGCGCAGCCCCTCGCGCAGCGGCTGGTCGGGCGAACTCGCGGCCGCCAGCAACGCACGGTCGAAGTCGTCGAGCACGCGCAGCAGGTCGGTCACCAGGCTCTGGCTCGCAAAGCGCACGCGATCGTCGGTGGTCCGCTGCAGCCGCTTGCGGAAGTTCTCGAACTCCGCGCGCTGCAGCAGCAACTCCTTCTCGGCCCTGGCCGCGCGCGCCTGCTCGGCCTCCAGCGCCTGCTCCATCGCCGAGAGGATCGTCTCGCTCTCGTTTGCGGCCGACGGCAAGGCCTCCGGCGTGCCGCCGGGGCCGGATGGTGCAGCCGCCTCTGGCTCCGGATACGAGACGCCCGGCGGCAGGATGATTCTCGGTTTGTCGTTGGGGTCGTGCGTCATCATCGGTGTCAGCCCTTGCCGTTGTTCTTCACCTGCTCGACGTGCGCCTTCAGGAAGCGGTCGAAGTCCTTGCGCGTCTTCGACGGCTTCTCGTCATCCTCCAGCGCGGCCAGCTCTTCCAGCAGCTTGCGATGCTTCTTGCTCAGGTGCTCCGGTACGTCCACCTGCAACTGCACCAGCATGTCGCCGCGGCCGCGACCATGAACATCCGGGAACCCCTTGCCACGCACCTGGATGATCTCGTCGGCCGATTGCCCCGGCTTGATCGTGATCGTGTCCGTGCCGGTCAGCGACGGTACCGGGATCTCGCCGCCCAGCACCAGCGTGGCGAAGCTGATCGGCACCTTCACCACCAGCGCGTCCTCCATCCGGCGGAACAGCGGGTGCTCGTTGACGTGCACGTCGATCAGCAGGTTGCCGCGCGGCGCGGCGCTGGTCTCGCCGGGTTCGCCCTCGTTGGGAATGCGGATGCGCATGCCGTCCTGGATGCCGGCCGGGATGCTGACTTCCACCTCGCGCGGCGTGGGCACGCGGCCCTGGCCCTTGCAGTGCGTGCACGGGTCGGTGATCGCCTTGCCCTTGCCCTTGCACGACGGGCAGGTGGACTGCACGGCGAACATGCCCTGACGCTGCATCACCACGCCCTGACCGCCGCAGGTGTTGCAGCGCGCGGGCTGGCTGCCGGCTGCGGCGCCGCTGCCGTCGCAGTACTTGCAGAGTTCGTCGCGCGTGAGCCGCAGCGTGCGCTTCTGCTCGGTGGCCGTCTCCACCAGGTCGAGTTGCACGGAGGCCTGCAGGCTCGGCCCCTGGCGCGGCCCGCGGTTGCGACCGCCGCCACCGAAGATGCCGCCGAACAGGTCGCCGAGCACATCGCCGAAGATCGACGAGCCGAAGATGTCGGACGCCGACGCGTACTGGTGCGGGCTCGCGCTGCCCTTCAGTCCGGCATGGCCGTAGCGGTCGTACACGGCGCGCTTCTCGGCGTCGGCCAGCACCTCGTAGGCCTCCGACGCTTCCTTGAACTTCGCCTCGGCATCCGGCTCCTTGTTCTTGTCCGGATGGAAGCGGATCGCCGCCTTGCGGTAGGCCTTCTTGATCTCGGCCTCGCTGGCGCCCTTCTCGACTCCGAGAACCTCGTAGTAGTCGCGCGGCATTGTCGTGGTGGTCATCGTTTGCGGTCAGGTTGCGGAATCAGTCGGTGGGCGACGGCAGCATCAGCTCCCAGACGGTCGCGGCTCTGCCTTGCCGGGCGGCAGATACCAGGGCCACCAGTCGGGTGCCGGGCGCCGGCGGATCGAACATGAGGCTGATGCTGAACTGCTGATGGCCGGTCAGCCATTCCACTTCGGTGGCCTGGCCATCTCTGTATATGTCCCACGCCGAGTCCACATCCAGGACCACGGTCGGGACGTCCCTGAGGTGTCTCAGCGGGGGGAATCCAACCACCCGGCAGTCCAGGACGCGAATCGATTTTGCTCTCAGGGCGTCGGCAAGCGGCCCGAACATCCCCGCCAACAGGAAGATCAGCACCATGCAGCCGCCGCAGATCGCGAGCCCTGTGCCCGCCTGCGTGCCCCCGAGAAACAGCCCGACGATGCCCAGCACGATCCCGAACATGGTGCCCAGGACCACAATCAGTGCCGCCCGGCCTGCAACCCGGTCGATCTCGTCGCGCGCCAGTATCGCCGGGTCGGAAGGAGCCACTCGAAGTGCCATGAAGATCCTCGCGTTCCATACACTCCGTGGGTGCCAATCGAACGGCACCGTTCGCGCTGAGGTCATCGGGTCACACGTCCAGGTCCTCGGCCTTCTTGCTCTTGTCGAATACGCCGTCGAGGTTCAGGCCGCGCAGGTCAATCTTCGCGGCCGTCTTCTTCGCGTAGCCGGCGCCGAAGACCTGCATCGCTATCGCATGCACTGCCGCCTGATGCTCGGCCGTGCACGAGATCGCGAAGCGCGACCCGTCGGCGTCCCAGCGGCCATTGGCGCCGATCGGCACACTGCTGACCTGCACCACCACCGGCGACGCGGCCAGCGTCTCGTCCGGCCCGGCATCGGGCGTGTGCAGCCCCTCGGCGGTCACATGGTCGGTGTTGCCCATCATCGCCAGCATGCCGATCACCTGGCCGAGCTTCTCGAGTGACTTGAGGCCGCTCTGGCCGCCCTTCGGGTTGGGCGTGGCCGGCGAGGTCGGCGTGGCGGGGTCGCAAGGCCAGACGCTGACGCGGTCGGAGCGCAGGACTTCTTTCTGCACCTTGCTCCAGAAGGTGGTCAGGTCGGCCGTGTCGGGCGCGAACTGCTTGTCGATCGCCAGCGTGGTGCTGCGTTCGGCGGGGCCGTCGCGACGGACGGCGGCGGATGCGGCGGCGCCGGGGCCCATCAGCTGGGCGTCGCGCAGGTTGTCGTGCAGTTCCTGGAGGCGGTCGCCCATCGCGTTGCCGTCGGCCCGCAGTTCGGTGGCGAGGGCCGCGAGCAGTCGCTGTACGAGCGTGGTGCGGGCCTCCGCGGGCCAGGCCGCGGCCGCGCTGTGAACGCTGTCGAAGTCTGACGGCAGTGCGGTCATGTCGAGGTCTCCTGGCGCCCGGCGGTCGCGACAGCGGCGCCCGGGTAATACCAAACGCAGGAGCACCCGCGGGCATTTCCGCCGGCCATCGACCGCCGGGGAGCTGTTCCGGCAAGAGCCGCGACCGGAAGCGCCTGCCTCCTGTCCGGGAATTCCGATTCCGGGATGGTCACTGACACAAGATCCGCGCGCTGACTTCAGAACCAGACTCCGGGGACGTGAGTCCCCGCTCGCCCGGCACCAGGTTGGGGGCAACGGCAGGGCAAGGGCACTCAGACTGCACCTTCAAGCCCACGGGCTGCCGCCCGTGGGTAACCGTGAAGCACCAACGACGCATCGACCCGCAGCGAGCACACGACAACACCGCGCAACGCACGCAATGCGCGACACCACCACAAGGCGCGCGATCGGAAGGATCCCGGAACTGCACGGTTACCCACGGGCAGCAGCCCGTGGGCTTGAATGGAACACCACCAACCAAACGCCCTGGCCGGGACACGGAGACTTCGTCAATGGTCTCGTGCCTTGCTCCGCGTTCTCCGTGT
The DNA here is from genome assembly GCA_050249295.1 of Planctomycetota bacterium. Classification (GTDB taxonomy): domain Bacteria; phylum Planctomycetota; class UBA8742; order SKZP01; family SKZP01; genus JBFWQT01. The sequence goes on from JBFWQT010000275.1 coordinate 5,365, forward strand.
CCTCCGTGGTCAACCTCGCTTCACTCGGGCAAGGGCTTCGATTCAACGCGCTACGCGTTGGTGCCGGGATACGCCTCGGCGTCGCCGTTCGGGGCGGTGGCCTTGGCCGCGCCACCCTTGCCCTTGTTGCTCGCACCGTTGCCGCCAACCGCCAGCGCATCACCCGACGCGGCCGTGGCCGTGGCGTCGCCGCCGTTGCCACCCGTGGTCGCACCGGTGCCACCGAAGCCGGCCGAGGCGTACGCGAAGCCGATGTTGGAGAGCGCGTAGGCATCGCCACCACGACCGCCGGTGCGCGCACCATTGCCGCCGGTGCCTCCCACCGCCGTGATGCTGAGGAACGGAACCGGCGCGTTGTCGGCCGAGCCGAAGGCCGTGGCGTTGCCGCCGGCACCACCGGTGGAGTTGCTGCCGGTCGCGGTGCCGCCGTCGCCGCCGACGACCGAGACGTTCTTGCCGTAGCCGTTGGCGTCGCCGCCACGACCACCGGTGCCGTTGGCGACCGTCGAGTTGCCACCGAAGCCGGCCTGCCCCGCGCTGCCGTCACCGGTGACCTGGATCCAGCCACCGTTGCCGCCGACCGAGCCGGTGCCGCCGAAGCCGCCCAGGGCAACGCCGTCGAGGCCCTCCCAGATGCACGAGCCACCAGCGCCGCCGCGCGATGCGCCGCTGCCACCGTTGCCGCCGGTACCGCCGACGCAGTACGAGACGCCCTGGCCGCTCGGCGTGGTGACCACGGCCGGGCCGTTGATCGCGTAGCTCGCGCCACCGTTGCCGCCGGTGCTGTTGGTGGCCGTGCCGTTGCCGCCGTTACCGGCCCACGCGATGCCACCACGCGACGAGGTGATTGTCGCCCCGCCACCATTGCCGCCGAGTTTGCCGCCGGTGCCCGCCTTGCCACCCACCGCGAAGCCGCGGCCCGCGCCGAGGATCAGCGCGTCGCCACCATTGCCGCCGGTGCCGGTAGTGCTGGTCGACGCGCGGCCCGACCCGCCGAACGCCATGCCGAGTTGCTTCGAGCCGGTGGTGACTGTCGCGTTGCCGCCGGCCACACCGGTGGAATTGCTGCTGGTCGTCAGGTTGTGTCCGAACGCCACGACAATCGCCTCGGAGTTCAGCGTGGTCGCATTCACGACCATCGAGCCGGTGCTGCCCACGGCAATGATCACCGTCAGCGTCTTCGTCGGACTGCCGCCGCTGTGGTCGGGCACGCTGACGGTGCTGCTGAGCAGCTTCGGCGTGGTGAACAGGTTTTCGGTCGTGCCGTTGCTCGTCATGATGCTGCGGAACGTCTCGGCGTACACCGCGCGCGGATCAATCAGGTTGCCGCCGGTGACGGTCTCGAACCACGTCACGCCGTTCTGGTGGAAGATCACGCTGCTGGTGATCATCGACTTCACGGCGTTCATCAGGTTGGTCTCGGCGCCCGCGGCCGGCGGAGTCGGATTGACGCCCGGCGACGGGAAGGCCGTGATCGCGGCCGAGGTGATGTCGACGAAGCAGATGCGGTTGTCGCGCGCGCCGCCCGACGACGAGAGCGTGAGCCGGCCGTCGTTGACCGTAACCGTGATCGTGCCCTCGACCCACGGATTGGCCGTGGTCGGGCTTCCGTTGACCACGCGTTTGTTCTCGACGTCGACGCGATAACGGTTGCCGCTGATGTCGTCGGGATCGCCGCAGACCACATGCACCACGTACGAACCCTTCGGCACTTCGACTTCCCACTTCTCGTTGTCGAACGGAATCAGCGTGTCGTAGCGGGCGTCGGGCGACTTGTTGTTGTTGCGCACGATCGGCCCCATGGTCGCGTTCCAGCCGTAGGTGAAGCCGTTGCCGCGGTTGGCATAGAGCTGGCCGTCGTCCTGCTGGTAGCCGTCGGGCCACAGCTCCTCGAATGGCTGGAAGTTCACATGCAGCTCGAACTGCTCGTAGGGCGGCGTCGGCGGGTTGTCGCTCTTCTGGTCGACCGGCGGCAGCGCCGAGTCGGAGATCTCGATGAAGTTGATCTTGTTGTTCTGCGCGTTGTTGCCGCAGGTGATCGTCAGCTTGCCGTCGTTGACCGTGATCTTCGCTTCGCCCTGTACCCAGTGGCCGATGCCGTTGCCGTTGGGGGACTGGTCCATCACCTTCGCGCCCTCGGCCAGCAGATGGAACCGGCTGTCGGTGTAGAGCGGGTCGCCGCTGACGATGCGGACGTTGTAGGTGCCGTTGGCCAGCTGCAGATCCCAGCGGCGGTTGCCGTTCTTCTGCATGTGGTTCAGCGTGTCGTACGACTGGTTCGGCGAGATCGGCGAGCCGCGGTCGCGCGCGTCGTCCTGCACGTCCTGGTCCCAGCCGTAGGTCAGGCCGTTGGACTGCTGGCGGTAGGTCAGGCCGGTGTCGCGCAGGAAGCCCGACGGCGTGATGCTGGCCGGCTTCTGGAAGTTGATGCGGATGTAGACCGGCACCGCCGCCTGCGCGATCGGAAGCGTGCCGGCGGCCACGGCGACAATCGCGGCGCCGAGCACGAGCGTGGCGAACAAGGTGACGAGACGTGGAATGCGGGCGCTCATCGCTCGTACACCTCGTCGAAGCTGGTGTAGATGCGGCCACTTGTGGTGCGCCAGTGGCCGTGGCGCAGCGGCTGCGCGTTGCCAGGGTCCAGTTCGAACGTGCCGGTCGCGTCGAACGTGACCGTCGCGTCGGCGCCATCCGACCACGGACCGAGAATCGTCGTCGGCCCGCCGTTGCGGAACCAGCGGATGCCGTCGAGCGTGATCTCGCGCGACGTGCCAGCCAGCGCGCGCACCACCGTGTAGTCGGCGATGCCCGGCGAGAGGTTCCAGAGCGTGAGCCGACGCACGCCCGGCGCCGACTCGATGATCCGGTAGTCGCCGCCCGGCGAGCGGTGGCGCAGCATCAGCGTGCCGCCGACGCTGATCGAGTCGTAGTCGTGCAGCCAGGTGCGCACCGTCGCGTCGGAGTCGTGGAACGGCAACGGTGAGCCGGGCGGCATCTGATGCGCATCGGTCAGGCGCAGCCACTCGGCGGTCGCGTCGAGCGTGAGCGTGCGATCTTCGGCCGCGACAGTGAGCGTCCAGGGCGCGCCGGTGACGAGGTCGCTGCCACTGCCCTGCGCCGTGAGGTTGTGGCCGAGCGTATCGATGAACGCAGGCGAGCCGCCGCCGGCCGGCGTGATGCTGAACGCGGTGCTCATCGGCGCGCGCATGCCCGTGAGGTGAATCGTGCGCGCAGTGCCGGTGACGGTGCCGGTGTCGGATGCGGTGAGTGTGAGTGTGCCCGCGCTCTCGCTCCACGCGCTGAAGTGCGTGGTGAACAGCGGGCCGACGAGTTGCGCTGTGGTCGCGCCGAACACAAGGTCCAGCGGGTCGGCGGTGGGGCTGGTCGAGAACGTCTCGCCGGCGTCGATGCTGCCGTTCTCGTGGGTCGCGCCGCTGGCCTGCAGCGCGGTGCCGTCGGCGAGCGTGATGGCGTCGGGCGTGCCGGCCGAGCCAGGCGCGAACGTGGCCGTGCGCGTCTCGCTCCATGCGAGCGCGAAGGCATCATCTATTGTGAGCGTGCGGCCGGTCGGCTCGATGCTCGTCCAGGCGCCGATGAGTTGGGGATCGAGCGGCCCTTCAACCAATGGAGGTTCTGTGCAGCCGCCGAGCAGCAGCACGCTGGAGAGGAGCACGAGTGCGAGAAGTGCGGGGCGCATGCTTGTCCGGAGGACAAATTGCAGACTCGCAAAGAATACCAAATTCTGGCGATTGCAAGGCAGAATTCAGGGCGGGCCGAGGCGAGCCGAGCGACGGAGAAGCGTCGGCGTTCCTCCGTCGTTCTCTGTGCTCTCTCTGTCCTCTGTGGTGGCCCTAGTGGCTCAAGTCGGATTCGAGGTGACGGTTTCCGTCGCGAGCAGACCGGAGCGCAAGGAAGGTGATGGCGAGCAGCGGAAGCGGCCTCCCGGCCGCTGAGCAGCGCAGACGAGCCTGACGCCGC
>JBFWQT010000276.1:0-9288 GCA_050249295.1 Planctomycetota bacterium
GCACCAGGCTCAGTTCACCACATGACAATGTCGGGTGCATTCGCCGGATACCCCTCCGGGGACTTCCGTCCCCGGCTCGCCTGACCTGAGAAGGGGGCACGGGCAAGGGCAAGGGCAAGGGGTGAAGGGGGCAAGGGGTGAAGGGGGCTCGTCGGCAACTTCAGCCCACCGCCGCTTGCGTGTACACTGCATCAACCCCCGCGGCCGCGCAGATCCGATCGCCAGAAACACCGAACCTCGCGCCGGCCAATCCCGTTACCACCTCCATCGGCTGCGGTTATCGCGCAGGCCACCGCATGGACCCCAACGACCGACCGGAGGACGGGTTCTATCCGGAGGATGAGCCGTCCGATGTCGACCTGATGCTAGCGGTACGCGACGGCAACACCGACGCGTTCGCCTGGATCGTTGCGCGCCATCACGATCGGCTCGTGCGGTTCTTCTGGCGCAACATGAGCGACCGCTCGCTGGCCGAGGACTTCACGCAGGAAGTGCTGATCAAGCTCTACCGCGCGGCCGAGCGGTACACGCCGCAGGCGCGGTTCACCACCTTCCTCTACCGCATCGCCACCAACTACCTGATCGACCACTACCGCAGCGCCGCGGTGCGGCCGACCTCGCTGAGCCTGTACGGCGGCGCGCCGGGCGACCCCGACGGCGAGTCGCGGCTGGTCGACAATCTGGAGAGCCGGCCGAGCGCGCCCGAAGAGGGCATGCTGCGCAGCGAGATGGAGGAGCGCATCCAGCGCGCCGTGGCCCAGCTGCCCAGCGAGCAGCGGCTGGTGTTCACGATGAGCGAGATCGACGGGATGAAGTACCAGGACATCGCCGAGGCGCTGGATATCCCGCTCGGCACCGTGAAGTCGCGCATGCACACCGCGTTCCAGCGGCTGCGCGACCTGCTCCGCGACCTGGCGCCGTGGGCGAGCCCGGCCACGAGCGACGTCGGGGATAGCGCCGGTGCCGGTGGAAGTGGCGTGAGTGGTGGCCCGGGGGGCGAGGACGTCGGCGATGCGACGTCGCTCACGGCGTGAGTGCGCGGCCCTCATCGGCGAGGTTGCACGGCGATTGCGAGGGACGCTCGCACAACGCCATCAGTCCACGCTGCGAACCGGCCGCACGCCGAGCGTGTTGCTGCGGCCCTCGGCCTCGAATGACCCGCGGTAGCTGGTGCGACAGCTCGCCGCGATGTTGCTCCAGCTGCCGCCCCGATCGGTGCGGTGCAGATCGTTGGCCGGCCAGGGGTCGCTGCACCACTCCCAGAGGTTGCCGTGCACCTCGTGCAGGCCGAACGCGTTGGCCGGAAGGCTGCCGACCGGCACGGTGCGCGAGCGCCACGCGCTGACCGGCGCGCCGCCCCACGGCGTGTTGCCGTTGAAGTTCACCAGCTCCGACGTGACGGTCTGGCCGTCGCCGAAGCAGTAGGCCGTGCTGGTGCCGGCGCGACACGCGAATTCCCACTCGGCCTCGCTGGGCAGGCGCAGGCCGGCCGCCGCCATGTCGCCGCTGGTCAGCCAGTTGGTCACGTCGTACCAGGAGACCGACGTCGCCGGCTGCAGCGCGCCCGGCCAGTCGAAGCGGTCGTGCCGGCCGCCGCTGCCCTCGTACACGCGCTGGCTCACGCAGGTGCGCGCGACCAGCATGCGTTCGCCACGGAAGGCGGGCTGCGCGTTGCCGTACGAGACCGGCGGCACGAGCACGAACTCGGTGTCCACGGCGCGCGTGCCGGCCTTCACACCGGCCGCCTGCGCAAACGCGTCGCACTGGTAGACCGGCATCTCGAACGAGCGCTCGCCTTCCACGTCGTTCGGGCAACTGAACGTCTCGAAGCCGAGGAACGTGAACCCGGCCACATTCACCGGCGCCGGCGGGCCGTCACTGACCGACGCCTTGCCCAGATCCGGCACACCGGCACGCAGCCGCTCGATCAGCCGCGTGACATCCCCATGGAAGTCGGGATCATGGCGGACCGGGAAGCCGTTCTGGAACACCAGATTGCGCATGCTCTCGGGCAGTTGCTCGGCCTTCGGCATGCCGGCGCCGTCGACCAGCAACGGCACGCTGACCAGCCCGCTGCGGGCGAGCGCCGCTTCGACCTCCACGCGCACGGCGTCGGCCGGGTTGTCGAGGCGCCGGCTGCCATCCTCCGCTTCGCAGGTGAGCCACGTCTTGCCGATCACGAACAGCACGACCTTGCAGCCGGCGAGGGCGTGGCGGATCGTCTCGCGGAAGTCGCCGAGGCCGATCGAGTCGATGTCTTTGAAGACGTTCTCCGGTCCGAACTCGGCGACCAGGCGGTCATACAGCCGGCCCACCACGGCGATGCTGTCGGTGCGGCGATACGAGATGAAGAGTTGATTGCCCATGGTGGTGCTCGGCAGGCGCCGAACCGGACGGCGCACGCATGGCTGGCTGGATGGATTGACCGTATTCAACGATTCTACCCGGGGTCCGGCAACGGCGACACATCGCCCCCGGCAGGCCGTGCGTGGCCGCGCGGCGGTCCGTCGCGCTTGCCACTCCCGGCACGGGTTGCTTGAATCTGCGCTGTGACACGCACCTGCCGGCCCCGCCATTTTTTCCTGACACCGGACATCGCATGACGACGACGCGCGTGAAGAGCTACGCCGAGGGACACTGGCACGAGGGCACCGGCACGCCCGTCGCCGTCTACCACGCCGTCACCGGTGCCGAAGTCGGCCAGGTCTCGGCCGAAGGGCTCGACTACGCCGCGATGCTCGCGTACGGCCGCAAGGTCGGCGGCCCGGCGCTGCAGCGACTCACCTTCCATCAGCGCGCGCTGATGCTCAAGGAACTCGCCAAGTACCTGATGGAGCGCAAGGACGAGTTCTACGCCGTCAGCGCGGCCACCGGCGCCACAAAGACCGACAGCTGGATCGACATCGAAGGCGGCATCGGCACGTTCTTCGTCTACTCGTCCAAAGGCCGGCGCGAAATGCCCGACGACACCGTGTACGTCGACGGCCCGCTCGAGCCGCTCTCGCGCGGCGGCACATTCGTTGGCCGTCACGTGTGCGTGCCGCTGCAGGGCACGGCGGTGCACATCAACGCGTTCAACTTCCCGTGCTGGGGCATGCTCGAGAAGCTCGCGCCGACGTTCCTCGCCGGCATGCCCGCGATCGTCAAGCCGGCCACGCTGACCTGCTACCTCACCGAGGCGATGGTCCGCGCGATCATCGAGTCGAAGATCCTGCCCGAGGGCGCGCTGCAGCTGATCTGCGGCAGCACCGGCGACCTGTTCGATCACCTGACGAACCAGGATGTGGTCACCTTCACCGGCTCGGCCTGGACCGGCAAGAAGCTCAAGGGGCACGCCAGCATCCAGGAGCACAACATCCGCTTCAACATGGAGGCCGACTCGCTGAACTGCAGCATCCTCGGGCCGGACTGCACGCCGGACACCGACGAGTTCGCGCTGTTCATCAAGGAAGTGGCCAACGAGATGACGGTCAAGGCCGGGCAGAAGTGCACCGCCATTCGCCGCGCGATCGTGCCCCGGCTGCTCGTCGACGACGTGAAGAAGGCGCTGACCGAACGGCTCGCGAAGTGCAAGGTCGGCGACCCCGCCGCCGAGGGCGTGCGCATGGGCCCGCTGGCCGGTCGCGCGCAGGTCAAGGAGGTCGGCGAGCGCGTGGCGCAGTTGCGCGAACACGCCGAACTCGTCGTCGGCGGCGGCGACAGCGACTTCGAGGTCGTCGGCGCCGACCGCGAGAAGGGCGCGTTCTTCCCGACCACCGTGCTCTACTGCGACGACCCCTTCAACAAGACCGCGCCGCACGACGTCGAGGCGTTCGGCCCGGTGACCACGCTGCTGCCGTACGGCATGGTGGACGAGGCCTGCGCGCTGGCCGCGATGGGCAAGGGCAGCCTTGTCGGCTCGCTGTTCACCGCCGACGACAACGTCGCGCGCCAGGTGGTGATGGGCATCGGCCCGCATCACGGCCGGCTCGTGCTGATCAACCGCCACTGCGCGAAGGAGTCCACCGGTCATGGCAGCCCGATGCCGCACATGATCCACGGCGGGCCGGGCCGGGCGGGTGGCGGCGAGGAGATGGGCGGTGTGCGCGGCGTGATGCACTTCATGCAGCGCGTGGCGCTGACCGGCTCGCCGCAGACGCTGACGGCGATCACCAACCAGTGGATGCGCGGCGCCAACCAGCCGCACGACCGCATCCATCCGTTCCGCAAGTATTTCGACGAGCTGCAGATCGGCGACACGCTGACCACGCATCGCCGCACCGTGACGGAGGCCGACATCGTCAACTTTGCCGGCGTGAGCGGCGACACGTTCTACGCGCACACCGACGAGATCGCCGCGAAGGAGTCGTTCTTCGGCAAGCGCGTGGCGCACGGCTACTTCGTGCTCGCCGCCGCGGCCGGCCTGTTTGTCGACCCCGCGCCCGGCCCGGTGCTGGCCAACTACGGCCTGGAAGACCTGCGCTTCGTCGAGCCGGTGTACGCCGGCGACACGATCCACGTGAAGCTGACGGTCAAGCAGAAGGCGATGCGGCCGAAGGTGGACGACCAGAAGCTGCAGGGCACCGTGTGGTGGAACGTCGACGTGATCAACCAGAACGACGTGATGTGCGCGAACTACACGCTGCTCACGCTGGTCGAGCGTCAGACCGAGCCGCCGACCACGGCGTGAGCCTGGTCCCGACCCTTGTCCAACCAGCGCCCGGCAAGTCGCGTTCCGGCAACCGGCTCCGCAACGTTGAACTTCTCGCCGCTACAGACACTACAGGGGATGCGTCGGCCGCCCGATTCGGATATACCATCGAGCATCCCCCGGACCGGCCGACACCCGTCGACGTCAGACGTTCGCCCACTGCCGGAACACCTCGCCGGGGAGACCACCGCCTCCCGCCGGGTACGGAGCACGCACCGCATGGACCTGCAAGACCTGCTCAAGTACACCCACAAAGCTGGCGCCTCCGACCTTCACATCACGGTCGGCATCCCGCCGATGGTCCGCATCGACGGCGAGCTGCGCCCGGTGGAAGGCTGGCCGCGGCTGATGCCCGACCACACCCGGGCGCTCGCGTACAGCATCCTGCAGCAGCGGCAGGTGGACGAACTGACGGCCAAGAAGGAGCTCGACCTCTCGTACGGTCTGCAGCAACTCGGCCGCTATCGCGTGAACATCTACCAGCAGCGCGGAAGCCTCGCGATGGCCATCCGCGTGATCGCGCAGCGCATCCCGTCGATCCAGGAACTGGGTCTGCCGGAGGTCATCAAGCGCTTCGCGAACGCCGACCGCGGGCTGGTACTGGTGACTGGACCGACCGGGTCGGGCAAGAGCACGACGCTGGCCGCGATGATCCAGTACATCAATGAAAAGAAGAACATGCACATCATGACGATCGAGGACCCGATCGAGTACCTCTATCGTCACCAGAAGTGCATGATCAACCAGCGCCAGGTCCACGACGACACGCTGAGCTTCCACGAGGCGCTGCGCCGCGTGCTGCGTCAGGACCCCGACGTGATCCTGATCGGCGAGATGCGAGACAAGGAGACGACCGAGATCGCGCTGACGATGAGCGAGACCGGCCACCTTGTGTTCGGCACCCTGCACACCAACGACACGGTGCAGTCGATCACCCGTATCGTCGACATCTTCCCGCCCGGCCAGCAGGACCAGATCCGCATCCAGCTGTCGTTCGTGCTCGTCGGCATCGTGGCCCAGCAGCTGCTGCCCCGCAAGACCGGCCGCGGCCGCGTGCTGGCGCTCGAAGTGATGGCCGCGACCACGCCGATCCGCAACCAGGTCCGCGAGAACGACATCCAGCAGATCTACAACTCGATCGAGACCAGCGCGAAGGAAGGCATGTTCACGATGAACGCCTCGCTGCTGCGCCTCTACCGCGAGAACATCATCACCAAGGACACGGCGATGAACAAATCGCCGAACCTCAAGCAGCTGATGCGCTACCTCGACGGTGGCGGTCAGCTCGGCGGCGCACTGGTGTCCGGCGGCGGCGGCTTCGACCCGAACTCCAAGGCGGGCGGCGGCGGCGGGCTCAATCCGCTCAACAAACCGGGCGGCGGTGGCTTCTCCGGTTGATGCCATGAACATTGCCGACTGGTTGGCGAAGCCCGGGCTCTCGAAAGACGAGTTCGCGCAGCTGTTCGAATTGTTGCTGCGCGCGGCCGGCGAGTCGCGCCCGCTGCAGTACGACGCGGACAGCTTCCTGCTCGTGGTGCTCAACGCCGACGGCACGCCGGGCCGCGACCACACCAACCTCACGAACTTCTACGCCGAGTACCAGCGCGTGATCGACGACACGCGCGATGCGACCGACGCCGCCGACGCGGATGCCGAGGCCGCCGCCGACGTCAATTCCGACGCGCGCACGCTGTGGGCCCAGCGCACCATCGCCGCAATGGTCGAGCGCAACAGCGAGGTGCCCGACGACTACGACGACGCGATGCCCAACCTGCGGCCGCGCCTCTGGTCGCGCGCCGGCCTGGCGCAGGTGGCACTGCAACTGCGACTGCGCGGCGAACCGCCGGAGAAGAGCGCGATGCAGGTCACCGGCCTGCCGGTTGGCGGGCACCTGCTGGCCACAGTTGCGTACGACCTGCCGCACACCGTGCGCTCGCTGCCGCCGGCGCAACTCGAGACGTGGGGCGTGTCGCTCTACGTCGCGATCGAGGCGGCGCGCGAGAACCTCGGCACCGACGCGTTCGAGTGCATGCAGATCGGCGACGGTCTGTTCGTCGTCTCGACCGGCGATTCGTGGGATGCGTCGCGTATCCTGCTGCCGCAGTTCATCTCGCAGCTGCCGCTGAAGGGCGAGCCGCTGGCGATGGTGCCGGCCCGCGACACGCTGCTGCTCACCGGCTCCGACGATGTCGAGTCGCAGACGATCATGCTCGCGCTGGCCGAGGAGCGCGGCCACGACCCGCGGCCGTTGCTGCCCACGCCGCTGATCTGGCGCGATGACCTGTGGCACGACTGGCAGCCGCCGCCCGGCCATCCGCACGCCGCCGCGATCGAGCGCCAGATGATCGGCTACCTCCACGGCGAGTACGCCACGCAGAAGGATCTGCTCTCGCAGATTCACGAGCAGGAGGGCACCGACATCTTTGTGGCCAGCTACAGTGCGATGCAGAGCAAGGATGGCGACGAGCTGTTCAGCTACGCCGTGTGGTCGGAGGGCGTGGTGACGCTGCTGCCGCACACCACGCGCGTGGCGTTCATGCGGCCCGGCGAGGACGGTGAGGGCGAGATGATCGGCTTCGCGCCGTTCGATCGGGTGCGCGACGTGTGCGGCGATCTGATGCTCGACACCGACATGTACCCGCGCCGCTGGTTTGTGAACCGCTTCCCGGCCGACGAGCAGTTGGCGGCGATACTCGGCGGATGACAGAATCGGGTCGCGCATACCCGTCGCCATCTCCTGTCGCACCAGAAAGACGCGTCGCCACGTAACCCGCCGGCACGCCGGCACGTTTATCTTGCACATGCGCTGAAGCGGAACGACCGGGACGCCGAGCCCACCTGCCCCTCACCTGCCATGCCCCGCTGGATCTGCGGCGATGCGAGCTGCAATCACGCGTTCGACTCCGCTCTCCCGCCCGACCGCTGCCCCTCTTGCCAGCGCCAGCTCTACGGCAATGGAGACCCCGCGCGCAGTGCCGCCGAGATCCGCGGCGAACGCACGGCGATGATGCTGATCGAGGACGGTGGCGCGCCGCGTCCGGTCACGCGCGACGACATCCGCGCCGCCTTCGCCAACGAGATGGCGCCGGTGCGCGCCAACGTCCAGCAGTTGCTCAGGGTTGGCAACGACCCGACGCAGCCCGCCGAGGTGCGGTATGCGGCACTGATGGAGGTCATGCGCATCACCGGCCCGCCCGGCACAGCTGACGCCGCCGCTGCCGAGCTGGCTCGTCGCCATGCCGCGGGTGCCGGGCGCGAACCGGGCGGCCGACCCGGCACGAACACTTCCTCGACCATCGGCTACGATGCGTACGACTTCAAGCCATTCGACCGCTGGATGAACCCTGCCATCGTTGGCCTGGCGATCACCATCCTCGGCGTCACGCTGTTCAGTGGCCTGCTGGAGCCGCCGAAGCTGCTGGTGCTGCAACTCGCGCCATTCGTCGTCGGCCTGCCGCTCCTGCTCGGCCCGTTGATCTACCGCTGGCGTTTCGCGCGGCGCCGACGCGACCACCGTGCCGGGCGCGAGGGGCGGTCGTACATGTCGTTGTGGAAGCTGGTCCCCGCAATCATGCTGTTGACCGGCGCCGTCGGCTTTGCGGCCGCGCCGACCGCGTACGACATGGCACTCGACAACTATCTCTTCCGGCAGGTCAAGCAAGAGACGCTCGATACCACGCGTGGCAAGAACTCCTCGCTGATGGAGGCGGCCGATCGCTACCTGCGGGAGATGCCTGCCGGTTCGCATCGCGCGGCGGTGCTGGAAATCGTCGACGACCACAACTACGCGGTGGCGCGCCGACACGAAGACCCGGTACGCGGGATGTGCGACTATCTCGCGGTGCCCACCAATGAACGACATCGCGGCGGGGCCGACAACCAACTGTTCGAACTGGCACGCGACGACGATGGCGGCTTCGATGTCGCCGCCCTTCGCACGTACCTCGGCCAGGCGCGCGCCACCAATCATCGTGACGAGGCGAACGAACTGATCGGCCGCTACTACGACGACGCGATCGGTCGGTTGAGGGCGAGGTCGGGGGACCAATCGCCCCCTCGCATGCGCGCCAGCCTGCTCGGGCTGCTGCGGTACCTTCGCACCGCCGACTCGCCGCAGGTGCGTCTGTCGTTCACATCCGACTCCTCACTGGCGCCTGCCAGCGGCAGCAGGGCTGCCACGAACGAAGCGGCCGAGCTGCAAAGCCTGCGCGACGCGTACCCCGACCTCGTTGCCGTCATTGAGCCGCCGCAGCGTGCGTTCACGGAGGACCTCGTCCGCTCGCGCGAGCTCGTCGTGCGCCGATTGCTGGCCAGTTCGTTCAAGGGTGTGCTGCGGGCTTCGCTGCTCGAGTTGATTGAAGCAGAGGCAGGTGAGGCCGATACTCCGCTGATCCGCGTGGACTACCACGTCTATCCGTCGGGCAAGCTTATTCGCTCAGGAAAGCGGGCTTCGGGGGCGGGAAGCCGGCCGCGGTGCTGCGCGGCTTTCAGGTCGACTGGGACATTGCGATCGAACTGCCCGGCCAGGCGATGGCAGAGTCGGTGTCGTTCACCACAACTCCCGGCAGCTCGCTGCGCTACCAGCCCGAGGAGTACGC
>JBFWQT010000277.1:0-9270 GCA_050249295.1 Planctomycetota bacterium
CCGGTGCCGACGACGTTCTCGTTCGACGACGCCGTGAAGTAGGCTCCCCGCGCGTCGTCGCGGCCACCCATTCGGCGTAGCGGTCCGCGTCCTCCAGGCGCGGCAGGCCGGTGCGATCCAGTTCCTGTAGCTCGCGCCACAGCGCGGCCGCCATTCGCAGGTCGCAGCGCTCGCGCACAAACCCGTCGCGCACGCTGGCCAGCTGCATCGCCACGCCGAACGCGTACGCCTCTTGCGCCGCCACATACGCCACCGGCGGCGCAATGGCGTCATCGTCATCGATCAGCCGGTTGAGCACATCCAGATGGTCGGCGGTCTCGCCGACCAGCGCGTGCAACGCGATGGCGGGATGCGCGAGCAACGCGTCGATCAGCCGGTTGCGACTGTCGCGCAGGCGCTGGCGGTCGCGCACCGCGCGCTGCTCGACCGGCGGCTGCCACGCGGATTGCCACAGCTCCCATGCGTTCTGGAACGGCCGCAGCATGCTCCGCTCTGTGCGTGGGTTCTCGGGGTCGGCGATCACGTACGACGACGGCAGGAACGGCCGACCGGTCTTCAGCGCAATCGCCCGCGCATCGTGGAACTTCGAAAGCGAGATCAGCGCGAGCTGGCAACGGACCACGGCGTTGCAGTTGCCGGCGTCGGCCGCGGCGAACGACGCATCGGCGGCAATCTGCATCGCCTCCTGCGCCTCGCCGGGCTCGATGGATGCCGGCGCGGCCGGCGCGGTCGGCATGTCGCAGCCGTCCGCTTCCATGCAGGCGAGCACTGCCAGCAGCAGCAACAGATGGTGGGTGAGTACGGCGGTCGGGTTCATGCCCGGTAGAACCGCCGGGCCGCGTGCTGGTTCACGCCAACTTCTGGCCCGCGTGAAAACAAGGTATAGCAACGGCGCAACCACGACCGACGAACGACCGACGGGCGCCGTGCCGCCGCGGCCGGCCTGCCAACCACTCTGCGGAGATTCACGATGAGCGACTTCCGGATCGAGAAGGACTCCATGGGCGAGATGCGCGTGCCGGCCGACGCGCTGTACGGCGCATCCACCGCGCGCGCCGTCGAGAACTTCCCCGTGTCCGGCCGTGGCGTCGGGCGCGAGGTCATCCGTGCGCTGGGCCAGATCAAGTTCGCGGCCGCGCAGGTGAACGAGGAGCTCGGCAACGTGGACGCGAAGCTCTGCGACGCCATCCGCAAGGCCTCGCAGGAAGTCATCGACGGCAAGCACGACGTGCACTTCCCGGTCGACGTGTTCCAGACCGGCTCGGGCACCAGCAGCAACATGAACGCCAACGAGGTGATCGCCAATCGCGCGACGCAGATCCTCGGCGGCGAGGCCGGCAGCAAGCTCGTGCACCCCAACGATCACGTCAACTTCGGCCAGAGCAGCAACGACGTGTTCCCCACCGCACTGCACGTGGCCGCGGCGTGCGCGATTGAACGCCACCTGCTGCCCGCGCTCGGCCGACTGCAGGCCAGCCTGGAGAAGAAGGCCGACGAGTTCGACGGCATCGTGAAGATCGGCCGCACGCACCTGCAGGACGCCACGCCGATCCGCCTTGGCCAGGAGTTCTCGGGCTACGCCTCGCAGGTCGAGCACTGCGTCGCGCACATCAAGGATGCGATGCCGCACCTCTGCGAGCTGGCCCAGGGCGGCACGGCCGTCGGCACCGGCATCAACACGCACCCGGAGTTCGGCAAGCGCGTGGCCGCCAGGCTCAGCGAGCTGACGAAGGTGCCGTTCATCGAGGCGCCGAATCACTTTGAAGCGCAGGCCGCGCAGGACGGCGCGGTGCAGATGAGCGCCACGTTGAAGACGCTTGCGCAGGCGCTGATCAAGATCGCCAACGACATCCGCTGGCTCGGCAGTGGCCCCAAGCTGGGCCTCGGCGAACTGGCTCTGCCGGCCGTTCAGCCGGGCAGCAGCATCATGCCGGGCAAGGTCAACCCGGTGATCTGCGAGTCGATCATCATGGTTGGCGCGCAGGTGATCGGCAATGACGCGGCCGTGACGATGGGCGGCGTGATCAGCTTCCTCGAGCTGAACACGATGCTGCCGCTGATCGCGCGCAACCTGCTGGAGTCGATCGAGCTGCTCGCCAACAGCAGCGACATGTTTGTGCGCAAGCTGCTTGACGGGCTGAAGGCCAACGCCGAGCGCATTGCCGCGAAGAACGAGCTGAGCCTGTCGCTGGCGACCGCGCTGGCGCCGCGCATCGGCTACGACGCGGCGACGAAGATCGCGAAGGCGTCGGCGCCGGACGGTGCGAAGACCGTGCGCGAGCTGGCGCGCGAGCAGAATGTGCTGCCCGAAGACGAGCTGGATCGCGTGCTTGATCTGCGCCGCCAGACCGAGCCCGGCGTGTAGTCGTGCGACGTTCCCGCGGCAGCATGGTCGCGGCCGCGAGCGCGCGTGCCACCGTGAGACTGGCGCAAACTCCCTGAGTCCGTGGTCGACGTTGTGGGTACCGGCGTCAACCTCAGATCGAAGTCAGGAGGGTGGCGCCACACAGCGCTGCCACCACAGCCGGACCGAATGGACACCGTTGACCCGGACGACGTTGCACCAGTCGTCCAGGGCAGTCCCACCGCCAGCCAGGTGTGCCACCAGCCACTTGCCGTTGACGGCGGCCAGTGCCGCGTCGAGTCCGGCCGAGTGCCATTCGCGCACCAGGCGCAACTCGTCATCCAGCAGCGATTCGATGTCGGCCAGTTCTCCAGCGACTGCCCCGGCACGCTGTTTCAACTGTTCCTCGGTGAGCAGCCGTGAGTCGAGCGCGGGAGTGAAGAAGCCGGAGAGTCCGTTCCTCGACAGCGAATCGCGGATGCGGGTGGTGAGGCGGTTGAGTGCGGCAGTCGGCAGATACCGCTCGATCGCGGCGAGCAGCGCGGCGTCGCTGTCGATGCCGGGCGCCGGTGGAGGCGCACCGTGCGCCAACATCCCTTCGATGCTGTACGCGGGCCACCTGAACAACGGGCCGGCAAACGGCGGATCGAACTCCGACCGACACCGGTCGAGCGATACGCCGTCGCCATCGACAATGCCGTGGACGTGCGGGATGCCCCGACTGGTTGCGGCGGTGACGTGGTACTCGACTGCTTCTCTCCCCGAACCGCCCTTCCCGGTCAGCCCGAACAGCGCGACATCATCGACGACCGGGATCTTCACCCGGGCCGGAGCCGCGTTGCCGAGCAACGCGCAGAGAATCGGTACGTCGCTGGGCCCCTCCAGAAACAGCACGCGCTCACTGCGCGACTGGCGCTGCGCCTCTTCGATGTTCCTGAGGGCGTCGGTCAGCCTGCTCATGGCTCACCGCACGCCAAGGATTTTGCCGCCCAGAATCAGCGTGTTGCCGACCTCGGCCAGGCCGAAGAAGTGCGCGCTCTGGGTGGCCAGCCACACCTGCCCGCCGAGTTCCTGCTGCCAGTCGCAGATGATCTCGTAGAGCTTCGTCTGCCACACGTCGTGCAGGTGCGCCTCCGGCTCGTCGATGAAGATCAGCGAGCCGGGCTTCCAGAGGTGGCGAAGGTGGGCGGAGAAGATGATCATCTGCTTCTCGCCGCTGCTCAACTCGTCCAGTGTGTGGGTCGTGCCGTCCTTCAGTTCGACGCGCAGCTTGCCGCCGTCCGGCCAGACGATTCGCTTCTCGCCGTTGGTGACGGCATGGAACGCAGCGGTGAGGGCGGCCTCGTGGGTGGCTTCGGCGGGGCGACCGGCCTTTTCCAGGTTGAAGTCCTGCCAGCGGGCCTGCTGCAGCAGGGCTTGCAAGGATGATTCGGGCGCGTCTCCGGGCTTCCAACGCACACACACCGCGTCGTTGCTGAATCGGTCGTTTTCCGGATTGAGAGAAATCGCGTCGCCAAATGTCGTGAGCGAGCGGTCGGAAGGAATCAGCACGCTGCGCCCGGCCAAGCCGCGTGACAGTGCGCTTCTCTGCTCATCCTTGTAGGGGTCCGAGTTGCGCTTGACGATGCACATGGTTCCCCCATGGATGCGTCGTGCAACATAGCTCGAAGGCGTTCCATCGTCGTCAGCCCCCGACCACTCGATCTGTCCTGCCACGGTAGTCTCGACTCCGAGGCTGACAGACGAGGACTCACCCAGCAGACTGATCGGAAATGGTCCATCGGTGTTCGGCGGACCATAGACAAGGGAGCGCACCACGTTCCACAGGAACTCCAGCAGCGTCGTCTTGCCGCTGCCGTTCACACCACCGATCACCACCACGTCCGGAATGCGGCCGTCCCAGAGGAACCCGTCTTCCGGCAGGTTCAACTCCTTGATGGCCTTCAAGCCACGGATGTGGACCCGGTTGATGCGCAGTGCCATTGGGTGCGGTGCGTTCTCCCCTCCGGGGACTCACGTCCCCGGCTCGCCCGGTCACAGGCGACATTCGTGCCGACTGGATAATACACCAACTGACAGGCACGCGGGGCAGGACCGGCACTTGCCAGTCCTGCCCCGCGTGCTGGTTTCTCTGTGCAGGCTGGAAGCCTGCACCACGTGGCAGGCTGGAAGCCTGCACCACATGGCAGGCTGGAAGCCTGCACCACATGGCCGGCAGATCAGCCGGTGAACGTGTAGGTGAAGTCGCCGGCTTCGCTGACGTTGATCGTCACCTTCGCGGGCATCTTCTCGCCACTCATCTGCGTCAGGATCTCGGTGCTCATCGCCGGCAGCAGCGAGCCACGCAGGATGTGGTCCACGTTGCGGGCGCCGGTGTCCACGTCGGTGCAGCGGGCGGCGATGGTGTCGATCACCTTCGGATCGACCTCCATCTTCATCTTGTGCGACTCCATCAGGCGCTTCTCGATCTTGCCGAGCTTGAGCTTCGTGATGTCGCGCAGCGCCTTGCGGCTGATCGTGTAGAAGGGCACCACCGTCATGCGTGCGACGAGCGCCGGCTTGAGGAACTCGTTGAGCTTCGGCCGGATCTTCTCCTCCAGCGCCTTGTGGTCGGGCCGCTCGTCCTCGTCGGAGTCGCCGCCGCCACACGCGTCCACGATCTCCTGCGTGCCGAGGTTCGACGTCATGAAGATGATCGTGTCCTTGAAGTCCACTTCCTGGCCTTCGCCGTCGGTCAGCTTGCCCTTGTCGAAGACCTGGTAGAACAGCTCCATGATCTTCTGGTGCGCCTTCTCGATCTCGTCGAGCAGCACCACCGAATACGGCTTCTGGCGCACCGCGTCGGTCAGCTGGCCACCCTCGCCGTAGCCCACGTAGCCGGGCGGCGAGCCGATCAGGCGGCTCACGGTGTGGGCCTCCTGGAACTCGCTCATGTTGATCACGGTCATGAACTTCTCGCCGCCGAACAGCTCGTCGGCGACGCACAGCGCGGTCTCGGTCTTGCCCACGCCCGACGGGCCGACAAACAGGAACACGCCGTTGGGCTGCGCCGGATCCTTCAGGCCAGCCTTCGAGCTGCGGACGATCTCGCCGATGATGCTGGCGACGTGGTCCTGACCCTTGATGCGGTTCTTGATGTTCTTCTCGAGCTCGAGCACCTGCGACGCCTGGTCGCGGATCATCTTGCCCATCGGCACGCCGGTCCAGTCGGCCACGACGCGCGCCACCACCTCGGCGGTCACCTCGGTGTGCATCAGCGGGTCGTCGCCCTGCACCGCCTTGAGCTCGGCCTGCGTGGCCTCGAACGCCGCCTTGACCTGCTCGTCGGTGGCGTTGGCCGGCAGACCGCTGGCGTCGGTCTCACCGGCGTCGCCCGCGGGCGCGGTGGCGGCGTCCTCCTGCTTCTTCATCACGCGCGTATGCTGGATCTTCTGCTCCAGCTGGTCGTCCGGCTCGGCCGTCTCTTTCTTCGCTTCCGCGGCGACCTTGGCCGCGAGCCCGGCCTTCTGGTTGATGACGATCACGCGCTCGCGCAGCGCCATCACCTTGTCGGCCAGCTTCTTCTCGGTCTGCCAGCGATCGTGCAGCGACTGGCGCTCGCCGTTGAGCTTGACCACCAGGTCGCGCAGCTCCTGCAGGTGCTCCTCGTCAATCTTGCCGCCGGTCTCGCGGTCGCGCTCCAGCGTGTAGATCTCGCGCTCGGCCGTCGCGATGGCGGTTTCGGTGTCGGACAGCACCGGCGGCTTGGTGCCCAGCGCCACCTTCACGCGGGCCGCCGAGGTGTCCATCAGGTCGATGCCCTTGTCCGGGTGGAAGCGGCCGGCGATGTAGCGGCTGCCCAGCTCGGCGCAGGCCTTCAGGGCCTCGTCGCGGATCACGATGCCGTGCGACTTCTCGTAGGCGCCGCGCAGACCGCGGAGCATGGTGGTCGCCACCGCGTCGTTCGGCTCGTCGAGCTTGACCAGCTGGAAGCGGCGGCTCAGCGCGGCGTCCTTCTCGAAGTACTTCTTGTATTCGGTCCAGGTCGTCGCGGCGATCGTGCGCAGCTCGCCGCGCGCCAGCGCCGGCTTGAGCAGCTGACCAGCGTCGTTCGTGCCCGCCGCGCCGCCAGCGCCGATCAGCGTGTGGGCCTCGTCGATGAACAGGATGATCGGCTTGGGGCTCGCCTTGACCTCGTCGAGCACGTTCTTCAGGCGCTCCTCGAACGCGCCCTTCACGCTCGCACCGGCCTGCAGCAAGGAGAGGTCCAGGCCCATCAGCACCACGCCGCGCAGCGAATCCGGCACGTCGTTCTCGGCGATGCGCAACGCCATGCCTTCGACCACGGCCGTCTTGCCCACGCCCGGCTCGCCGACGCAGATCGGGTTGTTCTTCCGGCGGCGACCGAGAATGTCGATCATCTGCCGGATCTCGGCTTCACGGCCGAACACCGGGTCGACCTTGCCCTGCGCAGCCTTGGCGGTGAAGTCGGTGCAGTACTTGGCCAGCGCTTCGCCGCCAGCTGCACCGGCCCGACCGGGAGCACCCGGGCGCGAGGCCGCGACGGTCTCGGTGCCGAGCCGCGGCGTGAGGGCCTCGGCCGAGTTGCCGACGATGTCCTCGAACTTCTTGCTGAACTCCTCGAGCGAGATGTTGCCGAGCAGGTCGGTGTAGCCGCCGCTGGCGAAGCGGGCGCTGTTCTTCAGCAGCGTGTAGAACATCGCGCCCGAGCGGATCTGGCCGAGGTTGAAGTTCAGCGACGACTGCACCCATGCAGCCTGGATCCAGTCGGCCAGCAGCGGCGAGATGACGGGGCGGCCACCGTTGCCGACCTTCAGGCCGTCGAGGTCCTTGGTGAGCACGGCCTGCACGCGCGACGGCTCGACGCCGAAGTGCTGCAGCACGAGGTGCACGTCGGCCGAGGTCTCGTCGAGCATGCGCGAGACGACGTGCTCGACGGTGACCTGATAGTTGGTGCGCGTCATGCACAGGCCGGCCGCGCCTTCCATGGCCGATTGGCAGAAGCGGTTGAGTCGCCCGATCAGGGGTTTCATTTCAACGTCAGCCATGCGTCTCTCTCGTCGTCAGTCGATGAACGGCGCGTCCGCCGGGGTAGGCAGCGCGAAGGACACGGTTGTGCGGTGGAAGGTACCATCCTGGCGCCCGCGGGGCATCGGCCAAGGCCAATCGGCGACTCCGCCGCGGGCACCGGATTGTCCGATGTGAGGCGCGCGATCAGGCCGCGTACGCCGGGGTGTCAGCGGGCAAGCAAGTGACGGCGCTTGCGGCGACGGAGCCACCAGACCAGTATCAGGCCGACAATGACCACCAGCGCCGCCAGGATCCCATAGATGGCCCACGCTGCGGGTGAGAGCTTCTCCTGGCGGTAGTCGGTGGTGGGCTCGTCCGGGTAGGTCGCGGCGAACCTGGCGTCCACGTCTGCGCCGCTGGCGATCCACGCCTGTTCGTTGGCGCACAGCCCGGCAAACCACGTGTTGGCCTCGTCCAGTTCGACCGCGAGTTCGGCCTTCACGTCGTCGAGATTCACATTGGTCTGCATGTGGAGCACGTCCCGCGCGTCCGTCAGGTAGGCCTTCGCATCAAGCGGCGACGCCGTGAGTTCGGCGGCACGCAGCCAGGCACGAGCCGCGAGTTGCTTGGCATCACTTCGCTCGTCCCTGGCGATGAGACACGCCACGGCGTCGAGCAGCAGCGGGCTGTCGTATTTGCCGAACCGCATCATCCCGCTGAACACTGCGCGCTCAGAGCAAGGCCCTCCTTTCCTCTTGCAGCCCCGAAGGGGCGGGCACAGGGTTGGCCCCGGGTGCAACCCGGGGTCCGGGTGGCGCACATCTTCCCCTCCGGAGCCTGCGCAGCAGGCGGCTCGTACACACGGTACCGCCCACATGCGAGCGCCTGCTTCGCAGGCTCCGGAGGGATTCGCGCGCACGGTGACCCCGGGTGCAACCCGGGCCGACCACCGGCCAACTCTCCCGGCTTGATTCGCTCGCGTCGGCGCGCGATCGTTTGTCTCGTCTCGTCTTCAAAGCGACCCCACACACATCGTGCGATGGCGTACTCTCGCCAGTTGATCCACATCGTCTTCGCCACCAGGGGCCGTGAGGCGAACCTCAACGAGGCCGCCCAGCCCGGCCTGTTCGGGTTTCTCGCGTCGCTCGCCAGGGATCTCGGCTGCTTCGTCCACGCCGTCGGCGGTTGGTTTGATCATGTGCACTTGCTGATCGATCTGCCGACGCGCCTTGCGACGGCCGACGTGGAGCGCGAACTGAAGGCTCGATCGACGCGCTGGTTCATGGCCGAGTTCCGCATCGGCTTTGCATGGCAGGAGTCGTACGGCGCGTTCAGCGTCAGCGAGTCGTCGCGCGATCGCGTGGTCGCGTACATCGAGGGTCAAGCCGAGCATCATCGCGTCCACGGCAGTTCGAAGGCGGAATGGGAGTTGCTGCTTCGCAGACACGGCATCGAGTACGACCCCGCGAGACTCGAGTGATCCTGTGGAGTGAGGGGTGAGGGGTGAGGGAGTGAGTGAGTGAGGGAGGGAGGGAGGGAGTGAGTGAGCAGTCGCGCACCGGACCCCGGGTTGCACCCGGGGCCAAGCCTGTGCCCGCCCCTTCGGGGCTGCAAGAGGCGAGGAAGAAGAAGAGCGGTCGCGCACGCGACCCCGGGTGGCACCCGGGACCAACCCTGTGCCCGCCCCTTCGGGGCTGCAAGAGGCGAGGAAGCAGAACAGCGGTCGCGCGCCCCGGGGCCAACCCTGTGCCCGCCCCTTCGGGGCTGCAAGAGGCGAGGAAGAAGATGAAGAGGGAGTGAGCGGTCGCGCACCGCGACCCCGGGTTGCACCCGGGGCCAACCCTGTGCCCGCCCCTTCGGGGCTGCAAGAGGCGAGGAAGACGAAGAAAAGGGAGTGAGCGACCACGCGGCCGGGC
>JBFWQT010000278.1:0-9256 GCA_050249295.1 Planctomycetota bacterium
TGGTTCTGGGACCAGCACATGACTCTGTTGGTGGCGCGGCGCGGACCTGGTGGGGCCGAACGCTCGCCGCAGTACCAGACTCCGGGGGCTTACACCCCCGGCTCGCCCGGAGGGCCCCTTTGATGCTGGTTCCAGAACCAGACTCCGGGGGCTTACACCCCCGGCTCGCCCGGAACAGGCATTCCCGGTCGCGGCTCGGACCGGAAGCACTACCAGCACCACCAACTCAGCGGCCACCCACCACCTGGTTGTGCCGCCTCTCGTGCGCGATG
The DNA here is from genome assembly GCA_050249295.1 of Planctomycetota bacterium. GTDB lineage: Bacteria > Planctomycetota > UBA8742 > SKZP01 > SKZP01 > JBFWQT01. Next base: position 273 of record JBFWQT010000278.1, read on the forward strand.
CTCGACGACTTGCAATGCCCGGCGTGCAACTGCGTCTGCGGCGGCAGCGCGAACAGCCGGTTGAGTATCGAGTGCAGCAGCTGACGTTCGCTACCACCCGGCAGGTCCGTCCGGCCGACCGACTCGCAGATCACGAGGTCACCGACGATGCACTCGCCGTGCACGTCCGGGTGCTCGCACTCCAGACGCCACTCGCTCTCGTGCCCGGCCTCGCCCGGCACCACGCGCGGATTCGCGCCGCCACGGTAGAAGCAGATACTGCCCGGCGAGTGCCCCGGCGTCTGGAACACCCACAGCGACGTCTCGCCGACCATCACCGTGTCGCCGGTATCGAGGAAGTTCGCCGCCTCGGCCGGCGGCATCTCGAAGTCGCCGGGAATGCCGAACATCGCCGCCTGGTACGGCGCATGGCCGAGCAACTCCACGTCGTCCTGGTGCATGTGGATCGGCGCCCCCGTCAGTTCCTTCACGGCCGGCAGGTCCCACACATGATCGAGATGCGCGTGCGTGAGCAGGATGCGCTCGCAGGTCCAGCCGTCGTTGATCAGGCCGCGCACGCGGTTGACGCTGCCGTTGCCCGGATCAACCACGGCGAAGCGCCGCGTGGCGGTGCACTTCAGCAGCCAGGTGTTCTCGTCGAACGGCGTGGTGACAATCTGCTGGTAATCGAGCGGCATGGCAGCGGTGCGGGGCGTCGGTCGGCGCGCAGTGTAGCAACACGCCGCCTCAGCGCGGGCCCGCGTAGCGTTGCCGGTAGCCCTCCACCGTGGCCTTTGCGCCCGCCGGCGCGAATGCCGCCGCCTTGTCGAACGCCTCGTGCGCGCCACGATTGTCACGGCGGATGCCGCGCAGCACACCGATGTACATCCAGGCCGCGTAGTTGCGCGCGTCCAGTCGCAGGGCCGCGAGCAGGTCGCGCTCGGCGTCGTCATTGCGCGACATATTGAGCAGCGTGACACCGCGGTTGATGTACGACCCGGGGTTCTCGGGCTCGAGCTCGATCCACTTCGCGCAGTCGCGCAATGCACGCTGGTTCCACTCGTCGGCCTCGGTGCTGCCGGCCGGGTACTCGTTTGCCAGCTTGGCGTAGCATTCGGCACGCAACTGGTAGTTGCCGCCGCGGTCCGGCTCGAGGCGGATCGCACGGTCGAAGTCTTCCAGCGCGGTCCGGTAGTCGCCGAGCCGCACCCTCGTCGCGCCACGGTCAGCAAACGCACCGGCGTTGTCGGGCGCCAGCCGGAGGCAGTTGTCGAAGGCGGTCAGCGCGTCGAGCAGCAGCTGGCGCTTCGCCGCCGGGTCGCTGGTGCGATCGGCGAGCTGCACGCGGCAGACTGCTGTGTTGCGCCATGCCACCGGCTGCTTGGGGTCGATGCGCAGCGCCATCGTGAGGTCGCTGATCGCGCCGGCGAAGTCGCCCTGCTGGCCGCGCAGGGTCGAGCGATTGACCCACGCGGTGATCGCCGACGGATCGACCTGCACGGCCCGGTCGTAGTCGTCCATCGCCTTCTGCGGCTCGCGCGTGCGCAGGTAGACGGCGGCGCGCGCGACGTACAGGTCGCCGCGGCCGGGTTCAATGCGGATCGCCTCGGTGTAGTCCTGCTCCGCTTCGCGCAGATGGTTGAGCAGCATGTGACTGAATGCACGACCCGCGCGAGCGCCCGACCGGTGGGGCTCCAGCGCCAGCACGCGGGTGTACAGCTCGATCGCGCGCTGGTGGTTGCCCGCATCCGCCTCCGCCTTGGCCTCCGTCGCCAGCCGGTCGACCTCCGACGTGTCGGTGCCGGCCGGCTGTTCGTTCGCCACGGTCGCAGCGTCGGCGGGCATCAGCTGGAGCGGTAGCAGCAGGCGATTCCAGAACACCGAGTGCTGCGGCGAGGCGGCGCGCTTGCGGTAGATCGCGGCGGCGCTGTCGGTGACGTTGAGTCGCGCAAGGTTGAGCGCCGCGGCCAGGCCGAGGATGCGCCGCGCATGCCACGCGGTCTGGTCCACGCCCGCCGGCGGACGCAGGCCGACCCACAGATCGGGCAGCGCGTCGAGCGTCTGCTGCAACACCACTGGCGCGGCCGACTCCGGATCGTCGGCGTCCGGCGGGCGCGTGTCGCCGTACAGGCCGAGCTGATCGATCACGAAGACCAGCTCGCGCGTGGACAAGCGACGGCCGTCGGGCAGCTTGCCGGACTGCCCGACCTGCAGCAGCAGCCGCGTGTAGGCCGAGCCGGAGCGCGCGGTGCGGGCCAGCAGGTCGCCCAGCGAACTCACGCTCTGCAGGTACTCGGGCGTGTCGACGAACATGTCGTGCGGGTGATCCGACGGCACCGGCAGCATCGAGCCGCGACGGTTCTGCGCGAGATCGAGCCACTGCTGCACCTGGTCGAGATCGCGCTTCCACGAACTCGTCTCGCTGGTGTAGGCGGGCGGCACGAGTGACGAGATCGCCGCGCCCTCACCGAACGCCGCGTGCTGCGCCTGCAGTCGCGCGGCCAGCCAGATCCACTCGGCGAACTCGTCGTTGCCCATGAACGCCGGCGGCGTGCCGAGCACGTCGCGTGCGAGGTCGGGCAGTCGCTTGCCCTCGGCCGCCTCGTGGATGTCGCCGCGCAACGACAGCGCGAACAGCGCGCAGCGACGCTCGGCGGTGCCCATCACGCCGTTGGTGTTGCCGGCCTGGCGCGCGCTCAGGTCGGCCATCACGGTGGTCATCAGGTCGCGCGTCACCTCGGCGCTGTCGAGCGCGGCCACCTGGCGCGCACGTTCGTCAATCTCGCCGGGCACCAGACGATGGCCGTCGTCGGGCAGACCGCTGTTGCCGTTCTCGGCGTTGCGGATCTTGCCGAGCACGTCCTGCAGTCGCTTGCGGTCAGCTTCAATCTGCTGCTGGCGGACGGCCTCGGTGTGCGCGAGCCGGGTGGTTTCCTCGCTCTCGCTGATCGCGCCCCAGTCGCGCGCCGACCCGGCGACGTGCTGCGCGAGCGCGTAGTCGCCGACCTTCTCGCAGTTGGCCTGCAACTCGCGGCAGAGGTTGTCGAGCTGTTCGCGCCACCCGGCCGGCGCGTCGGGATGATCCTGCAGCGCACGGCCGAGGCGACGCGCGGCGGGCAGACGCGCGAAGAGGTAGGCCTGCGGCGAGCTCTCGTTGAACGGCACCTTCTGTGCCGCGTGCAGCAGTTCGAGCCCGGCCGACCAGAGTTCCCCCGCGGCGGCGCGCTTCTTGTCGAGCGCCTTCTTCGACTCCTCGGCGCGCGTCGTCTGCTCGGCCTGCACGGCGGCCGCGGCCACCTCGTTGATGCGGCGTTCGTCGGCGGCGGCGTTCATCGCGAAGATCACGATCAGGCCGACAATGCCGACCAGCAGCGTCGCGGCCGTGCCGATCGCGGCGGCCTTGTTGCGCTGCACCCACTTGGAGAACAGCTGCCACGTGGAGTAGTCGGCGGCGCGCAGCGTGCGGCCCTCGGCCCACGCGTCGATGTCGTTGCGCAGCTCGCGCACGTTGCGGTAGCGCTCCATCGGCGCGCGCGCCATCGCCTTCATCACCACGGCTTCGAGCTCGCGCGGGATCGCGGGCGCACCACCCGTGCTGCGCAGCTCGGCGCCGCCGGCCGCGCCACCCGCCCGTCGCACGGTGCCGCCGCGCACGTTGCCGTAGTCCTGCTCGATGCGCGACGACGGCGCCTGCACCACACCCTTGCGCGCCTTGTCGAGCACCTTCCAGACGCTCTCGCCGCGGTACGGCGCGGTGAACGTCACCATCTCGTAGAGGATCGCGCCCAGCGAGAACACGTCGGAGCGCTGGTCGATCTTCGCGATCTCGCCGCGCGCCTGCTCGGGGCTCATGTACGCCGGCGTGCCGGCCACCGCGCCGTCCATGGTGCGCGCGATGCCCTCGTCCACGCGGTCGGAGATCACCGCCTCGCCGCCGCTCTTGTCGGAGCGACCGGTGACGCGCGCGATGCCCCAGTCCATCACCTGCACCTCGCCGAACTCGCCGAGCATCACGTTCTCGGCCTTGAGGTCGCGGTGGATCACGCCCTTGCTGTGGGCGAACGCGATCGCGTCGCAGATCTTGCGGAAGATGTCGATGCGCTCCATCAGCGGGAACGCCTCGTCGCCGCGGCCCTTCATCACGCTGGCGCGGATCTCGCCGAGGCGCTCCTTCAGCGACTGGCCGCGGACCAGCTTCATCGTGAAGTACAGGCGGTTGCGATCGTCCACGCCGACTTCGTGCACCGGCACGATGTTGGGGTGTTCGAGCTGGCCCGTCACCTGGGCCTCTTCGAGGAAGCGCGCGACCTGCGACTTCTTCGGCGTGTCGGAGAGCATCACCTTCATGGCGATGTTGCGGCGGATGTCGCGGTCGAAGCCGCGCAGGATCGCGCCCATGCCGCCGCGCGCGAGTTCGCCCTCGATCAGGTACTTGCCGTGCGCGTCGATGCTCACGTCGATGGTGCTGCCCGAACGCGCGACACCCGCGAGCCGGCCGCTGGTGCGCGACGACGACGACCCCGGCTGCGTCTTCAGCGGCGGCAACGAGACGTGCACGCCGCTCTGGCCGTCGGCCACCGTCTTCTGCAGGTCGACGTGCTCCTGCTCGTCCAGGCCGAGGATCGTGGCGACCGGCGGCCGTCGCGACATGTCGATGTCGATGGTGGGCGCGGAGACATCGACGTCCTGTGGCCGGTTGGATCCGGCGCGCGGTGGCGGCAGCCCGGCCGAGGGCGGCGCCTGCGGTTGTGGCGCGACTCGCCGGCTGCGCGGTTCGAGCGTGGCGTCGATCGGTGCATCCTCCGGCCGCTGGCTGCCCCGGCGGGGCGGCGGTGGCGGTGGTGGAGGAGGTTGGGGACGATTCCGCCGGGAGTCGCGCGGGTCCTTGGCCATCTGTGTTTTCCAGCGAACAAATGAGGGGGTGCACCGCAATCTATATGGACGCGGCAAAAAAGGACAAGTTTCAGGCTGTTTGCGATTCCGCTCCGGTCGCGTCGCGGTCCAATTGATCAGCCGTTCGGTTGATCAGTTGATCTCCGCGCCGAGCCACTCGAGGTACGGGTCGAGCTCCTTGAACACGCGGAAGCCCAGCACCTGCATCTTGCGCAGGCCCACCTCGTGGTCGTCCAGCGTCTGCGACGAACACAACGGCGCGCAGATGCCGATCTGGTCCGGCTTGAGCCACGGCCACATCGTGCTCAGCGCGACGGCAAGGTACTCCACCTTGATGTGCGTGTAGACGCCCATCACGCCGGCCTTCACGTACTCGGGCTTCTCGCCGGCCAGCACCTCTTCGAGCAGCGCCTTGTAGTCGGCCGGGTTGGCGGCCGGGTTGACGCTGTTGGCGCGCAGCACATGCGTGCGGTTGTCCCAGCGGTACTCCTGCAGTTCGCCGGCCAGCATCGCGCCTTCGCTGCCCTTCACGCAGTGCACGCCGAAGATCGGGAACTCGCCGCAGCTGCGCGGGTGCCAGTCCTCGTCGATCACCACCTTCAGGTGGTCGCCCACCGGCGTATCGCCGCTGTACAGCCGCTTGACGGTGCGCACGAACGGGTCATCGGCGCCGCCGTCGTGGCGCAGCCGCTTGACCATCTCGGGGCCGATGTGCAGCTTGCGCTTCTCCTTCACCAGCGACCAGAAGTCGCGGATCGGCTCGTCCGCCACGGCCACGCCCTGCGTGTTGCGCGGCACGACCACGTCGCCCGGCTTCTCCCAGCGCAGCGTGGTGTTGCGCGCGCGGTAGAAGTTATCCGACGCGGCCCACTCGTATTCCTTCAGCAGCGCCGGCTCGAGCTCGTCGCGGGTGCCGATGAAGTCGCGTTGGGGGCAGACGAGAAACTGGATGCGCAGCGCTTTCATGGGCGTTGTCGTCGGTCGGGCCGGGCCGGGGGCAGCGGGACCAATCTACAACGCCGGGCCGGCCCTGTCGCGCCCGGCCGAATGGTGGAATGGCCTGCGCCGCCGGGTTGTTCACCTCCTGCGGGCTGTCCCCTTGCGACGCCCGCGGACGCTCCCTGGCGGACACCAAGTGGCGAGGTACACAATCATGTCACGCACCATCTGGATTGCCGGGCTGCTGTTGTGCGGCCTCGGGCTGACCGGCATTGCCACGGCCCTTTGCGTGGTGGCGGTCAACGGCGTGGAAGTGCGGCTGCCGCAGGAGCAGCAGTCGGCGATCGACCGTGCAGTAGCCGGCCCGGCCGAGGTGACGCGCGAGCTGGGGATGGTGCGTCAGGCGCTCGAGCGCGCCGAGCAGCGGGCGACGTCGATCCAGGGTGCGTTCGACCGGATGATCACGCTGATCGAGCCGATGCGCTCGGATCGCAGCATCGACGAGGCCGAGGCGTGGCTGCAGGAGCTGCGCGCCGGCCTGAAGCAGGTGTCGGAGGAGCTGCGCGGGCTGCGCGAGGACATCAGCGTGATGCGGCCCTTGATGGGCGCTGGCGGCGGCGGCGGCCGGTAGATACCGCCCCGCGAGTGTACTCGTTCAATCTGTACACGGCGCTTTCCACGGCCCGGCGATGACCGATCATGATGCCGACGCGCGGCCGGTGGTGATTGCGCGCTTCGACGATCCGTACGAGTTCCAGCTCGCGAAGTCGCTGCTGATCGCGGCCGGCATCGGCTGCACCAGTTCCGACCTGTTTCACACGACGCTGAACTGGTCGCTGATGCACGCGCTCGACCAGACCAAACTCGTAGTGGCGGCCGCCGATGAAGGCGAGGCGATCGACGTGCTGTGCGACTCACCGGCGCGCGGCCGCCTCATCGGAGCGTACGCCGACGAGCGCCGCGCGTTTGCGATGGCGATACCCGCGGTCGATGCCGCGGTCGAAACCGCGGACGACGACGACGAAAAAGAGCCGACGGGGGATCGCTGCCCGGCCTGCGGGTCGCGACGCACACGATGCTATCGAACGATCCGCTGGCGCGTGGCGGTGTGGTGGTGGCTGGGCGGCCTGATCACAGCGCGTCTGCTGCCGCTGCCAATTCTGGGGATTCTCACCCTCTGGCCGGTCGCCTGGCTCGGCATTGCGATGTTGCGCGGACCGCTGATCCGCCTGCGCTGCAACGACTGCCGGCACGTGTTCGATCCGCGCTGACAACAGTGCGGTCAATCCTCGCTCGTGCCGTCGTCGGCCATGCGCACAATGCGCGGATGGAACTCGGCGATCACCTCCACCAGGTCGGCCTGGTAGGCCATCACCTCGCGGATGTTCTTGTACGCGCGCGGCGACTCATCGAGCCCGGCCGACAGCAGCTGCACGTTGCGCTTCTTCAGGTAGTCGGCCATGTCGTGCTTCGTCAGCGTCTCCTTCGCCTTCTTGCGACTCATGCGACGGCCGGCGCCGTGGGCCGCACTGTTGAGCGACGACGCGTTGCCCTTGCCGCGCACAATGAAGCCGGGGTCAGCCATCGTGCCGGGGATCACGCCGAGCTCGCCCTTCGCGGCCGGCGTCGCACCCTTGCGATGCACGATCAGCTCCTCGCCGTTGTGCTCTTCCTTCCAGGCAAAGTTGTGGTGGTTCTCGAAGACCACGGCCGCCTTGAAGCCGGCGTTCTTCAGCACCTCGCGGTGGATGCACTCGTGGTTGGCGTGCGCGTAACGGCCGGCCAGGTTCATCGCCAGCCAGTACTCCTGCCCGTCGGCCGAGTCGAGGTCGAGCCACGCGAGATGACGCTGCGGGTAGGGCAGCTTCGTGCGACTCATCGCCACCTTCGTGTAATGATCGGCCGTCAGCGCGCCGAACCCGCGGCTGCCACTGTGCGAGAGCAACGCCAGGTAGCGGCCCGGCGCGAGGTTGCCGGTGTCGGCGTCCTTGCGCTCGACGACAAACTCGCCCCACTCGACAAAATGGTTGCCCGATCCGCTGCTGCCGAGCTGCGACCAGGCCTTCTCCTTCAGTCGCTTCAGGTCGCCGGGCAGCTCGTCCCAGGCCGGGTCCTCCATCACCTCGTGCTGGCGCAGCTCGTTGCCCTTGAACTTCGCGCCCATGCCGAACGCGGTCTCCTCGCACAGCGAGTTGACGAGCATGCCGCGCATGCCCTCGATCCGCGCCGCGTCCAGGTCAATCACGCTGAGCCGCACGCGACACGCGATGTCCACGCCGACGCCATACGGAATGACCGCATTGCGCACGCCGACCACGCCGCCGATCGGCAGGCCGTAGCCGACATGGCCGTCCGGCATCTGCGCCGCGGCCGCGGTAATCGGCAGTCGGCAGGCGTTCTCCATCTGCGAGAGCGTCTGCTCGTCCATGCCGTCCTCGCCCCAGATCGCATATTCGATCGGCGTGTCGGCGAGCTTCGCTTCTTTCGATCGGCCCTTGTCGTCGAGAATCTGGTTGGCCAGCGCGCCGAACACGGCGTCGTCGGCGAACTCGTGCGGCTTCTGGATCACGTCGTCCAGGCGCTCGAGGGCTTCTTTCTTGCCGCGCACGACCTTCTGCGTGCGGGCCGTGTTGGCCGCTTCGATGGCCAGCTTGAACAGCGGACCGGGCGGCCAGCCGCGTTTCTTCAGGTCCTTGCCGGAGACGTCACCGCCCATGTTGGCCTCACAGTTGCCGGCTCGACAGTCCGGGTAGCGCGCGCACGGACGCAACGCGGCCGTTGTGCGTAAAGGGGTGAGTCGCTGTCGCGTGGTTGCGCGCGCTCCCCGCCTGTCGCTGGATAATACGCTTCGCGGCGAGGTTCTGCCTGCGCGATGGGGTGTGTTCCGGTTTCCTTCCGGCGTGGGGCCGTCGGTGGATCGGTTGATCGGGGTCAGACGGGGTCAGAGGCTCTGACCCTGATCTGGTTGGCTCTGCATTGCCAGCCACAAAGGCACGAAGGACACGAAGGACCACGAAGGGGCTCACGACCGGCGTGAAGCTCTGCGTGCTCCTATGTGGCTGACAATGAACGAACGTCGCGTCGCGACTTCGATTCCGCTGACGGCGTGGCGCGGGCCGCACGTTGCTAATACAGATTTGACCACGGAGTACACGGAGGACACGGTGAAGAGG
>JBFWQT010000279.1:0-9224 GCA_050249295.1 Planctomycetota bacterium
CCAGCCAGCTCAACCCCAGCGCATACCGCACCCCGGTATGCGACTGCAGCACGCGGTACGCCGCGCTCGCATCCACGTCCACCATCTCACGCTCCTCGCCCACCTCGGCCATCGCCTCCAGGTTCTCGAAGCCCCTGATCTTCCGGCACTCCAGCACCCGGAACCCGGCCCGTTCCAGCGCCGCCGTCATGGTTGCCACCGAGAACCCCACGACGTGCGCGCTGTGATACCGCCCTCGCGGTGACGCGTTCGTCGCCAGGATATCCGGCACCTCCACGTACAGTTTGCCGCCCGGCGCGAGCAGCCCGCGCACCCGCCGCAGCGTCGCCATGAAGTCCGGCATGTGCTCGAGCACATGGAACACGGTCACCAGATCAAACCGCTGCGCCGTCTCGAAGTCGCGGATGAACACGTTGTCGATCGTGAGGCCCCACGCGCGCCGCGAGTAGTCGCAGTACGCGGCGTCCGGCTCCAGACCCACCGCCTCCACACCGCGTGCGCGCAGCGTGGCGACCAGCACGCCGAGCGCCGAGCCGACGTCGAGCACCCGCGCGCCCGCTACCGCGCAGTCCTGCAGGCGTCGCGCACGATCGGCCGCCCGCCGGAACTCGCGCCACACGTGCTTCGGCCGCGGGTTGCGCTGGCCCTTGTAGTCGGCCCGATACACCTCGCGGTAGTAGACCTCCAGCTCATCGGCCGTGGGCAGCGGATCGACGCGAACCAGCGAACAGCGCGCACACATCACATTCACCAGCGGCCGGCCGCGGCGGTCGTGCTGCGCGCACGGCCACACCTCACTCGTGCCGCACAGCGGGCACGGCGTGGTCGCGGTCACTGCTCCGGGAGTTCCTCGCATCGCCGAACCATCCGCAGCTTCTGGTCGTTCTACCCGCGTCGTCAGACAAACAGACTTCCATCACCACTACCATCCTGCCGGAGCGAAGAAGCATGCCTCGCAAGCGTCGTGACCACGAAGAGTATCTCGAATCGAAGGAGCCGATCGGCGTGGTCGTGCTCAACGACCTCGCCTACGTGCTTGAAGACCTGTCCGAGGTGATCCTCGACCTCGGCAAGCTGCTGCGCGATCGTCACGACGAGGTGATGGCGGTTGTGGCGAAGGCGAAGTCGGGCCCCGCTGGTGCGGCGGAGCTGTTGCCGCCCGAGGTGCTGCAGTACGTGATGGTGGCCGGGCAGGAACTGGCGGCCGAGGGCATGAAGGTGAAGTCGCAGGTCGCCAACAACGGCTCGATCAAGTCGGTCGATCCCGGCAAGGTCAAGCCGGAGATGCTGGAGGCGATCGGCAAGCTGATCCAGAAACACGCGGCCGGCCTGGAAGCCGCGATCGCCACGTTCGAGAAGCGCTTCCTCGCCGAGAACCCGCCGACCTGACACGAACCGCGACCTCAACAAGAGCCGCGACCGTCAGGGAGCGGATGTACGGCGAGCGACCGCGATACCCCCGAGGACATCCCCGTGGACATCCCGGTGGACGTGCGGCTCGCGCCCTCATCCGCTCTCTCCGGTCGCGGCTCTTGTTGATCTTCGCGATGTGGTACCACTCGCATTCCACCCCTCTCCGCCCCGAGCCCCGCATGACCGTGCAACCGAAGTCGCCGCGCGAATCGCTGACCACCAGCAGCACCGTAGTGATGCCCGAAGAGACCAACAACCACGGCGGCCTGTTCGGCGGCGCGCTGGTCTCGCATATCGACCGCATTGCCGCGATCGCCGCGATCAAGCATTGCCGGCAGCTCGTCGTCACCGCCTCGATCGATCGCCTGGACTTCCTCGCGCCGGCGCGCGGCGGCGACTTCGTGCACTTCGATGCGCGCGTGACCTTCACCGCGCGCACCAGCATGGAGCTGCGCGTGCACGTCGAAACCGAGAAGCCGCTGACCGGCGTGCGCAACCACATCTGCGAGGCGTACCTCACGTTTGTCGCGATCGGCGCTGACGGCCGACCCGCGTCGGGCGTGCCCGCGCTGGCGCTGGAGACCGACGAGGACCGCTCGTACTTCGCGGCGGGCAAGGCGCGATACGAGGCCCGCAAGGCGGAGCGCACGGCATCATGAGCACGCGCTACGATTTCGCTGACCAGACGGCGATCATCACCGGCGGCACGCGTGGCCTCGGGCGCGGCATGGCCGAGGCGTTCCTCGCGGCCGGCGGCAGGGTGGTTGCCACGTACGGCAAGGACACAGCCGCGGCCGAGGCGTTCCGCGATGCGCTGCCCGACGACGCGACGCGCGCGCGCCTGCAACTCGCGCAACTCGACTGCGCCGACCACGCGGCCGTCGAGGCGTTCTTCCGCGAGCTCGACGCGGCCGGCACGAAGCCGCAGGTGCTGGTCAACAATGCAGGCATCCGCCGCGACCAGCCGCTGGCGATGATGTCGCTCGACGACTGGAACGCGGTGATCCACACCAACCTCACGGGCACCTACGTCATGTGCAAGTTCGGCGTGCAGGCGATGGTGCGCCAGCGCTACGGTCGGATCATCAACATCACGTCGCCCGCCTCGTGGTTCGGCTTCAACGGCCAGGCCAACTACTCGGCCAGCAAGGCCGGCCAGATCGGTCTGATGCGGTCGCTGAGCAAGGAAGTCGCGAAGCGCGGCATCACCGTCAATTGCGTGTCGCCGGGGTTCATCGAGACGGCGCTGATAGCCGACGTCGACCCGAAGGTGCTGGAGGAGCACAAGGCGATGGTGCCGTTGCGCCGGTTCGGCACGCCCGCCGACGTGGCGAATGCGGTGTTGTTCCTCGCGAGCAAGGAGGCCGGGTACATCACCGGTACGACGCTCGAGGTGTCCGGCGGTTTGTAGGCGAGTCGCGAGAGCCGCGACCCCACGTGGCCGTCCGCGAATGCCTGTTCCTGGCGTGCCGGGGCTCCGGATGGGCGTCGCGCCATCACGACAGAAGCGCTCAATGTGCTTCGCTCAGCCACGATCGCGCATTCGCGATCATCATCAGCGCACCACGAACTCCACCGTCACATTCTCCGGCGCGTCGAATGACAGCGGCACACCGTCGGAGCCGAGGCTGCGCACGCGGGCCATGTAGCGGCCGGGCGCGAGGCCGGTGAGGCGCACGGTGAGGGTGTGCTGCGACGGATTGTGCGGAACTTCCTTCGTCGACGCCGCCACCGGCTCGGCCGGCTCACCACTCGTCGCCGGCCACCACGTGAGGCGGTAGCGATTCACCTCGGGGTGCGTCGTGACCGTCCAGCTCAACTCGATCGTGCCGGCCGCCACACTCGGCGTGGAAATCATGCCGGACGCCGGGGTGATGTCGGGGTTGCCGGTGCCGAGCGCCTGCGCGAAGCGATCGATGTCGTCCGGGAAGAAGCCCATCGCGCGCCACGCCGAGCGGATCGCGTTCATCAGGCCGGGGTCGCCGGGGGCCGCCTCGTGCACGCGCAGCCAGGTGTTCAGCGCCGACTCGAACAGCGACTCCTGGAACAGCAGGCGCGCATTCATGAACTGCGGCGCGAGATCGTTGGCGCCCTGCGCGAGCTGCTCGTTGCTCTCCATCAGCGTGCGGATCTGCTTCGCGCGCTCGGCGCCCACCAGGCGGAACATCGCCTTCGACGCAGGCACCGTCGGCCGGTCGGCGCGCACCACGTACCAGTAGTAGAGCCGGCCGGCTTCCAGCGCGGGCAGCTTCGCCGGCACGAGCGGGAACTCGCCGGTCGGCGTGCGCTCGCGCAGCACCTCGCGACCCTCGAGCAGCACGACCACCTCGTAGAGCAGCCCGGCTGGCGCGCCGTCGGGCGTCTCCCAGCGCAGCGTCACGGGTTCGCCGGGCAGCAGCAGCGTGTTGCGCGGCGCAAGCATGAACGGCTCGGCCGGGTTGCGCCGGTCGCGCGTGCCTCCGACGGCCGCGAGGCTGCCTTCCTTCTGGCTGTGCAGGCTGGCGACCATCGCCTCGTTGACCTTCGCCATGTCGGCGGCCTGCTCGCTGGTGGTTTGCGACGCGGAGATCGCGAGCTCTTCGCCGGGGCCGAGCGAGCGGTAGACGCCGCTCGGCGAGTAGACCAGCGTGACGCGGCCGCTGCTGCTGACCTTGATCGTGTCGCCCTCGTAGATCGCGACGTCGGCCGCGGCGCGCTCCAGTCGGCCGTTGCCGGCGCGGCGCACGCGGTTGAGTCCGGCCGCAAACGTGATCGTGGCGATCGCGTCGGGCGTGGCGGCCGGCGGCTTCGGCGTGGGGTCGGTCGGTTCGTCCTGCGCGAGCAGCGGCGACACGACGACGGCAACAAGGGCGGCGGCGGCCATGGCGACCACAACAAGGAGCTGGTTCTTCCGGGCGCTCATGATGACGAGTGTGGTGATCGTGTGGTGGCGCGGCCCTTCGGCGGCGGCCGCGTGTGGCGTGCTTGTTGTGTTGAGCGCCGCAGCGGGCGCAACGTTCACACGAATCGGATGCGCGTCGCCTCGCGGTGCGACTGCGCGGGGTCAGACCGCGTGGACCTTCTCGCAGGTGTCCCACCAGCGCGCGAAGAACGCCGGGTACAGGCGCTTGCGCACCTCGGCGTGCTCGGCCGGCGTGGCCTGCGGGTTGAACTCATCGAGCGGCATCGACGCCAGCGCCGCCATGATCACGGCCGTCGCGGGGGCCGTGACGTGGCGTCCGCCGTCGCCCGTCTCGAGCACGTCGCCGCGTCCACAAGCGTTGTGCACCGACTGCGCGGCGTACCAGGCCGGGTGCACCAGGTCGTCGTCGGGCGAGCCCGGCGTGAGCTCGGCCGCGTTGGCGACCAGGCTGACGATGCCGTCGACGGCCTGCGAGGCGACCCGCGCGTCGAGCCAGTGCGCCGCGGTTTCGAGCGCGTGGCGCGGCGTGGCGCTCACACTGGCCGCGGCCTGTTCGGCCCACGCCTCCCACACCGGCAGCGCGAGGCGCGCCGCGATGATGCCCAGCATCAGCCGCTGCCGACGCGGCAGCCCGCCCATCAGTGCGCGGCACTGATCCGGCGTGGTCGGCTTCGGTCCGGGCGGAATCTGGCTGGTCTTGGCCACCGGAACACCACGATCTTTCGCGGGCGCATCGGGATCGGACAGCCCCTGCATTGGACTTCCGCCAGCCTGGTTGCGTCAAGCACGACCGCGAGACGCGATCTTCCGGTACGATAGCTGCAGCCTTGCCGCGATGAGGCAAACCACGTGTGGGTCTTCCGCCAATCCGATCTCGCGCGACTCATGCTGGCCGAGGATGACATCCTCGGGGCCGGCGGCGAGGCGACGATCCATGGCGTGAATCCACAGCCGATGCTGGCCGCCAAAATCTGGCGAGAGCCGCGCGATCATGCGCAACGGCTGGACGCGATGCTCGACATGGATCCGCCGGGCAAGCGCGGCGTGGAACCGGGGCACGTGTCGGTCGCGTGGCCCATCGATGCGCTGCTCGACAGCCCCGACGAACACGGCCGCGTCGTGGGCTTTGTCATGCCGCGCGTGCGGCGCGCGCACAGCGTGCTGCGCTACGCCAACCCCGGGCTGCGGCGCGAACACATGCCGCTGTTCAGCTACCGCTACCTGCTGCGGGCCGCGCGCAACCTCGCGTCGGCCGTGCGCGAGCTGCACGAAGCCGGCGTGGTCATCGGCGACGTCAACGAGTCGAACATCCTCGTCACCGACACCGCGCTGGCCACGCTGGTCGACGCCGACTCGTTCCAGGTCACCGATCGCGACGGCCGCGTGTGGCCCTGCCCGGTGGCGCGGCCCGACTACACGCCGCCCGAACTGCTGCAGGCCGGCGGCAACGCCGACTACGGCCGGCGCACCCCGACGCACGATCACTTCGGCCTCGCGGTGGTGCTGTTCCAGCTGCTGATGGAAGGCACGCACCCGTTCGCCGGTCGCGAGCGCGACCCCGCGGCCGACCCGACGCCGTACGACGCGCGCATCGCCAGCGGCAACTGGCCGTGGTCGCAGACGCGGCCGGTGCAGATCGACCCGCTGCCGCTGGCGCCGCCGTTCGGCACGCTGCCGCCGCCGGTGCAGACGCTGTTCCGTCGCGCATTCGAGCTGGGCCACGACGATCCGTCGGTGCGGCCCGACGCCAGCGAGTGGCAGACGGCGCTCGACGCGGCCGAGGAGGAACTGCAGGTCTGCAAGTGGAACGACCAGCACCGCTACTCGCCGCATCTCGACGACTGCCCGTGGTGCCACCGCATGCAGCTGCTCGGCGGGCGCGATCCGTTCCCGTCGCGCGATGCTGTGGCGGCGGGCCGGCATCTCAGCGAGGCCGAGCGCGAGCGACTGCAATCCGATCGCCGGGCGGCCACGCCCGACGCCGACGCGCCAGGCCGGCTGTCGCCACCGAAGCGGCCGATCCCGGCGCGAGCCCGCGCGCTGATCAACGCGCAGAAGAAGCCGACGCCGAACAACCCGCCGGTGTGGGCGCTCAGTTGTGGCGTGGCGGCATTCCTGATGTTCCTGTTGGCGACGTTCGGCGGCTTGCGTGGTCCGAACCACTCCTCGCCGCGCAAGACACTGTATCCGAACGTGTCGATCAACAACCCTGCGAACAAGCCGCCGGTGGTCTCGCTGCCACCGGTGAATCCGAATCCGCTGGGGCCGGGCGCTGCGACGATGGGCGCAAGCGGCTCGTACGCCGTGCGCACCGTGCGGATGTCGGCCGATCAGTGCCAGGTCGCGTGGTGCGACGCGGAAGGTGCGTGCTTCTACTGGTGCCGCAATCGCGTCGACCTGATGGAGTTGCCGATCGACGTCGCGGTGGAAGATGTGGTCTTCGGCAACAACGATGCGTGGCTGCTGACGAGCCTCTCGAGCGGCGACGTCGCGTGGTGGGTGTGCCCGGCCGGCGGTGAGGCGTTGCCGCCGCGGCTGGCGGGTCGCGAGGCGTGCGGTACGAGCGGGCCGATCCGCTGCGTCGGTACGGTGCTGACGTGGGCCGCCGGGTCGCGGCTGATGCAACGCGATCTGGCGGGCGATGCACCGGCCACGCTGATCGCCGACCTGGATGAGCCGATCGTGGAGTTCGACCGCTCGCCGCAGTCGATCATCATGCGGCTGCACGACGACACGGTGTACGTATCGAGCGACGAACCCGGCCGGCCGCTGCCGCACCCGACAAGGCTGACCGCGCGCACGGTGTGCCTGGCCGCGGAGACCGGCGACTCGCTGGCGGTGTTCGATCAGGTCGCCGAGATGCGCGACTCGATGGGGCAGTTCATCCGCGGCGTGCGGCCGAAGGACGACAACCGGTTCGTCGGCGGGTCGATCTCGCCCGACGGCCGCGTGGTGCTGCTGGCCACCACCGGCGGCGATCTGATGCTGGCGACGCGCGATCGGAACGAGCCACTGGAGTGGCTCACGCCGATGTCGGTGCGTTGCACGTCGATGCGCGTATTCAATGGTCGCGAGACGCTGCTCGGCGATGTCAGCGGTCGGGTGCTCGTGCCCGACCCCGCGGTTGCCGGCCGTCGCATCGCGCTGTCGGGCGTTGCGCTGCAACCCGTCGACCCGCCGGCGAAGGGTCTCGGATCGCTGCCAATGGCATTCAGTGACAACCTGGCGTACGCCGCGATCGCCGAGGGCGACGGGCTGCACACGTTCTGCGTCAACGGTCGCCCGCCGGGGACAACGCCGGACGACATCGCGTACCGACTCCACGGTGGGCAGGCGGTGTCGCTGGCCTTCGCGCGCAACATCTGCCGGGCGATTGACGCGAGCGGGCAGCGCTGGGAGCTGATCGGGCCGGGCGGCTACCCGACCGGCAGCAGCGTGTCGTTCTGGTCGCGCGACGTGTCGCAATCGCCCGACGGGTCGGTCGTGTGCGTGGTGCGCGACGGCAGCACGCACATCGCCAGCGACCGCACCACCCTCATGACGCGCAACGGCGTGGTGGCGCTGCACCACGGCTTCAGTTCGGACGGCGCGGTGTGCTGGCACACGACCGATCAGCCGGGCCACGCCAACCGCCTGTTGATGGCGCTGCCGTTCAAGGATGAACTCTACGACGTGCTGGCGATGCCCCGCACGCGCGTGAGTGCCGTCGACTGGCACCGCAACGGCGCGCAGCCCGGGCGCATTCTGGTCGGGTGCGAGGACGGGCGCGTGTGGCTCTGCACCGAAGTGCCCGGGGTGACCGGGGTGCCGGGCGCGAGCGCACGCCGCCTGGTGCGAATCTGCCAGGCCGGGCCGACGCCTGTGCGCGACGTGTCGATGGTGGCGGTACCGGGCGGCAACCGCGCCATCGTGTCGGTGCTGCTCACCGACGGCACGGCACGGCTGTTCAGCGTCGACGGCTGGACTGTGACGTCGCTCGGCACCCGGCTGACCCCGTCGGCGGAACGCCCGTTCCGAGGCGCGAAGCTCGTCGCCGCGCCGTCCGGCGATCCGATCTGGTTCTGCGCATCGCACGGCGTGCTTCAATCGTGGCCGGTGAGCCCCCGCGGCATCGGGGCCGGGCCGGTGATCAACTACCAGCGCGAGGACTGACCATGGCACGCCGGAAGGCGCATGACGGCAACTCGACCGACGGCGACAGCGCGCCGCGTCCGTTCAGCGTGCTGGAGTCGGATGATATCGAGCTGGTGTCGGTGGCCACCGGTCGCCGCGTAACGCTCGACACGGCGATGCGCGAGGGCTGGGTGGTGTGCCATCACTGCGGCGCGCCGTACGACCCGACCGACGTGCAACTGCTGCGCGAAGATGGTGGCGAGCACGCGGCGTGCATCTCGGATGCGTGCCGCCGTCGCAGCGCGCCGTTGCAGACCGACCCGTTGCCGCTCGAGCGGATTGTGGTGTTCGCCGCGTCGAACATGGAGCGCGAGTTCCGCGAGGGCCTGCTCTATCAGTTGTTCTACGCCGGCGACTCGGACCGCATTCATCCGCACTTCACGTTGCGCGAGCAGGGCACTGCCGATGCAGCCGCGCGTCCGGCGCCGGTGGTGCCGCAGGCCGAGGCGCGGATCCAGGAAGAGAACTGGTCCGGCATGGGTCTGGTGATCACCAAGCGGCGCCGCGGGAAGTTTGTCGCGTGGGTGCCGCTGGGTAGTTGAGCGCGGTGTCTTTTCGGCAAGAGCCGGGGGCGGAAGGGAGCGGAGTCTCCGGCGCATGTCCAGGCGTGACATGGGTTACCCCTCAGGAGACTGATGTCCCGGCTCGTAGACAGCAAGAAGGTCCTCCGGGAGTCACGTCCCCGCGAGGTGGGTGGCGGCGCTGACTCTTCAGCCCCTTTGTGGTCCTTCGTGTC
>JBFWQT010000280.1:0-9222 GCA_050249295.1 Planctomycetota bacterium
CAAGGCCGGCCTGCTCAAATCGAAGACGGTCTTGGAGGGGACCCCCGACACCGACTGATCACCACCGCCGCGGGGGTGGGGAGATTTCGATGACCACGCCTGGGGATTATTGGATGACCGTTGACACCTGCAGCGCCTGCTGCTCGACGCTCTTGACAGGCACAGGCTGAATGCCGGCGCAGCGGTGCGCTTCCAGCATGCCCTCGACGTCGGTCCGGTCCGTCTTGTTGCGGCGCACGTACGGCCGGACGTACTGCACGGGCAAGAGGCGGACGTGCAGGCCGTGCGCCTGGCCGCGGCGGCCCCAGTAGTGCGCCGTGCCGCACGCCTCCATCACGACGGTCGTCCCTGCTGCCAGCCCGTCGAGGAAGGTCTCGAACTGGCGCCGCGTCAGGCGGCGACGGTCGACAATGCGATGAGCCCGGTTGGCCACGGCCACTTCAAAGACATCCTTTGCGAGATCCACCGCCACCGTCGTAGCATCCATGTCGGCCTCCTCCTGGTGTGGTTGCGACCCACAATCACGGCCATCATGCCGCGAAGAAACCGGGAGGAGTCCATACCATCCTTGCAGCCGACGGCGGCCGGTGAGATCCGGAGCCGCCGCGGCTGAAGCGGCATCGTTGGGCGGACGACGAAGCGTACATCGGATCAAGTGCGACCGAGTGTCGCGAGGAGGTCGCCATGCGGCAATTTCGATCGCGATGCCATCCTGTGGCAGCGCTCGTCTCGCTAGTTGCAGTGACTATGGCCTTCGCGGCAAGGTGGCCTTCACCGGTGGCAATCGCCTCACCGGCCGGCTCGAACGTGTGCGAACCCACTGTGCCGAACGGATCGACACCGCCCGGGGAACGACCGTCGCGAAATCATCACGGTGGCCCTGGTCTCTGGGCGGATCTCCCGCCCGAAGGAACCGTGACATTCCGGCCCGGAGGGCCGGGATTCGTCCTGAGGGATGGTTCGCTTCAAATGAAGTTCGGGTGGTGGCGCGCAGTCGTGGCCCCGCTAACCATCGAGGGCCATCGACTGGACGCAGTGGCACCGCCACTGCGCGCTCAAATCCCGACGGGCTACTCCCACAGCTTTCAGGCGACTGGGTTGACGTTTCCGACAGCAGGGTGCTGGGAGGTGACTGGGCGAGCCGGTGAAGCGACGCTCACCTTCGTCGTAAACGTCGTGAAGATTGGCGAGGGTCCAGTGCCGAACGCCGTGGCGGACGCGCCGCCCAACCAGCGGTTGCAGCCGACGGCGCCCGAACTCAATCCGAGCGCGCCGCGGCTGAACCGCGGTCGTTGGGCTGACCGATTCACAGGCTGATCGCCGTGACGCCGTACACAATTCGCCCGGCGACCGATGGTGACTGCGAGGGACTGTGGACGGTGCATGTGCAGGCGATTCGGCACACTTGCTCCCGGGCATACTCCGCCGAGCAGATTCAAGCGTGGTCCGCCCTGTTGTCACCAGGCAGCTATGTTGAGATGCTGCGGAACCGCGTCGTGGTGGTGGCCGAAGACGACACAGGGGTGATCGGCTTCGGGCAACTCGATGCGGATAGACGAGAAATTGAAGCCGTGTACGTGCGGCCAGACCGGCAGGGGCAAGGCATCGGGAGAGCCTTGCTTCAGCGGCTCGAGTCCAGTGCGAGGGCGGTTGGGATCGACAAGGTGTCGCTTTCGGCAACACTCAATGCGGTGCCATTCTATGTGCGAGCCGGCTTCACTACGGAAGGCCCGGTCGTACACCGACTCCCGACCGGGCAAGAGCTCGCATGTACCCGAATGCACAAGGGGCTGTGAGGAAACAAAGGCAGCCCAACCAGCGGTTGCAGCCGACGGCGGCCGGTGTGATCCTGGGCCGCCGCGGCTGAACCGCAGGCGTTAGCCGGACAGCGACGCTGCGCGGCAGGAATGCCCAGATGAATGTGACAAGCTTCGTGTTTGGCATCGCGTGCCTGCTCTCGATCGGCCGCATCGATGCGCCGGCGCAAGTCGGTCCGGAAAGTGAACGCTCTCAACTCGCGCAGAATCCTGGCGTGGGCACCGAGAATCCGCCTGCAGTACCTGTCGAGGGCGCTGGGGCATTGCAGTGTCGCGTGTTGCTTGAGGCTGAGCAGGTCGTCGGGTGCGATCGCTGCGCAACGCGAGGGGTGTCGTCACGAGTGGTCGCGGTCGACTCTGCGCCACTGGCGGTGAGCATCACGTCCGTGCGCGTGGTCATCCGAACAGACAGGCCGAGGTTCACGCAGACGCGGCTCTCGCCAGACGAAGTGTGGGCGACCACCGTGCCACCTCCAGCGTTGAGGGTGTTGAGTGACGACCGAGACCAACTTGGGGCCGGGGTGTTCAGCGACAGCACCCATCACACGTTCGTGCTCAATCGGCACAACGGTCTCGCGGTCTGGGGGCGGTCGAGGGCCTTTGTGCCAGGCTACGATGGGCCGTTGGCAATGAGCACGTACCTGTCATGCCGGAAAACTGCCGGCTAACCACCAAATGCAGCCGACGCGCCGCCCGAGTCTGCAGTCCAACGCAGGTCATCGAGCGCACCGCGCGGATTGTCAGCAATCTTCGCAAGACGACGTACGTCAACAGCTGGACGGCCTCGGCCCACGAGTCCCACGCCCTATGGCGAATCTACTGCCCGTCCGGAGAAGGAGTCGCAATCCAAACGACGCTGGCGCGCCTTCGCGGGTCCACGGGGCTTCAGGTTCTGGAAGTGACGTATGGACCACACGGCACAGACGGCATCACGCCTGACGTCCACAAGCTCGTGACTCAGAAACGACCCATGTTCGCGTACGAGCAAGAAGTGCGGGTCGTGCTGTCACAAGATTTCTCGGACGCATCCGATCCAGAACGCGTAACGGTCGGAGCCGGCGTAGACTGGGACCCCGAAGCCCACATCGAGAACATTTGGGTGCATCCTGACGCGCAGTACTGGTTCATGGAGGCAGTCACCGAGGCCGTACGAACACTAGCTCCGCGACTCAGCAGTGACGGGGCTCCTTGCGTGCTGTGGTCCAAGATGAACTCAGCGCCGCCGTTCTGACGCACATAAGCCGCCTACCAACGGCTTGCAGCCGACGGCGGCCCGATGGACACTGAGGCCGCCGCGGCTGAAGCCGGGGCGTTAGCCCGACAGAGAACCATCGTGCTCAACCTAGGTCCTGCGGGGGCACTCGCGTGCTGCGCAGTCGTCATGCAGGCAGCGGTGCCGCTTGGTAGCTTTGTGGCTGGTTCTGCGTACGAAGGCGTCATCGTTGCAATCGCCCGTCATGACCGGCAGGGCGCGGAGTTCGCGTGGGCTCCCAGTGAGGCTCAGGTTCGCGAGGCCGAGGGCCGGCTGGCGGCGTTCATCGGCTCTGGCGAGGCCTCGGCGGTCTTGCGAGGCACGAATATCGGCGCTGAACTCGCCAACTACAAGAGACAGTATTGGGGCACTGTGGCCAATGGGCGGCGACAACTGCTCATGTCGTTCATCCACCAGACCAGCACGCTGGTCGAGGCGGGGCAGTGGAGAACGACCGCCGTGCTGCTTGAAGATGGCGGCTATCCCTCGTCGAACGGGGTGGTCATCCAGGGCGGCGGCGAACGCTACTTTCGGGTCACCTACTCCATCGAGTCGAAGCGCTTTAGCCAGCTCCACGTCAATTCGCCGATCTGAGCGTGCGGGCTAACCAGCGGTATATGGACTCCTCCCGGACGTCAACGAGCCCGGCCATCAGGCGGTGACGGAAGTCGGATGCAGTCGTATATCCGGCCTGTGGTGAGACGCACGTGCCTCTGGCCATCATGGATATCCGCGCACCGAGGGCCAATCGTTGAACAACGACCTCAAGGGTCAACGAGGTTATCGGCCTGGCTCGGCGCCGGTCCGACCGGTCACGCCATGAACATCGGGACTCGCTGAACATCTCGCTGGGTAAGTACGCCTACTCAGGCGGCGACGGGCGCCGCGGCGGGTGAGTGGAAGTCGGTCTCGCGACACCACACGGCCCAGAGGATGCGGGCCAGCTTGTTGGCGAGGGCAATCGCGGTCTTGTTGTGGCCACGGCGGGCGGCCAGCGCGACGGCCCACCGCTGCAGGCGCGTCAGGCGATGCGGCCGGTCGCGCGCGGTGCGCTGCGCGGCGAGCAACACCGCCCGTGCGCCGTGGGTCAGCAGGCAGCGCAGATAGCCGTCGCCGCGTTTGCTGATGCGTCCCAGATAGCGTCGCATGCCGGTGGTCGACTCGCGTGGCGTGAGGCCGAGCCAACTGGCGAAGTCACGTCCCCGTCGGAACGCGTGGATGTGCGAGACGGCGCCGACGAAGGCGGTGGCGGTCACCACGCCGACGCCCGGGATCTGCTGGAGCCGGCGCGCGTCGGGAGGTAAGCGGGCGACCTCCGCGAGCTGGCGGTCGAGCGTCGCCACGCGCGTCTCGAGATCGCGGACCTCGTCGACCAGCGTGCGGACGAGGGTCTGCAGCAGGCCGGGCAGCGTGTCGCCGGCGGCGTCGAGCACGGCGGTCACGCGGGCCAGCACCGTGCGGGCGCCCGTCGGCATCGGGTGCCCCTGCTCGCGCAGCAGGCCCCGCAACACGTTGATGCGCGCGGTCCGTGCCGCCTGCCACTGCGTGCGGGCGCGGTGTAGCGCCTGCAGCGCCTGCTGCTCGACGCTCTTGACGGGCACCGGCTGAATGCCCGCGCACCGGTGGGCCTCGAGCATGCCCTCGACATCGGTGCGGTCGGTCTTGTTGCGGCGCACGTAGGGCCGAACGTACTGCACCGGCAACAGGCGAACGCGTAGCCCGCGCGCCTGCGCCCGCCGCCCCCAATAGTGCGCGGTCCCGCAGGCCTCCATCACCACCGTCGTGCCCGCCGCCAGCCCGTCGACGAATGTCTCGAACTGGCGCCGTGTCAGGCGCCGCCGGTCGATGATGCGAGAGGCGCGATTCGCGACCGCGACTTCGAAGACATCCTTTGCGAGATCCACCGCCACCGTCGTAGCATCCATGTCGGCCTCCTCCTGGTGTGGTTGCGACCCACAGTCACGGCCATCATGCCGCGAAGAAGCCGGGAGGAGTCCATACCATCCTTGCACCCGACGGCACCGGGGTCGGCTGCGCCGACCCCTCGCGCGCGGTGGTATCGTGGGGCGCGCGGCCGCGGGTGAACCGCGGTCGTTAGCGAGATTTGAAAGCGGCTGAACCTGCCAAGAGCGATTGAAGAGCGCCGAACACGTTCTCATTCGGAGACCACATGTCGCCCCCCGACCCAAATGCTCAGCGCGTGACGCTCCAACAATGGTCTAGCGACAGCACCGCAGGATTCGTCGGTCGTTTCGGGGTCATGCCCGGACGATGGCTGCAGCTCGAGAACGAGCTTGGTACTGAGGCCGCCATACGACATCTACTCAGTGCTTCGTGGCCAGAGTCAGCTTGGGTGCCAGTCCTCACCCATCTGTGGGAAGCCGGCTGTCTGCACTGGAGTGCGGAGGCGGCCGCGCTGAATCATGACCTGCTGTTCACTCCAGCCGAAAGAGCTGAGGCCCGACGTCGCTTGCAGCAGTTTGGCTACAAGACCTGAGCCTCAAGAGCGAGTCGGCGCCCGTCGCGAGTGGACGCGTGGCGTTTCAGGAGCTACGCGAAAGGTCGAAGGGCCAGGCCTGAGTACGTGATGACTCGCTAACCAGCGGTTGCACCCGACGGCACCGGGGCCGGCGTGCGCCGGCCCCTCGCGCGCGGTGGTATCGTGAACGCGCGCGTCCGCGGGTGAACCGCGGTCGTTAGGCAGACAACGAGAAGCACCGATGCGAGTCGACCGCTGGCTGATCGCTCTGGCAACTGTCGCAGGCCCGATGCTCGTGCCTGCGCCGGTCACGGCCTGCGGGTGCACGCCGATCATCGAGCGGCCGACGCGGACTCCGTTGGCAGAAGTGCAAGAGCAACTCGCGTGGGCCGACCAAGTGTTTCTCGGCCGGGTGGCCAACCGCACCGACGAGAACACGACGTTCTCGGTTGAAGCGTACTGGAAAGGCAGCGGCGCCGCGACGCACGTCCTGCGGAGCGGCAGCGTCCTACCAGACGGCGCGGTGGTCATCAGCGACTGCGACTTTGGCTTCGCGGCCAACACTCGGTACGTCGTCTTCGCCCATCGCACTTCACGCGGGCTGGAGGCGTCTTCCTGCAGCATGACTCGCTCGTTCGAGCAGGCTGGCGAGCTGGTCAAGTTGCTCGACCGAGTCGTGCCTCGCCAAGGCGTGAGCGCTCCAGAGCAGGCCGAGCGCGTGCTGCCTAACCTCCAAATGCAGCCGACGCGCCGGGCGACGCTTGCCGGCGCGCGGCTGATTTGGCGTCGTTAGCCAGACGACATGAGCTTCTGGGCAATCCTTCTTTCAATCGCGCTGCTGACAGGAAATCCGTCAGCGCTTCAACGCGCGGACCGCGAGGTCGACGAACTCTCGATTCTCGAGGCCGTCCTTGCGGAG
Source organism: Planctomycetota bacterium (assembly GCA_050249295.1). GTDB lineage: Bacteria > Planctomycetota > UBA8742 > SKZP01 > SKZP01 > JBFWQT01. Next base: position 6,468 of record JBFWQT010000280.1, read on the forward strand.
CCTGACCCCGAATGGATGCAGGTGCCCGAGCGCCTTGTCGTCGCGCCACAGACTGAACTCGACCACGCTCATCCTTGGGTTCGTTCGCGGGCGGACCGTTCAATCAATCGAGATGGGTCGCCAGACGCGTATCTAGTGCCGGAGGCCTTGCTCGACGCCGCAAGAAGCGCGAACCGGCGCACGTTATCCCTCGCGGGCATTCAGATGCCAGGACGTCTAGAGTTGCGTCGCGAGCCATGCGTCAGAGCGTGGGTATTGACCCTGAGTCGCCCTGGGATTTCGGCAGACCTCACACAAGCGATCGTCGGCGCGTCACTTGATGAGCCAACACGTTGCGATGTGCAGGGCGTCACCGTACGTGGCGCCCGCGGAATCACCTATCTTCTCGAAAGAGGTCCAGACAACCGATGGCATGTAGTGGGCCGAGGCTTTCAGTGGATCACGTAGATCGGACGCGGCTGGCTAACTCCGCTTGCAGCCGTCGGCGGCTGGCGCGATGATGAGCCGCCGCGGCTGAAGCGGCACCGTTAGGCGTACACGGAAGAGGCTTCGACATGGACACCTTCGAGTCGACCATCCGCTTCATTGGGAGCTATCCGATGTGGGCGCGCCTTCTCGTGCTGGCGTGCATCGGAGTCACTGCCGGGACGCTTGTTCTTGCGCCGCGTAGCACCGCGACGTCGTCTGTGGTCTCACCAACGAAAGAGCATGGAGTCTTCATGCTGCTCGCGCCGATCAAGCTTTTCCCGCCGTCACCAACTGCCGAAGTCCAGCTGTCCGTATTCGTGAATGGCACCGAGTATCGCCATCCATCTGTTGCGGGAGTGGAATGGATGCGGGTTGGCCCTGCGATGAGCGAAAAGATCATTGAACTTCCGGTCGCGCCTCGATACGAGGTTCGTTTCGAATTGCGACTGCGGGATGGGTCACAGGGGCAGACGAAGCTCCGGCTCCGCGCCGCCCAGAAGATCAGCTACATCACATCGCTGCCATTCAGCGAGGAATATTCGTTGTACGACATAGACGGCACAACTCGCTCGGCGGGCGTGTCGGCGGTTGTGGCGTACAAGGTGTACGCGCAGTGACGCCTAACCTCCGAATGCAGCCGACGCGCCGCCTGAACAGCACGGCGGCGCGCGGCTGATTCGGCGTCGTTAGCCGTACACGAAAAGTGCCGATCATTGTGCGATCGCCATTCGAAAACTACCCGCCGCGATGGTCGCTGTTCGATCGGTACGCCCTCATTCCGCTTGGGGTGTTCGGGTTTGTCGGTGAGACCGGCGACGTGAACCGGTTCGCCGCGAGGTACCGCGCGGCGAAGAGCTTTAAAGGCGCCACATTCGAGGGGCTCACGCACGACACAGCCGACGGCTACTCCGCGCTGTGCAGACTGCTGCTGACGTACTCCGCGTTCGAATACTTCCTGCGGGCAATCGGTCTCCAAATGAGGCATACGGGCTCGCTGCTGGCCGATAACGAACGAGAACAGGTTCAGAAGCATCTCAGGCAGCTGGCGGGCCAAGCCGAACTCATGCGGTTCCTGAAGGCGCACGTCGAGTCCCGCTTCCAGACGCAGATCAATCATCACCTGGCCAGCGCGCCAGCGAACCCGTTCTACCTCGCCGCATCCATGCGCCACGCTTTCGCCCATGGCGCGCTGACCGCCACGCCGGCGGGCGTACCGTCAGGCACTGTGGCCAGCGTTGCTCGATATCTCGTGCGTGTCCTGTTCCGAGTAGTTGACCGAGAGTTCGAGCGACGCATGGTCGAGTTCGAGGCAATCATGGCCGGCGACCGATAGAACCGGACGTGACGGCTAACATCGGCTTGCAGCCGACAGCGGCCCGGTGAATCATGAGGCCGCTGCGGCTGAAGCCGCAACGTTAGCCAGACGACACGAACCGAGGACCAACGATGACGATCCGAATCGCCGTGCGAGCCTTCATCGGCCTGACTCTCTTCGTGATGCTTGGTGGTAGAACCCTCATGGCACAGGGTACCGATCCCGCGGCACAGGCCGCCGCCGAGTCGTGGGTGGCTCTGATTGACCAAGGGCAGTACGCATCGAGTTGGGAGGCGGCTGCGGCTTCGTTCAAGAACGCCGTGCCTCAGCAGAAATGGGCAGAGGCCGTCAGTGTGGCCCGCGGGCCGTTCGGAGCGCTGAAATCTCGGGGCGTCAAGAGCACTACGGCGACCAAGACGCTGCCCGGGGCTCCCGATGGGGACTACGTCGTCTTGCAGTTCAACACCGCGTTCGAGCAGAAGGCGGCCGCTCTCGAGACGATCACGGTGCTGCATGATCCAGACGGGCAATGGCGCGTGGTCGGCTACTTCGTGCGGTAACTGCGCTGGCTAACATCCAAATGCAGCCGACGCGCCGCGTGTCGCCCGACGGCGCGCGGCTGATTTGGCGTCGTTAGGCGGACAGCCCGAAGGGCCGAGGCCGCGAAAAGACCGCCGCCCGCCGCCCGATCGAAACAAGAGGAGTCAAGGGGTGACAAAGACGGGACCGAAGCTGCGGGGACGGAAGGCGCTGTTTCGCGGCAAGCGTCGCGCGCCCGTTAGCATCACCTTGACGCCGAGTCATCACCGCAAGATCCAGCGCAACTTGACGCGCCTCCCTGGATGCACGCGAGCTGACTTCATCGGCCTGTTGATCGATAAGTACGCCGATGTCGTGCGAGTCGAAACGCCAACTACAAAGAGCTTTGCATATTTTCGGCTTCGTCTCGTTGCAGAGGCCCTCGGGGGTAGC
>JBFWQT010000281.1:0-9189 GCA_050249295.1 Planctomycetota bacterium
GTCGTCGCCGCGTTGCCGGTGACCAGTTCGCGGATGTTCTTGGCGGGAATGCCGGCTGCCTCGGTCGACTGCTCGAGCGTCGCGAACGATTCCGTGGGCAGCTGGTCGCCGCTGAACATCGCGGTCATCAGTGTGTCGAGCAGCATGTCACAGAAGGCCAGTCGGCAGGCGATGCGCGACACGCGCTGGGCCAGGTGCTGCTGCACACGGCCTTCGGGGGCCAGGTCGGCGATCATGTTGCGGCCGAACGTGGCGAACGCGGTGCGGTCGGGCTCGCAGGTAGCACGTGGGGTCGTCATGGTGGTGGTTGGGGTTGGGGTTGGTCGGGATGGTCCGGGCAGGGTCGATAGTCACGTCACCTGGAAGCGTACTCCGGGGGACTGACACGCCTGGCGTCACGAACGGCAATCCTGACGTTTGGCCGGACGCAAGTCCTTGCGAATGAACGGGAAGAAAAATAATGCGTTGTTTAGCATGTAGTCAGTTACAGATGTCTGAAAATGCATACAAGTTGTTTTAGGTCAATGTGATATGGAAATGTAGTCAAGTGTCAGAATGTTCCGATAACATTGGATTCGGAGTGAAGCAGGCGGCCCTTTCGATAGCCCCGGGTGGAGGCGCGCAGCGCGCCCGAACCCGGGGTTGCGTAGCGCGAGCCGCGTGCGAACCGAGGAGGGGCAAGGGCAAGGGCAAGGGCAAGGGCAAGGGCAAGGGCAAGGGCATCAGTTGGTGGTTGGTGTTCCGTTCAAGCCCACGGGCTGCCGCCCGTGGGTAACCGTGAAGCATCAACGACGTATCGACCACCGAACGAGCACACCGCGCAACCGCGCAACGCACGCAACGCGCGACACCACCACAAGGCGCGATCGGAAGGATTGCGGAACTGCACGGTTACCCACGGGCAGCAGCCCGTGGGCTTGAATGAAACACCAACCACCAACGCAACACACCCCTTGCCCTTGCCCGGGACGCGGAGACTTCATCCATGGTCTCGACTCTCTCGCGCCTTCCTCCGTGTCCTCCGTGCTCAACTCCCTGGTGCCGCTGGTCGCGCTCGTCGCGTGGTGGGTCGCAAGCGTCGTCGGGTCGGGCACGACGCTTCCGATCATCGGCGGCGCATTCGCGTGGTGCAGCGTCGTGGGCGCGCTCGTCGTCAGCACCACCAACTGGCTCAACGGCGGCCGCGACCTGCGTGCCGACGATCCGGCGCTGGCGTTCGCGCGTGCCGTGCCCGCTCAGCGCGACGACTCGCCGAGCAGCCACTCCACCATCCGGGCATTGGCGGCGTCGGGTGTGATGCCGGTGGTGTCGAGCGAAAGCGTCGCCGCCGACTCGACGGCGTCGAACGCCTCCCAGCGCGCAGCCACCTTGCGCCACACCGACGTGTCGGCGTCCGACACGTCGTGCCCGGCCGCCATGCGGGCTTCCAGCCGGCGGCGCACTTCGTCCTCGGCCAGCTCGACCAGCAGGATGCGCAACGGCACGCCGCACTCGGCTGCCAGTTCGACAAACGGCCGCCGGTAGCTTGCCTTCGCGAAGGTGGCACTCACCGCCACCGGCACACCGGCCTGCAACTGCGCGCGGACGCGCTCGACGCAGACCTCGTAGACGCGCTGGATCGCCTCCGGCGTGTACATCGGATCATCCGGCTTGCGCCGGTCGGTCGGCGCAATGCCGGCCAGTTCCTTGCGAACCGCGTCGGTGTCAATCCAGTGGAAGCCGTGAGCCGTCGCAAGGTGCGAGGCCAGCGTGGACTTGCCGGTGCCGGGCAGGCCGGCGATGAGCAGCAGGCAGGGTGTCACGGACGACTCGGCGTCAGGCGGTGCGGTGCCGCACGATCTCGCCCTCGATCATGTAGATGATGTCTTCGGCGATGTTGGTCGTGTGGTCGGCAATGCGCTCGAGGTAGCGGCTGATGGTCAGGATCTGCAGCAGCCGTTCGATTTCCTCGGGGTCTTCGCGCAGTTTCTGCTCGACGTAGCGATACATGCCACGGTGCAGGTCGTCTACCTCGTCGTCGGCCTCGCGCACGCCGCGGGCGATGGCGGTGTTCATGTCGATCAGCGCGCGGAGCACGTCGCGCAGCATGCGCTGGGTGCGGTCGAACATCGTCGGGATGGCGCTGGGCAGTTCGATCTTGGGGTGGCGCGCGAGATACTCGGCGCGCTCGGCAATGTTGACGGCGAGGTCGCCGATGCGCTCCACGTCGGAGTTGAGCTTGAGCACGGCGACGATGAATCGCAGGTCGATCGCCACCGGCTGGTGCAGCGCGAGAATCTTGAGGCACTCCTCCTCGACGTCGACTTCCATTTCGTCGACGCGCACGTCGGATGCAATGACCTCGGCGGCGAGATCGGGGTTGCGATCGAGCGCGGCCTTGACGGCCTTCTGGAGGTTCTCTTCGACGAGTGCCGCCAGCTCGAGGACGAGCTTCTTGAGGCGGTCGAGTTCGCGGCGGAGGTGAGTGGGCATGTTGGTCAGCTGCGTTCCAGAGAGTCGGCCGACGGCATGTCGGCGCGGGGGAGAAGACTATCCCCGGGGCAGCCACGGGGCCACCCCGGGGATATGGGTCTTCAGAGCTGTCGTCTGTCGCGGTCAGATCGCGTTCAGATCACCACTTGAAGATGGCGTCGAACGTGATGATGAAGCCACCGTCGTTGTCGGCGGCGCTGCCCGGGTTGACGTCTTCGTTGAACAGGAAGAAGTCCATCTCCATGCCGAACGCGACGTTCTTGGTGATGTAGAAGGTCGGGTTGACCTCGATACCCATCCAGCCCGACATCGTGCCGTTGAGGCCGGCGTCCGCGTCGCTGAACCCGGTCGGCCAGGCGCCGATTTCCGAGTAGTAGGCGATGACGTCCACGCCGAAGGCGCCTTCGGTGCCCGACTTGGCGGTCCAGAAGGTGACGCCGAAGATGGCGCCGTAACCACGCGAGCCGCTCTCGAAGTTGTACACGCCGTGGTAGTAGATCTGGATGCCGCCGAAGTTGACGTGCACGTAGCCTTCCATCGCGGCCCAGTTGCTCTTCTTGAACGCGAAGCCGCCGAACGTGCCGCCGTCGAACTGCCAGGACGTGACACTCTGGACGTGGGTGACGGTCCAGAGGCCGCCGCCGACGCGCAGGCTGTTGCCCTCGCCGAGGCCGGTCTGGAAGTCGACCGAGCCGGCGAACAGGACGTTGTCCGCAGCCAGCGTGCTGCTGTCGTCGATGACCAGCAGGGTCATCGCATTGACGGTCAGCTTGGTCTTGCTTTCCTTGTCGTTGAGGGCGTGCAGCGCGACGTGGACGCCGGTCGGCGCGATGTCGCTGTCCCACGTCAGGATCGAACGGTACATCTCCTTCGGCCAGGGCATACGGCCGAGGGTGATCTCGAGCATCTTGTCGCCGATCTTGCCGTCGCCGACGCCGACCTTGGCCCACGCCTGGCGGATGAAGAGACCGCCGTTGCCGAACGCCGAACCCGAGCCGTAGGTCTCGTTGGCCGAGGTGTTGGTGCCCGACGAGGCGAGTTGGATGCCGAAGGCGAACTCGTCGAATGCGCCGCTGATTCCGATCGCCAGCTTGTAGCGCATCCGGAAGTCTTTGGCGTCCGTGATCGGGTGCGTGCCCGGACGACCGTCAGAGTAGTTATACATCTGACGGAAGCGGAAATAGAAATCCATCTTGATCTTCTCCCACCAGCTCTTCGGCGCTTCATCATCCAGCGCCATGGCAGGCGAGGGAGCGGCGAATGTGGGAGCCAGCAGCTGGTCCTCACCTGCAGTAGCAGTGTCAGCGGCGGTGTCCTGCGCGAACGCCGGAGCAACCAGACCGATCACCATCAGCAGGGCGAACATGGCGCCCCACAGAGTGCGTACCCGACTCATAGGCTTCCCTTCCTCGTGGATAGATCATTCAGGTGGTGAACGCGGGGGATTGTGGCTTGCCGTGTTGCCGACCCATCAGCCGGATGTGAGGTTCGAGTGAAACCGCGCGAAGGTGAATCGCCGTGACGGCATACGAGAGCAATGCAGCTCGCACATCGACACAAGAATCACACACGCACAGCTTCATCCGGTTGGGGGACATTCGCGGGCACTGGCAGCACCACTGTCCGCATTGCGGCAAGCTTGCTGGCGGACCAGGGGCGGGCGGTGAAATACACAGACCCGCCACCGGCCAACCGGCATCGTTTCGCTTATCGGAATCCGACTGTCGGAACTGTTGACCCTTTTACTACCGGGCGTCCGGGGTCAATACGGTTTTTCTCAACACTACATTGACAAATGTCTTTGATCGCTCGCGAAGCCGCCCCCCTTGCCAGCCGGATGGTCATCATGCGATCGCCGGAGCCTGACTGACCCGCGGCAACGCGCCGCGTTACCGCCCGGCGCGCGCCGCCGTCAGGGATAGTATCGTGCGGCTGGTCCATCCGGCCTTCGCTCTCGTCGGGCCCGCAACCTGGTTCACATGCTCCACGACGATAACCGCCCGTTCTTCAGCCTCTACTCGCACGGAATGGTGCGGGTCGCGGTCGGTGTGCCGGAGTGCCGCGTGGCTGACCCGGCGTTCAATGCACAACAGACCGTTGCGCTGCTCGAGCGCGCGTCGGCGCAGCATGCGTTGCTCGTGGTGTTCCCCGAACTCGGCCTCACCGCCTACACGTGCGACGACCTGTTCCACCAGACCGCCCTGCAGGAGGCGGCGCTGGCCGCCCTGCAGACCGTGCGCGACGCGACGCGCGGCCTGATGACCGTCGCCGTCGTCGGCGTGCCGCTGCGTATCGACGACGCGCTCTACAACATGGCGGCGGTGCTGCACGACGGCCGGATCGTCGCGCTGGTGCCCAAGCGCTACCTGCCGGAGTACCGCGAGTACTACGAGGTCCGGCAGTTCGCGACCGCCAACCACCTTCGCCGCACCACGCTCGACCTGCTCGGCCAGCACGACATCCCGGTCGGCGAAGGCCTGATCATCGACGTGTGCAACGGCGCCGACTCGCGCAGCCTGATGAAGCTCGCGGTGGAAATCTGCGAGGACATGTGGGTGCCGCTGCCGCCCACCACCTTCACCGCGCTGGCCGGCGCAAACGTGCTCTGCAACCTCTCGGCCAGCAACATCACCATCGGCAAGGCCGACTTCCGCCACGCGCTGGTCCGCGGCCACTCCGCGCGTTGCGTCTCGGCGTACCTCTACGCGGCGGCCGGTGGCGGCGAGAGCACCACCGACATGGCCTGGGACGGCCAGGCCGTGATCTACGAGAACGGCACGCTGCTCGGCCAGAGCGAGCGCTTCGCGCAGCACGCCACGTTGCTGGCCAGCGACGTGGACGTCGAACGGCTCGAAGCCGAGCGCGCGCGCATGAACTCGTTCCGCGACTGCGCGGCCGAACACGCCGACCGGCTCGCCGAGTGCCGCACCGTGCGACTCGACGTGACGCTGCCCGACCTGCCGCGCCTGACCACCACGCGCACCGAGCGCTTTCCGTATGTGCCGAGCAACCCCGCGCTGCGCGACGTGCGCTGCTTCGAGGCCTGCCACATCCAGGTGGCCGGGCTCGTCAAACGACTGCGCAGCACCGGCCTGCAGAAGCTCGTCATCGGCATCTCCGGCGGCCTCGACTCCACGCACGCGCTGATCGTCGCCGCGCTGGCGTTCGACCGACTCGGCCTGCCGCGGCACAACATCCTCGGCGTGACGATGCCTGGCTACGCGACGAGCGACCGCACGCGCAACAGTGCGCTGAAGCTGATGGCCGCGATCGGATGCAGCGCGCGAGAGATCGACATCCGCCCCGCGTGCAACCAGATGCTGCGGGACCTCGACCACCCGGCCTCGCGCGGCGAAGCGGTCTACGATGTGACGTTCGAGAACGTGCAAGCCGGCGAGCGCACCAGCCTGCTGTTCCGACTGGCCAACCAGCACAACGCGCTGGTGCTTGGCACCGGCGACCTCAGCGAACTCGCGCTCGGCTGGTGCACCTACGGCGTCGGCGATCACATGTCGCACTACGCGATCAACGCGAGCATTCCGAAGACGCTGATCCAGCACCTGATCCGCTGGTTCGCTGCGCGGCCCGACACGCCACAAGGCACGCGCGACGTGCTGCGCGACATCCTCGCGACCGAGATCAGCCCCGAGTTGATCCCGGCTGACGAGGCCGACCGCGCCGGCGCCGGCGACGCGCAGCCCGCGCAGCGCAGCGAGGATGTGATCGGCCCGTACGAGCTGCAGGATTTCCATCTGTTCCACACGCTGCGGATGGGCTACCGGCCGCGCAAGGTGGCGTTCCTCGCCTGGTGCGCGTGGCACGACGCGTCGCAGGGTGAATGGCCGGACGACGGTCCGGACGGCCCGGACGGCGAGTCGCGGCACGCGTACGACATCGCGACGATCCGCCGCTGGTTGCGCGTGTTTGTTGATCGCTTCTTCCGGCTCAGTCAGTTCAAGCGCACCTGCATTCCGAACGCGCCGAAGGTCGGCTCCGGCGGCTCGCTCTCGCCGCGTGGTGACTGGCGCGCACCGAGTGACGCGAGCGCCGCCGTGTGGTTGGCCGACGTCGAACGCGTGCCGGCGACCGAGGGACAGGCCTGACCCGGCCTGCGCGATTGCGCACCCATGCCGACCTGCGCTTTCGGTGGCCCTGTCGCAAGCCCCGCGGCGGCCAGCTCGTCACACCAATGAGAAAGCCCTTCAACCTGCTGGCTGAAGGGCCTCTCGTCTCGTCAGATCGGGGTGAGAAGATTTGAACTTCCGACCTCTTGACCCCCAGTCCAGGACTGGAAACCGGCGTTCAGGCTGACGCTGCAACCCGTTTGATCCCATAACATTCGGCTTCTGGCCGAATCAGCCACTTGCGCCAGAACTGCATCAAAGGGCATGTTTATCGTTAGTTTCCCCGGTGTTTCCCCGGTGCGCTCATGGGACGTCCCCCGGCCAGGCCGAAGGCCAATCCGCGGTGGTTCCGCTTCACCGTCCGCCAGCGCGGCGACAAATGGTTTGCCTGCTTCCCCGACCCGCAGCGGACCAAGAGCAGGCGCAAGAACGGCCGCGTCTACCGCGAGGCTGTCGAGCACGAGGTTCCGCTTCACCACCCGGATGACCGCAAGACGCCCGCAGGCAACGCGGCCGAGGCATATCACCTTGCCGAGACGGTCTACGATTGGCTCGAACGGAAGCGGATCGAGTTGCGCGAGCGCGCAGCCGTCGAAGAGGAGACGCTGACCGCCGGCAAGCGTGTCCGCTGGCCGATCGCCGGCAGCATCCAGGACTGGCTTGACCGTCCGAACATCAAGTCCAGCACCCGCGAGAGCGCGCGGGCGATGATCAAGCCGCTACAGGAACTGGTCCGCGAGAAGAACCTCGAGTTCCTCGACGAGATCACGTTCGACCACGGCCTCGAACTGCGCGTCCGCCTTCAGGAACGTGTCGACTCGGAGCAGTGGTCACCCAACACGGCGAACGACTCCCTGACGGCAGCCAGGGGCATGCTCGAGTGGTGCCGCAAGAAGCTCCGGGTTCCGCTCAACACGTTTCGCATCGGTGAAATCGAGTCGTTCCCGACCCAGCCCAGCAGCCCGCCTGTGCGCTATCTCGCGCCGCATGACCGCCAGCGTCTGCTGGCCGCCTGCAACAACACGCAGGAGCGCCTCATCTACAACCTGACGACCCTTGTCGGCCTGCGAAACGCCGAGGCGGCTCATCTGAAGTGGGGCAACTTCATAAGCGACGTGACTCCACCCGAACTCGACATTCGCTACAGCGAACCCGACGAGGACGACCCGGAAGGCTGGGATCCGAAGACCGGCGAGCGCATCGTCTCGCTGCATTGGCCCGAGACGATTCAACTCCTCAAGCTATGGCGTTCCGAGACCGCCCACGCCATTGAACCGGACGCTCCGATCCTCGCTGATCCTGTCACCGGCAAGGCCTACCGCCACCTGCCCAAGCGTCTCCATCAGCGCCTGCAGCGCGAAACGAGCCTCCCCTGGACACCGCAAGTCGGCCGCCGCATCGCCTGCACCCTGATGGTCGTACACGCCCACCGCCTGACCGGCGAGCCGTGGTCGGTCATCGACCACCAGCAGCACTTCGGCCACTCCGCGAGCACCGCAAACAACTACTACATCGACCGCAAATTGAATCGCGTCCGCCGCTGGGAGGCAGACCCGACGCCGTCAGACGAGGATGAAGGCGTCGGCCAACTGCCCCCGACCGGCTTCTCTGTGGACCTCGCTCGGCAGCTCCTGGAGTTCTGCATCCGCAGCCGCGGCTGCAGCCGCAACGCCCTCGCTCGAGCTGCGGGCGTCTCGTTCAACGCCGTGAAGAAGTTCTTCAATGGTGGCCAATCGGTGCCGGCGTGGTACTGGCGAGCGCTCAGCTGGCTGTCGAGCCAGTGATAGTTGCGGGTGCCCACGTACACGCTTCCAGGAGCGTGAAGCGATCCGTAATACCTCCCTTCATCACAGCGGTATGCTCGGTGTGCCGCGGCCCCGCGGTCCTATGTCGCGGCGGGTGATTCACCCGCCACCGACTGGTGTAGGTTCCCTTCCGTTCACGGTGGGCACGCTAAGGTGAACTCGCGGTGAAAACCAGTGCGAGATTGTTGTCGAACCGCTGCCAGACCGGCCTCGTACCGGTCCCAGAAGCCCTTGTGCGTTGCGTGTGCGGTGGTGTGAGCGGCTGGCTCACCCCACGCGGCCACCATCCACTTCCGGTCGGTCTTGTTCAGGAGGTCGAGTTGGTTGCAGCCGATGGTGTTCCAACTCAGGTCCATCGTGTCGAATTCGGCGTAGGGTACGGTTTCCAGCACGTTGAAGCCCGGCTCTTGCAGGCGCTCCGAGTAGGGAATGCAGAAACTGACGATTGCGGCAAGCCGGTGCAGGAGGGTGAGTTCTTCAGCGACCGATCGTTCGTCCTTCTGCTTCGCGCGAATGAGCGCGCGCAAGGCCACAGCCGCTTCGCGGAATGCGGCGGGCAGGGGCAGGTGGCGAAGCGCCATTGCCAGCCGTTCCGGCGGCTTGTCCTTCAGCTTCCGGATAGCGTCGGCCCAGAATTCGTCACCTTCGTAGAGTCCATCGCCGCGGACGCTCGCGATCCATCCGTCCTCAGTCTCGCGCGAGACGATGCCCCACATCCGTTCGACAAGTCTTCTTGCTTCGTCGGCGTTCCTGGTGTCGATCGCCATCAGTTTGTCCGTTCGGTCACT
>JBFWQT010000282.1:0-9177 GCA_050249295.1 Planctomycetota bacterium
GTGGTGCAGGCTTCCAGCCTGCATTCCTCCCGCAAACTGCCGTGCAGGCTGGAAGCCTGCACCACATCATCATCACAACCGCCTGACAATCCCGGCGCGAATCCCGTTGACCGGCTGCCTCGCATGCCGCAGGATGGGCGATCCGGTCAAAAAACGACCATACCCGGCATCCACACGTACTTGCACCACCACTCGACGACGGGGTGAGCTTTCGTGGCCAAGACCAGGCAACCCATTCTCTTCGGTGATCGCGCCGTCGCGGCCGGATTCGTATCGCACGAGCAGGTCCGGCACTGCATCCGGCAGCAGAACGAACTGATCGACCGCCGGCAGCTGACCATGATCGGCGAACTGATGGTCCGCGCCGGGTTCATGAATCCGCGCCAGGTGCTGGCTGTGCTGCATGCGCAGGGCGTCGGCATCTACCGCAGCGCGAAGGGCCGCCAGTACAACATCGCGCATCCCGATCCGGCGCGCGACTACAAGTGCAGCGCCGACGGTTCCGCGCTGCAGGCCGTCGGCGAGAACGGCGTGCGCGAGGTCAAGGTCGACGGCCTGCTGCACGCCGAGATGACCAGCGACGCCGTGCCGAACGCGGCCGCCAACGGCAATGGTCGCGCACCGCGTGCTGGCGGCGTGACGAAGGTCGCGAAGAAGGCCACGCCGGCCGCGCAGAAGAAGGCCGAGGCCGCGTCGAAGGTCGCCGGCAAGGACAAAGGCAAGAACAAGGACCGCGGCAAGACCGGCATCCACAGCGACCAGCTCAAGGCTGCGACGCGCATCATCGCGAAGCCGGACGCACCTGCCGCCGCTCCGCCACCTGCCGCCGCCGCCGCCACTCCCGCGGCCACTGCGCCGGAAGCGGCCACCATGTCGCCGTTCGGTGCCGGGTTTGCCGCGCTGGCCGATACGCGGATGCTCACGCCGGGTGACGCCGGGGCGGGTGCCGTCGATCTGCCGCCGTCGGGTCCGCCGATCGGCGACGAGTCGCACACCCGCCTCTGGCTCGACGAAGCGGTCGACGAGCCGCCGACGATCGACATGTCGAAGGTCGCGCGCGGCGTCACCGGTCAGGCCAGCACACCCGCTGACGCCGGATCGGTCGTCGCCGCATTCGGCGTCACCGACGACGCCGTGGTCGACCAGAGCGCGTGGGACGAGAGCCAGCCCGGCACCGACGAGATCTTCGACGATGCTGCGTCGAGTTCCGCGTTCGACCAGGACCTGCCCGACGTCAGCGACATGCCGGTCGGCGACGAGGACGCGCACGAGGAGACCTCGATCGGCGAGCCGCCGCCAGCCGACGACGACGAGCCGGCCGAGGAGACCGACCTCACGGGCCGCCTCGACAGCGACGACGACGGAGGCGACGACGGCGACGGCAAGGCACACTTCTTCCGGTTCGCCGATGCGATGCGCCAGCTGGCCGCCGGATCGCCTGCCGCGCCGGGCCGGTCGGACGTGCAGATCAAGCCGTTCCCGCAGGTCTCCGACGTCGAGCTCGCGTCGTTCAGCTTCCCGACGACCGGCAGCGTCGGCGCCGACATCATTGCGCCCGAAGACGGCGCGATGACGCGCGACGATGACGAGACGATGATGGACGACTCGCAGCCCGCGGGCGGTGGCCGCTGGGCGGGCGACACGGTCAAGCTCGCCGACTTCGACGACGCGTCGGCCGACCCGTCGAGTTCGGGCGTCACCGAGTTCGATCCGTCGATGGTGTCGCAGCGCGCGCTCGGCGATGCGCTGCACGGCCTCGGCCATATCGATCACGACACGCTCGAGGCGGCGTGGGAAGAGTTCGTCGACACCGCACGCGAGGATCGCCAGGCGACCTTCGCCGGTGTGCTGCTCGAGAAGGGCTACGCCACGATGGCGCAGGTCGACGAAGCGCGCGACCTCACCGTCATGTCGGAGGAGACGGCCGCCGGGTTCGCACTGATCCCCGGCCTGAAGGGCGACGACGGTGGCGACGACGACGACGCGGGCGACGACGATGCGGACGAGAGCGCCAGCGACGATCCGTGGAAGCGCGCGCTGGCCGGTATCGAGGGCAAGCATTCGGCCGCGGTGTCCGACACGGCGCTCTACGGCGACACGCAGGTCGACCCGATCGATCGCGAGGACCTGGCGGCGCACGCCCGCAAGCATGCCGACGCGCACCGCAAGGAAACCGAGAGCCAGTTGATGCCGGCCGCGGCGCAGTCCGACACGACGATCACGCAGTTCGTGATGCGCGGCGATCTCGACCGGATTCTGGACGCGAGCGAGAACGTGCTCTCGACAGCCGACGAGGTCGAGACGGCGTCGTCGCTGCCGGCGCTGGATGTGAACATCTCGCCGGACGCGGTGCAGCAGGCCGAGGCCGACATGGCCGCCGATGCCGACGCCGATTCCGACGCCGACCTGGCCGTCGCCGCCAACGCGCAGCCCGCCACGTCCAGCGATGAGGCGGCCGCCGCCGACGAGAACGACGAGAACGACGACGATCCGACGATGGTCGACGCCGACGTGCCCGACTCGCTCGTAGCCGAGGTCGCGGCCGACGACGTGATCACCGATGTGGGCGAGGCGCCGGCCGATGCCAATGCCGCGCCCACGCCGGTGCGCGCGCGCAGCAAGCCGACGCGGCAGGAGCCGCGCTACCGCGCGTTCGTCTCCGATGTGAACCTCACGCCGTTCCGCGCGCCGGCCGGCGACCAGGAGGTCGTCAACTCGGCGGCCAGCCTGCCGAGCGAGCTCGACGAACTCGCCGAACTCGGCGACATCGGCGACGACGAAGAGACCCTGCACGACACGGTCGATCACGCCCCGCCGCAGTTCGTCTCCGATGTGAACCTCGCCGCGCTGCCGCGCGGTTTCGGTGCCCCCGGCACGCCGCAGGACAAGCTGCCGCCCGCCGTGGCGAAGGAGCCGATCGACGTTGCCGACGACGACGAGCCGCCGACCCTCGACCCCGACATCGCTGCGCTGGCAGACGACGACGAGGCGGGCGACGAGGCCGCGCCGCGCAAGCCGCTCGTCTCCGACGTGAACATCGCGGTGGTGCCGAAGGCGCTGGGCGTGCCGCAGGACAAGCTGCCGCCCGAAGTCGCCGACGAACCAATCGATGTTGCCGATGACGACGGCACGCTGATGAGCGAGGCCGCACTGGCCGACGCCGCGTCCGGCTCGCCGTCTCCCGCGGCCGGAGCACGGCGCGGCAACTGGGCCACTCCGCCGATGCCCGCAGCCGCTACGTCGTCCGACGACGCGAGCGACCGGCCGGCGTCGAGCGGCTCCGACCGCCGCCCGGTGGTCGACCTGGCGGCACTCTCGGCGCGCCCGGCTGATGACGACCACGCCAGCGGCACGCGCGTGATCGAGCGCGTGCCCGATGCCGACGACGCCGGGGCCGGCGACGCCGATGCCGCGGCGATGGCGGCGCAGGCGTTGACGCGCGTGCGCGACGACGACGACGACGTGAGCGCGGCCGACGATGGCTCGGTCGGCGACGAGACCGTGATCGACGAGCCGGCGATCGCCGACGCAGGCCCTGCAGGCAAGGATCCGAACGAGACTGACGATCTCTCCGACCTTTCCGATCTGGCGGACCTGCCGACGGTCGCCACGCTCGGCACCGTGCCGATGGTCGCCGACGAGCACGCGGCCGCGGTCGCCGAGCTGGCCGACATCGCCGAGTCGGGCCTCGATTCGCACGACGACAGCAGCGACCCGATGGACCTGGCCGATCTCGACGACGGCTCGCATGCGATCGTGGCCGGCGGCGATGCCGGCGCCGACGACGACGAGAGCGACGGCCTCGGTGTGGGCAGCAATGACGGCGCGGATCTCGACGACGACGACGTGATCGACGCCGACGACCTGGCCGACAGCGACGACGAGGTCGACGAACTCGAAGTCGTCGACGACGCGCTGCTCCCGCAGGGCGCAGCGTCGGCATCGATCTCGGCGGTGCCCGACGACGACGATGTCGACGACCTCGAGGTCGTCAGCGATGCCGCCGCCGCGGCAACCGCTCCGGTCGCGGATACGCCGGTCGACGCCACTCCTGCGGCTGCCGCTCCGGCCGCCGATGCAGCCGCTCCTGCGCGCGACAGCGACAGCGAGATCCTCGGCAAGTCGATGCGCCGCTACGAGCCGCGCACCCGCCGCATCCTGCCGCCGGTGCCCGACCTCTCGCAGATGCGCGTCAACGATCCGGAGCAGATGGTCTCGGCCTACTCGTCGCAGGACGACGACGCGCGCAGCAACTCGTCGGACTTCGTCGAACTCGTCGAGCCGCCGACCGTGATGGAAGACGCGGTCTACTCCGAGCCGATGAACAACCCGGAGGAGAAGGCTTCCGAGTCGGGCGAGTACACGTTGATCCAGAACGAGACGCGTTTCGTGATGCTCGACGACGCGGCGCGCCAACTCGACTTCGACCTGTCGCTGCCGCCGTCGGACAAGTCGCCGCGGCAGTCATCGGACAGCGGCTCGGCGCCCGCGCTCGGATTCGCGCAGGATCCCGCGGTGTCGTCGCCAGCACCAGCACAGTCGCCGTCGCCGTCGCCGCGTCCGCGCGTGACCGACAGCGCCGACGGTTGGGGCAGCGACGACGCGCACACCACGCCGCCCGCGCTGAACGCAGTCGCCGCAGCCGAGACCAGCGACTGGGATAGCAAGCCGGAGGAGACCGACCGCTGGTACGAGCCCGGCATGCCCGCCGCCGGCACGTCCGACGACCAGGTCGACACCGACAGCGTCCCCGCCGAGGCGCGCGACGCGGTCAGTTCGCCGGTCGACGAGAACGAATCGGCGTCGAGTCGCGATGCGCTGCCCGCGGATGTGGCTGATGCAGCCGACGACAGCGCAGCCGACGACAGCGCGGCCGACGCTGACGATGACGATGTGGTCTCCGCCTCGGCCGCCGCCACCGAGTCGGCCGCCGATGTCAGTGACATTCGCCCGGCCATCTCGGCTGCCGAGCACGAGTCGGAGATCATCGAGTCGGCTGCGTTGATTGCGCCGCCGCCTCCGCCGGAGGTTCCGATCGTTCCCGAGAGCGTGGTCGCCGACCGGCCGTTCGGCACTCCGCCGCGTCCCGGCGGCACGCGCAAGATTGTCGCCCCGGTGCCAACGCCCGCCGCGTCGGACGACGACAGCAGCAGCAGTAGTGCGGACAGCGACGACGATGCCGACGCCGACGCGGCAATCCGCGAAGCGGTGGGTCGTGCCAGTTCCGCCGCGCCGGCGTCATGGCCGCTGGCCAGCATCCCGAACCCGGCCGAGTTGCGCGCCATGTTGCCGCACCTCGACCCCGACTCGCGCATCGCGCTGCTGGCCTCGCTGATGCTGATCACGCAGTCGAACCGCGAGAGCCAGTAGCGAGGTCGCGAGCGAACGACCCGTGCGATCGGCGCTATCATGCTCGCGTTCCGCGCGCGCGATCAGGACGTCCCATCCGATGACGACTCCGCCGTCCTCCGACCCCGCTGCCGGCCCGCCGACACCACCGCCGGATGATGACCCGAACCAGCCGCCACAACCGGCTGAACCACCTTCGAGCGAGCTCGTCCCGCCGGTCAGCTCCTCGACCCTGATGATGCCGGGATTCGCCGCGCCCACCCCGGCCGGCTCTGCGTCGTCAATCGTCGTACCGCCGGGCGACGGCACGCTGCTCGAGTTCGGCACTGGCACCGCATCCGCCGACGCATCCGCAGCTGCGAGCGCGCCGCCCGCCTCCAGCGAGATCACCGGCTCGGCCATCGACGCTGCCCTCGACCCGGCGCCCGGCACCCGGCCGGGCGCCACGCAGGCCACGCTGCAGTCGGCGATCAACACGCTGCGCCAGCCGTCCGGCCAGCGCCTGGAGGTCGGCGCCGAGATCGCGCGCGGCGGCATGGGCGCGATCCTCTCTGTCACCGATCAACACCTGCGGCGCGAAGTGGCCATGAAGGTGCTGCTCCCGGCCGCGGCGCGCGACGCCGACCGGCTGCACCGCTTCATCGAGGAGGCGCAGATCACCGGCCAGCTCGACCACCCGAACATCGTGCCGGTGCACGATATCGGCGTGATGCCCGACGGCCGCATCTACTTCACGATGAAGATGGTGCGCGGCGCGAGCATGAGCCGGATCGTGCGCCTGCTGCGCGACGGCGATGCGGCCACCGTGCAGCGCTACACGCTCGGCGCGCGGCTCAATGCGTTCCGCCAGGTGTGCCAGGCCGTCGCGTTCGCGCACTCGCGCGGCGTCGTGCATCGCGATCTCAAACCCGAGAACGTGATGGTCGGCGACTACGGCGAAGTGCTGCTGATGGACTGGGGCCTCGCCCGCGTCGGCCTGCACGCGGCCACGGCGGAGAGCGCGCGCGTGGTGCACACCGACCGGCGCGACGCGGCCAGCCGGGGCGGCGACACACAGGTGGCGAGTACACTCGACGGCACCGTGGCCGGCACGCCCGCCTACATGGCGCCGGAGCAGGCGGCGGGCGACATCGATCAGGTCGACTCGCGCAGCGACATCTGGGCGCTCGGCGCGATCCTGTTCGAGATGCTCGCGTGGCGTCCGCCGTTCGAGGGCCACACCGGCTACGAGATCGTGCACAAGGTGCGCACCACCACGCCGGTCTGGCCCGGCGAGCGCGAGACTGATCCGCCGGTGCCGCGCGAGCTGGTCGCCGTGGTGCAGCAGGCGATGCAGCGCGAAAAGTCGGCGCGCTACGCCGACGCGGGGCAGCTGATCGCTGACATCGACGCGTTCCTCGATGGCCGCACGCTGGCGGCGGCGACGTACACCACACGCCAGGTGCTGACCAAGTGGTTGCGTCGCCATCGCGCGGCCGTGATTCCGAGCGCGGTCGGCGCCGTCGCGCTGCTGGTGGTCGGCGCGTGGTTCCTGCTGACGACGCTGCAACAGAACGCCGAGATTGCCCGACACGCGGCGCACGTCGAACAGCAACGCGACGAGATCCGTCGCGAGCGCGACGTGGCCGACCGTGCGCACGAGGAGGCGGAGGCGGCGCGCGATCGCGAGGCCGACCAGCGCGTGGCAGCCGAACGGGCGCTGGCCGACGTGTGGTTCGAGCGCGCAACGCGAGCCGCCTCGGAGGCGCGCATCGACGAGGCGCTGCGCGATGCGGGTCGTGCGCTGGATGCCGCCGACCACGCCGGGGCGCGTGCGTTGCTGGCCGCGCATCTGCCGCAACTGCCGATCGCCAGTTGCGCGCTCCGGGCCCGACCGGAGACGCTGGCGGTGAGCCCGGACGGCTCGCGACTGGCGCTGGCAATGGACAACGGCCACGTCTCGGTCGTCCGCCTGCCGTCGCTCGGGCCGGAGTACGACATCGAGGTCAGCGACGCGGTGCAGATCGCATTCAGTCGTGACGCCGAGTGGCTGGCGATCGGCTGCGAGGACGGCGCGGCCAGCGTGCACGACGCGCGCACCGGCGAACGCGTGTGCCAGTTGCAGGGCAACGACGACCTGATCACCGGCCTGGCCTTCACGTTCGATGCCGAGGCGGTGATCACGATCGCGTTCGACGGCACGATGCGCTTGTTCTCGGCGCTCGACGGCACGCCACTCGCGAAGGTCACGGTCGAGGGGTCGTCCTCGCTGTACGCGCTGGCGCCGGCTCCGTGGAACGGGTGGGTGGCCGTCGGCGACAACCGCGGCCACGTGTTCCTGTTCAATGCGACCACGCTCGAGCGCGAACTGACGATCCGCGTCGGGGATGGCACGGTCGCGGGCATCGCCGTCTCGTGGCGGCGCATCGCGGTGTCGTGCCGGCTCGGCGATTCGTGCCGGCTGCGCGTGTTCGACACGCCGGACCTCGACGACGTCGACACCGAACCCGACGAGGAGTTCGAACCCGACTTCGAGACTGACCTGCAGACGCCGTGGATGGGCAGCTACCTCGCGCAACTGATGCCGCCCGATGTCGCCAGCGGTCCGATGGCCTACGGGCTGCAGCTTGCGCACGACGCGGGCGACGGCCTCGCGCTGATCGACCTGTTCGGCGATTCGCGACCGTTGCGCGTGTTCAAGCCGGTCGGCGACCTCGCGATCTACGCGATGTCGCCCGACGCGCGGCTCGCGATTGCGGCGTTCAGGGTGGACGGCGCGTGGATGCTGCAGACCCATCGGGCCGGTTCGTTCTTCGGCCCGGACCACTTCACGTCGGGGACGGGCCAGGTCTGCTCGCTGGCCTTCGACGGCACCGACTCGTCGCTGCTGATGCTGCGCAACAGCGTGGAGGCCGGCCTGTGCGAGGGCCGGATCGACTGCGAGACCGGCTGGGTCAGCCCGGCGGGCATGCCGGCAGACTCGCGCGAGTGGTGCCTCGAACTGTACGTCTCGGCCGACGGATCGCGGATGCTCGCGGTCGACCATGCCGGGCCGTCGTACGTCACCGACCGCCGGCGCACGCACGACTACCGGCTCACTGCGCCCGGCAAGGAGCAGACCGACGACGACGACGATCATCCGCGCACCAGCGCCGGCGCGCTCTCGGCCGACGGCTACCTCGCGGCGCTCGGCCGGCCCGACGGCACGATCGACTTCTATGACCTGCACGGCGACCGCTGCACGGCGACGCGTCGCAGCGGACACGCGGGCAAGGTGCATGCGATCGCGATCAGCCCGGATGGCCGGCGCGCGGCCAGCGTCGATGCGGCCGGCATGCTGCGCGTGTGGGACCTGACCGCCGCCGGTGCGCCGACCGAACTGGCCGTGCGCTCGCTCGATGCGCCGCTGTTCTGCGCAGCTTTCTCGCCCGACAGTGCGTGGCTGGCCATCGGTGGGGAGCGGCCCGGCATCGCGCTGTTCGACATGCGCGGAAGCGACCTGCCGCCGCCGGTGTCGCTCGATGCCTCGGCGCAGCGACTGCTCGCAATGGCGTTCTCGCCCGACTCGTCGCTGCTGATCGCCGGCGGCTACGGCGGCACGTTGCTGGTCAGCGACATCGCCGCGCGCTCCGTGATCGCCCGCATCCCGGTTGGCGACGCCATCAGCGCGCTGGCGATGCGCGCCGACGGTCTGCTCGCGGTGGGCACCGCGCATGACGACGTCATCCGCCTGTTTCGCATTGCCGCATTGACCGCGCCGCGCGACCGTGCGGCGCAGGTGTGCAGTCCCCCGGCCGACCAGCGCCTCGCCGCTGCCACGCGAGCGCGGGAGCTGTACCGCGCCGACTG
>JBFWQT010000283.1:0-9158 GCA_050249295.1 Planctomycetota bacterium
TTGTCCGAACCGGCTGCGCCCGCCGCACACCCACCCTTCTTGCCGCCACCGCCACCACCACCCGACTCGTCGACGTTGAAGATCGCCGAGTCGACGGTCAACACCACGACGCCGTCGTCGAAGGTCAACACGTACCCGCCGGTCACGCTCAGGCCGAGGTCGGTGAACGTCACCACGCCGGACGCGGCCGTGATCGTCACGGTGCCGCTGAGGATGATCTGTGCGATCATCAATGTGTTCCATAGACTCGAACGAGGCGAGATCACTCAGCAAGAAGCGTGGGCGCAACTGGTGATCATTGCCGGTTCCGCCGGCTTGGCGGCGTACCTGTGGTCGAAGTTTGCGCCACTCTTCGGGCTGGGCGTAAAGCCCGGCGGCCCGGGCAAGTTTGGCAGACCCAAGCCCAAACCGTCGAACCTACCGAAGGGGCGAGGTACGGCAGCACGCCTGAAAAAGAACGACTGCGCTGAGATGGCCAAGGAAACGATTGACAACCTGGTGGATTCAGGCATTCCAAAAGATGAGCTTGAGATTGTACAGATACTGGGGCACGATCCCTATGGAAAGAGAACCCCAAGCTGCTCTATGCAGGGCGCGGACGGCGCCGCCTACAATCCCGGCAGCCATGTGGTGGTACGTCACACGGATCCCAACACCGGCGCGGTGACGATCTATGACATAGCCTCGGGACAAGAGGGGATGCCCCTAGCCGACTACCTCAGCGAGGTGCTGGCCGCGTCCGAAGGTTACGGGCACGACCTTATCGTCCAGTCATACGAGTGGCTCATCGATTTCATTAAGTAGTGGATTAATCAAATGACTTATGTCGAGATCTGTTGCCGTCAGCTATCGGGCGAAATCGGGCAGGTTCGGGGAAGAGGAGTTGGTTCGCCACCGGCATTCGAAGTCGGCTATTTGGCGGGTCTTGCAACGAACGCGTGCATTGCCATAGAGGGTCGCATTCCACAGCGTCTTCACACGACCCTCCAGGCACTGCTGGATACCTATGCCAACAAGCAGGGGTGGATGTACCCAGCAAGCGTTCACGACGTGCCCACTCTCGTTGCTATGTATGCCCTGATGTGGGACGGACTCATGGAAGGCAGTATCAAAGCAGAGTATGCTGTCGATCCTGCGTTTGACCGCTACCTGCGTTACGTCACCCGAATCGTATCAACCGGTGAGTTGCCGTTTCGTTGCAGCCCAATCGAGGCTGATGGAGTGCTGTTTGCTTTGATGCCGGATGGTGCATTCGACGCACGGGGCCGCTCCGGCTACCGTGTAGCTGAGTCCGAGCTGGCGCGGAAAGGGCTCTTGAAACGCAGCGATTGGTTCTTGCGCTGCGGTGCACGAATTCCAGATGGGATCCTGGCACCTGACATCCCTTTGAAAGAGGACATTCGCAGCACATTCAAGCAAATCTGCGACTCATTTGAGCAAGTCGCAAAGGGCATCGGCTGCTGAAGGCCGCAGGCGAACAGATGGCCTTTCGCGCAGATGCCGAGCGGCACCGTGGCGCTGCCCGGTGGTGGGAACGTGCTCACGTTCATCGATCAGCTGTGCGACCTGATCTACACCGGCGAGGGCATTTCCAAAGCTGACGTGTTGATCATGAATCGTCGTTGCGGACGCGTTGCGGGCGCGCCGTCGCGCAGGCGATGCGCGCGCAGGGCTACAGCCCGACCGTCGAGTACTTCGATCGCATCGGCCGCGGCCAAATTGGACCGATGCCAGACGGCGCAAGCGCCGTTTGTTGTGGTCGCGTCCCTGGATCAGGCAGCGTTCAGGCCGCCTGGTTAGCGGACCCCGGAACCAGACTCCGCGGCCTTCCGTCCCTCGCTCGCCCGCCATGCCGCGGCACCCAGCAGCGCGAGCAGGAGCCACCACACGAGCGCGTTGTCCGAACCGGCTGCGCCCGCCGCACACCCACCCTTCTTGCCGCCACCGCCACCACCACCCGACTCGTCGACGTTGAAGATCGCCGAGTCGACGGTCAACACCACGACGCCGTCGTCGAAGGTCAGCACGTAGCCGCCGGTCACGCTCAGGCCGAGGTCGGTGAACGTCACCACGCCGGACACGGCCGTGATCGTGACGGTGCCACTGAGGACGCCGCCGGAGGGGCCGGTCTTGATCGAGGCGGTGAGCGAGGTCGTGCTGTCGGCCGTGACGAGGTTGCCGCTGGCGTCGCGCAGCTCGATCACCGGCTGCGTGGAGAGCGCCACGCCGACCTCGCCTGCGGGCTGCGTCGTCACCACCAGTTGCGTGGCGGGGCCGGTGAACGGAACGGCGCCGCCGGAGACCGGCAGACCGGAGAGCACCGGATCCTCGGTCACGGTCAGGCCGCCGGAGTTGAGCGAAGCGCTCACGGTGCCCGCCTTGCCCGCACCCGCGCCGAACGTGATGCGCAACGCGAAGCGGCCGGAGGCGAGGTCGGCGATGACGATGGCAAGCGACGAGAACGTGATGGTGTTGCCCGACGGCGCCTGCGTGGCAACCTGCTCGAGCGCGCCGAACACGCCGTCGTCGTCAGCGTCGTAGTAGAGCACGCCCGACGCGATGTCGGTGGCCGTGTCGAGGCCGCTGGCGCACGTGACGGTGAAGGCCAGCGTGTCGATCGTGGCCGCGGCGCCCGCCGGCGAGAGCGTGAAGTCGAGCACGGTGTACTCGCTGCCATCGGTGATGCCCGAGCTGACCACCTGCGACGAGCCGGACGCGGCGGCGGTGAGCAGCGGCAGCGTGCCGTCCCAGCGCACGTCCTGATCGGCGACCTCGGCGTCGGAGTCGCCGTCGGCCTCGGCCTGCGCGGCGGTGATGTCGAACGCGCCGATGCCGAAGTCGTCGCTGGCCGCGCGGAAGATGAACGGCCCCGAGCCGCTGACCAGCAGGCCGGTGCCCGCGCCACCGACCACGCCGACCGAGTCGTCGAACAGGTTGTTGTCGAGGTTGACGTCGGTGGTGTTGTCGATCGCGCCGAGCGTGATGTGCTGGCCGGCATCGACGCCGTTGGTGAAGGTGCAGTCGCTGATCTGCACGACAGTGCCGGTGATGTTGACGCCGCCGGCGTTGTAGTTGGAGAACGCCACCCCGGCGAGCGTCAGCGCGTCGGAGTACGTGGCGATCGCCAGGTCGCCGGCCGCGCTGCCGCCGATGCTGCTGGTGATGATCTCCAGCGAGGCCGTGTTGCCGCTGCAGTAGAGGTAGCTGCCGGTCTGGCCGAGCAGGGTGCTGTCGGTGATCGACACGATGCTGCCAACGGCCAGGCTCAGGCCGCCGCCCGCGCCGATGTTGACGGTCGTCGTGTCGAGCGTGAGCCGGGCCGCGCCGTTGGCCGCCGGGGTGGTGACGCCCACCGCGAAGTCGGCCGCGTCGGCGAGGTCGATCGTGCAGTTGGTGAACGTCGCGTCGCCACCGTTGCCGTCGGCGCCGGTGTTCGGGCCGTCCTTGATGGTCATCGTGGCGGTGATCACCAGGTGCAGGCCGGTTGCGGTCAGCACCGGGGCGTTGTCCTCGGGGCTGCCGCCGTCGTCGTCGGTCGAGTCACCCTCGATCGTCAGGTCGTCAACGGTGAGCGTGCCGCTGCCGCCGGTGATCGACACCTCGTTGTGCACCGAGCCAGCGCCACTGGACACCTGCGGCAGGATCAGCGTGCCGACCGTGATGTCGCCGGCGCCCATCGTCATCACCACCTCGGCATCAAAGCCATCGAAGCCGAGGCTGATCTCGGCGGCGCTCGCATCCCACACGGTGAAGCTGCCGACGTCGGTCGCGCCGCTGGTGTCGAACTGCAGCAGCAGATACAGCTTGCCGGTCTGCGTGACGCGCGTGTCGGCGCCGACGCTGGACACCGCAAAGAACGACCCGCTGGAGTCGGCGTCGATCTGCTGCGTGGTGCCGATCAGGTGGACCTGCGGCAGCACGTCGTTGCTGCCGTCGCCGGGCGGGAAGACCACGTCGGGCGTGTTGGTGCTGCCGCCCAGGTCGACGTTGCCGGCGAACGAGAAGTAACCCTCGCCCACGGTCAGGCTGAACGTGGTGAGGAACGCCACGTTGGCGTTGAAGATCAGCGTGGCGGGTCCGCTGGCCACGGCGCCGTCCTCGTCGGCGCCCAGCGAGGCGCTGCTGGGCGGTGCCACGCCGACGCCGCCACCGTTGCCCTCCACCGTCACGTCGCCGTTGAAGATTGCCGTCGAGCCGTTGGTGACCGCGATGTGCAGCCAGTTGACGGTGAAGGTTCCGTCGAACGTGAACATCCCGTCGAGGAACGTCTGCTCGTCGATGCTCAGCACGTTGTCGTCGAACACGGCGCCGCAGATCAGCGTGCCGACGTTGTGGAATGACGCCGGCACCCCGGGCAGCCGCGCCCCGGCGAGGGTCAGATCCTGCGCGCCGAGGTCCACCGTGCCCTGGTTGTCCAGCTCGTAGATCCACAGGTCGTCGTCACCGACGAGGCTGGCGTCGAGCGTGAACGTCTCGCCCGGCCCGACCACCAGTTCGCCGATGTAGTTGCCCTCGGCGAACGGATTGGCGCCGGTGCCGCGCATCGTCACGTTGCCGTTGAGTTCGATGGTGGCCATATCGAGCCAGACGAGGCAGTTGTCGAACGCGCCGAGATCGATGTCGCCGGTGAGGTGGATGCGCAGCCGGACGTCGTTGCCGCCGTCGTCGCTCGACATGTAGGTGTAGACGTCGAGCTCCGCGTCGTCGTTGAGGAACACGATGCCGCCGGACGTGATGGTCAGTGTCCCCTCGTCGCCGGGATTGCCAAAGCCGACTACTTCCATGCCGACGACACCCAGCGTGCCCACGCTGACAGCCGACGTCGGGTACAGGGAGAGTTGGGCGTTCGCGTCGTCGATGCTGCCCATCGTGAGCTGGCCGGCGATGGTCAGGCTGGTGCCCGGGTCCATCGCCAGGCCGTTGCTGTTGCCGGTGACAATGATCTCGATCCCGGCGGCCACCGTCAGCGTCGAGGGCGAATCGATTTCGAGTCCGCCCGTTCCGAGGGTCAGCGTGCTGCCCGCCGCCAATGACGTCAGCGAGACGTTCGCGTTGACGATGAACAGGAAGCGGAGATCCGCGGGCACGTTGATCAGGCCCGGCGCATCGACCGCGAACGACGCCAAATCGCCGGCGCCGGGTGGTGACGCACCCGTCCAGTTTGCCGGGTTGCTCCAGTCGAGATCGACCGCCCCGGTCCAGCTGCCATCGGCGGCCGCAGCGACGGCAACCGGGATGAGGAAAAGAGCGAGCGCGGCAAGCACGCCAACCAGACGGAATCCGGAAGCGAACATGGTGTAACCCTGGCTGAGAAACGGGTGTGCGGTCCGGGCGCGTGGACCGGCACCAAATATCTTCGGGTTGGCCGGCGGAATCAACCGCGCCGCAGGAAAATGCGCAGTTGCGATGCGCCGCGGAGGCCCACCAGGAGCAGCAGGGCGAGCAGCCAGGGCATCCACGCCGTCGCACGGCGATCGTCGCCGCCCGCGCTGCAACCGCCACCACCACCACCACCGCCACCGCCGGCACCGTCGGTGGTGGTGTTGAAGCTCGCCGAGTTGATCGTCAGCACCACGACGCCATCGTCGAAGGTCAGCACGTACGTGCCGGCCGCGCTGACGCTGAGATCGGCGAACGTCACCCGGCCGGTGGAGGCCGTGACCGTGACTGTGCCGCCGAGGGTACTGCCGCCGGGGCCGCTGTTGATCGAGGCCGTGAGCTGCGTGGTGCTGTCGGCGAGTACGCGGTTACCGCCGGCGTCGCGCAGCTCGATCACCGGCTGCGTGGTCAGCGCCGTGTTGAAGAACGTACCCGCCGGCTGCGTGATCATCGCCAGCTGGCTGGCCGGGCCGGTAAACACCGCGGCATGCGACACCGGCAGGCCGGTCGTCAGGTGCGAGTTGCCGCTGAGCGTGAGCGCGCCGGGCTGCAGCGACGCCGTGACGGTGCCAGCCTTTCCGCTGGCCGCGGCCTGGAACACGATGCCCACGCCGAATCGGCTGCCCACGCCGCTGGCCATCGCGACGCCCAGACTGGTGAACGTGATCGTGTCGCTGCCCGGCGCCATCGACGAGAGTTGCTCGAGCAACTCGAATGTGCCGCTGGCGTCGGCGTCGTAGTAGAGGTTGACCTGCGCGATGTCGGTCGCGGTGTCGAGGTCGCCGCTGCAACTGACTGTGACTGCCAGGTCGCTGAGTGTCGCCGACACGAGGGCCGGCGTGAACGTGATGTCGAGCACGGTGTACTCGCTGCTGTCCGTGATGCCGTTTGCCGTCGCCAGGTTGCCGGCCGACGAGCTGACCGCAAGCGAGGCCAGCGTGCCGTCCCAGCGCACATCCTGATCGACCACGGTGCCATCCAGGTCGCCGTCGGCCTCGGCCTGCGCCGCGGTGATGTTGAACCCGCCGATGCCGAAGTCGTTGCCGGCCACGCGGAAGATGAACGGGCCGGAGCCGTGCACCAGTTCGCCGTTGGCCGCGCCGTTGCCGATCACCACGTTCACCGAGTTGTCGAAGGTGTTGTTGTCGAAGTTGCGATCGACGCCGACATAGATGTTGGTGAACGTGATGTGCGTGGCATCGGTGATGCCGCCACTGAAGGTGCAGTCGTTGATCGTGACAATGTCGCCTTCGCACTGCACGCCGGTGGCGTCGTAGTTGGAGAACGCCACGCCGGAGAGCGACAGCGCCGCCGAGTAGAGCGTGATGTCGAGGTCGCCGGGGCTGCCGCCGCTGACGGTGCAGTTGGTCAGCGTGGTCACGGCACTGGCGGTCGCAACCGGGTTGATGTTCCAGGCGCCGGGGCTGGTCAGGCTGCTGCCGGTGGCAATGAACGTCGCGTCCTCGCCGATCGACAGCTGGCTCGTGGCGGCAAAGGTGACGGTGCAGGTGGTCAGCTCCAGGCGCCCCGTGTTGGCGGCGCTCCCGCCACTCGCACCCGCCACCGTGAAGTCGGCCAACGCGTTGATCTCCATCGTGCAGCCGGTCAGCGTGACCTGCGCGCCGTTGGACTGCAGCGCAATCGCGCCGGATTGCGTGCGGAAGAACCCGGTCGTGCCGTTGCCGATCACGAAGTGCACGCCGGTGGCGACGAGCGTGGCGGCGTTGGCGTCGGCACCCGCGTCGTCGTCAAACGTGTCGCCGTTGACCGACAGGCCCAGCACGCGGAACCGGCCGACGCCGGTGGAGCTGATCGTCACGTCGTTGTGCTGCGACGGGTCGCCGTTGTGGACCTCCTGGACCTGCAGGGTGTTGTTGACCGCCACGTCGCCGTCGCCGAGCACCATGGTGGTGTCGGCGCCGAACTGCGTGCTGCCGAAGAACGTCGCGCTGGTCGTGCTCCACACGTCGAACGGCGTGACGCCGGTGGCGCCGCTGGTGTCGAACGCGCCGACGATGGTGAGGATGCCGGTCTGCGTCACGCGCGTGGCGGCCGCGACGCTGGTGACCGCGAACAGCGACCCGGCCCCGGTGGTGGCCGCCGAGATGGCCTGCGCGCCGCCGGTCAGGTGCACCTCCGGCTCTTCGTCATTGTTGCTGTTCTGCGGCGGCAGCACGGTGTTGACCGCGTTGGTCGTACCGCCGAGATCGATGTCGCCGGCCAGGTAGAAGTGGCCCTCGCCGACGCGCAGGCCGCCGGCCGCGCGGATCGTGAGCTTCGCGTTGAAAACCAGCGTCGAGAAGCCGGTCGCGGTCGCGCCGTCCTCCGCCGCGCCCAGCGAGGGCAGGTTGGGCGCCGCCACTGTCACGTCGCCGTTGAAGGTGACGGTCGAGCCGTGCGTGACGACCACGTCCATGTTGTTGAGCGCGAACGTGCCAGGAAAGCTGATGGTGCCATCCAGCTGCAGGTTCCGGTCCAGGACGAAGTAGTTGGTCGCCACGACATTCCCCGTCATCGTCAGCGTGGCCGCCGTGCCGTTGTGGATCACCGCCGGAACGCCGGCGAAGCGGGCGCCGCCCAGGTACAGGTTCTGGGCGCCGAGATCGACCGTGCCCTCGTTGTCGAGATCATGCAGCGAGAAGCTGTTCTGGTTGGCGAGCACCGGGTCGAGCGTGAACGACTCGCCGGCGCCGACGATCAGGCTGCCCAGCGACATCTCCTCGTTGATCGCGTTGACTCCGCCGGTCAACGTCACGTCGCCGTTGATCTCGAAGTTGACCATGTTGGCGAACAGGTAGCAGTTGGTGCTCGTGGCGAAGTCGATGTTGCCGGTGAGCAGGATGCGGAAGGTGTTGTCGTTGCCGTTCGACGTCGAGCTCAGGTACTCGTAGCCGTCCAGGGTGACGTCGTCGCCGATGTAGACGATGCCGCCGGTCGTGATCGTCATCGTGCACTCGGTCAGCGTGGCACCGATGTTCGACAGGTACACGCCGCCGCAACCAAGGCTGCCGACGGTGAACGTGGCGCCGGGATCGCAGCGGATGAACATCATCTCGTTGCCCGGCGTGCCCACGTTCAGGCGGCCCGCGACAATCAGCGAGCTGCCATCGTTGATGAACAGGGCGTTGACGTCGGCGACGTCGCCGCTGTTGGTGACGCTGACCGTGACGCCGGCCGCCACGGTCAGGGCGCCGGTCGCTTCGAGGTCGATGCCGCCACCATCGATGACCAGCTCGGCGCCGGCCGCGAGCGAGGTGATCGTGACGCTCACGCCGGCCGACACGCTGAGGCCGCCGAGTGCAGCCGGCACGTTGGTCAGCCCCGCCGCCGACGCGGTGTCGAAGGTGGCCGTATCGCCGGCTCCGGGCGGCCCGCCGGCGGTCCAGTTGCCGGCGTTGCTCCAGTCGAGGTCCACGGCGCCGGTCCAGTTGGCGCTGGCGGCCGTCGCGACGGTGGCCGGCACGACGACGAGTAGCAGGATGGCGAACGCGACGGCAGGAACGACGGTGCGGAGGTCGGGCATCAGAAGCGGTGTGACAGGTGACCGTGAACGGGCCCATGATCGGCTGCCGCCCGCCCGGATTCAAGCCGCGGCCGGCGATGGCCGCCACAGCCAGCCCGACGCGCAGGCGCAGCCGGAGCGAGGGAACACGCGCCGTTGGGCCGTGGCTCAACCCACTCTGCCCGGCACTGGCCGTGCATTGCCAGCCACGAAGGCACGAAGGACACACAGGACCACGAAGGACTGATCTGCCGAACCCACCCTTCGTGGTCCTTCG
>JBFWQT010000284.1:0-9153 GCA_050249295.1 Planctomycetota bacterium
CGAGCTGGCGGACCACGGCGCGCGCGATCTCGCTGGCCGACGACTGCACGAGGTGATCGGTGTCGACGTCGCCGCCCCAGTTGCGCAGCCAGTCGCGCGGCGTGCC
Source organism: Planctomycetota bacterium (assembly GCA_050249295.1). GTDB lineage: Bacteria > Planctomycetota > UBA8742 > SKZP01 > SKZP01 > JBFWQT01. The sequence goes on from JBFWQT010000284.1 coordinate 107, forward strand.
CGGCGGCGTGATCAGCATGTTGCCGATCGCCGGCTGCACCGCCTTGCGCAGCGATTCGCGCGTGGTCGGGCGGTCGAGGTGCGCCTGCACCGACTCGGCGCGGAACAGTTCGCGCTCGACGAGTTCGCCGGCTTCCTCGGCGAGTTGCGGTTGCAGCCGCGGGAAGATGCCCTGGATGTTGAAGCCGAGGACGCGCCGCGGTCGATACGGGCGGAACAGCATCACCACGGCCAGGTAGTTGGTGAACCACCCGATCACGAAGCCGAGCACGACCGGCATCAGCGTGATTACGATGTCAGGCATGGCGCGGTGACTTTCTCGTGCGGCGGTACAGCGCGCGGGCGAGCCGGATCAGTTGCACACGCAATCGCCACAGGCGCGACGGCGGTCGTGACGGGACGTTCTCGACGACGCCGAGCAGTTGCGCAAGCGGCCACTGTTCGCCGCCGCCCGGCGCGTTGTCGCCGCGACTGGTGATGCGCGTGCCGTCGGCCGAGACGGCGAGCACGCGATGCATGACGAGGCCGAGCGCGGGGTCGCGGAAAACGACCACGTCGTGCCGGCGCGGCGCGGTGGCTTGCGGTCGGATCGTCACGCGGTCGCCGGGTCGCAGCGCGGGCAACATGCTGATGCCGGTACAGATGCCGGCCAGCGCCGGTTGCGACGACGACGGCGCCCCGAGCAGCGTGACGTCGCCGTCGGCGAGCCAGCCGCGCACGGTCTGCGCGACGCGCGACGCGGCGGCCGGATCGTCAGCGCGGAACTGCAACGGCGGCACGCGACGCAGATCGCAGCGCGACACCGCGGAGAGCAGTCGGCGCAGATGATCCGGTAGCGTGGCCGGCGTGACGCCGAACGTGCAGCGCAACAGCGCGTCGGTCAACGGCGTGTCGTTGGCGGCGAGGACAATCAGCCGGCGCAGCGGTTGCAGCGGCGCGAGTTGCGGCGCCGGCGGGAGCGGCGCCAGCGCCGCGGTCCACGGCCGCACGTGCAACCCGGTGGGCAATGCCGCAGCCAGGCCGGCCGACCATTCGATCAACAGCAGGTCGTCGCCAAGAAGGGTCACGCCGTGATCCGCCGCGGCGATCACAGCGGCGGTCGTCTTGCCGTTGCCGGTGCGGCCGGCAAACGCCACCACCTCGCCGCCGACCTGCACCGCGCTGGCATGCACCAGCACGAATCGTGGGGCGAGCAATGCACCCAGCAGATGCAGCGCGTTCGGCGGATGCGCGGCAATCCCGGCCAGCGTCTCGTCGTCCGGCTCGGCCAGTGGACCGGCGGCCGCAGGGTTGTTGTCGCCGGCGCACTCGAATGCCGCGACGTACTCGCGCAGTGCAGCCGTCACGCGCGGGTCGTTGCCGCAGCGCACGCGAATGCAAAAGCCGAACACATCGAGCCGCAGGTCGTTCAAGGTAGGGAGCGGTCCGTGGGTTGTGTTGCTCCGGCAAGAGCCGCGACCGGGAGCGGGCCAGTCCGGGATTTCCGATTCCAGGCGAGCCGGGGGTGCAAGCCCCGGAGCCTGGTTCTGAAGGCAGCTCACGGTTGCCCCGCTGCCTTCCGGTCGCGGCTCTTACCCGGCTCCCGGTCGCGCTGCATCAACCACACTACACGTCGCGCGCGGCAACTCGTCTACAATGGTTGCGCGCACCAGCCGGCCGATTGCGATGACCCAGCGACCCGACTCCGATCACGCCGCGGCCAACACCGGCGCCGAGACCGACGCTGACGCGACGACGTTCTTCGCGGCGACGCGCATGCCGCACACCGTGCCGGCGTCGCCCGCGCCGCCCGCCACGTCTCCGACCTCTCTGGCGCGACTGACCATCGGTGCGACCTCGGCGTCCGGCTTCGAGCGGCTCGAACTCGAGGGCGAACTCGGGCGCGGCGGCCTCGGCATCGTGTACGCCGGGCGCGACCCGGTGCTGCGCCGCGAGATTGCGATCAAGGTGCTGCAGCAGTCGCACGACGCACGGCCGATCGCGCGGTTCCTCGAAGAGGCGCAGATCACCGGTCAACTGGAACATCCGAACATCGTGCCCGTGCACGAATTCGGCTTCGATGCCAGCGGCCGGCCGTACCTGACGATGAAGCGCATCCGTGGCCGCGACTTCTACGTGCTGCTGCAACAGGCGCACCGGGCGATCGACACGGCGCTGCGCACGCCGGGTGCGTGGTCTCCGCGCGTGCTGCGCGAACACCTGCTGCCACTGCTCGACGTCTACGAGAAGGTGTGCGACGCGGTCGCGTTCGCGCACTCGCACGGCGTTGTGCACCGCGATCTCAAGCCGGCCAACATCATGGTCGGCGACTACGGCGAAGTGGTTGTGGTCGACTGGGGGCTCGCCAAGCCGCTGGGCGCGGCAGAACGCACGCCGTCGCAACCGCCGCAGCCGGGCCCGTCGGGTCCGTCGGGTCCGTCGGGCAGCATCAGCCGTCACGCCGGCGTGCTCGACTCGGCGTCCGATTCCGCGGTTCCGGTCGACCCGCCGTTGCTGCGCACCGACCGGCGCGACGCGGGCGCGGTCACGCGCGAGGGCACCGTGCAGGGCACGCCAGCGTACATGTCGCCCGAGCAAGCCCGCGGCACGCGCATCGACGAACGCTCCGACATCTTCTCGCTCGGCGCGATCCTCCACACCATTCTCACGGGCTCGCCGCCGTTCGCGGGCACCACGCCGCAGATCCTCGACGCCGTGTCGCGCGGCGAGGTTCGCCCGGCGTCGCAATGCACCGATCCGCGCCGCGTGCCGCGCGAGCTGGAAGCGATTGCCACCCGCGCGATGGCGTTGCAGCGGCGCGACCGCTACGCCACAGCGCACGAGCTCAAGGCCGACATCGTGGCGTGGCGCAACGGCGAGACGATTGCCGCGGCCGACTACTCCACGCTGCAACTCGTCGGCAAGTGGGCCGCGCGTCACACCGGCATCGTGGTCACCGCGGCGGCCGCACTGGTGCTGGTCATCACGCTGGTAGCGGCATTCCTGGTCTCACTCGATCGCGAACGCGTCGACGCTGTGAACCAGCGCAACCGCGCCGACGCCGAAGCCGCCGAGGCACGCCGCGAACGCAACCGCGCCGACGACGCGGCCGAGCAGGCCAGCGCATCGGCCCGCACGGCCCGCACCGAAGCCGACCGCGCGCAGCAGGCACGCGACCGCGCCGAGCAGTCGCTGCAGGTCGCGCTCGCCTACATGGCCGCGGGCATCCTCAATGATGGCGACGTGCTCGGCGCGATCGCGCTGCTCAGCGAGTCCGACCATGTGCACGCGCGAGCCACTGCGCTGCTCGTGCCCACGCCCGCCGCCACCTATCGCTACGGCCTGCACGCGCATCGCGGCGGAATCCGCGCTGCCACGTTCAGCCCCGACGGCCGGCAGCTGGCCACCGGCGGCGACGACACGGTCGTGCGTCTGTGGGATGCCGCGAGCGGTGCGCCGATCGCCGAGTACCGCGGGCACGACGGCCGTGTGAACCACGTGTGCTTCGCGCCGGACGGCCGTTCGCTGATCAGCGCCGGTGACGACGCGACGATCCGCCGGTGGGACATCGCGAGTGGTGATGTCGTCGGGCTGATCCGCCCGCAACAGGCGATCCACGCGCTGGCGATCGCGCTCGATGGCCTCGTTGCGTTCGGCCTGGAAGACGGCACTGTCGGCATGTGGCGACCGGGCGCGGCCGAGCGTCCGCTGGCGATCAGCGTCGGGCACACCGCGCCGGTCACCTCGCTGGTGTTCCACGCCGCCCGTGTCGAGGGCCGCGATGTCACATGGTTGATCTCCGGCTCGGAGGACGGCGGCATCCGCGTGTTCGATCTGACGCACCGCGCGTTCATGGGCGAGATACGCGAGCATGGCGACGGCGCGGTCACGTGCATTGCGATCGGCGCAGCGCGCCAGCGCCTGCTCTCCGGCGGCGACGACTCCTCTGTTGTGCTGACCGAGGTCACCGAAGGGTCGGCGGGCCACCACATCAAGAAGACCGACCACACCGGCCGCATCACGTCGGTGGCGATGTCGCCCGACGGGTCGCTCGCGGTGTCGGCCTCGGCCGACGGCACCGTGCGACTGCGCGACGCCGCGACGCTCGACGTGCGCGCGGTGCTGCGCCATCACACCGATCGCGTCTGGGCCACCGCGTTCTCGAGCACCGGCTTGCTCGCCACCGCCTCGGCTGACGGCACCGTGCGTGTGTTCAACGTCACGCCGCCGAACGAGAACGGCGTGCTGCAGAGCTTCGACCGCGCGCGGGCGCTGCGCTACAGCCCCGACGGCCGATCGCTGGCCGCGCTGTTGTTCGACGGCTCGGTCGAGGTGTGGAACACCGTGACGCGCCAGCAGTCGGGTCGATTGATAACCCGCCACCCGCTGCGCGCGATGGCGTTCATGCCCGATGGCCGGCTGATCAGCGCGGGCGACGGCGAACTCGCGATCTGGCAGGTGGACTCCGGTGTGCACGCCTCGTTGCGCACCGGCCTGCGCAACGTCGACGACATCGACGTCGATCCGTCCGGCCGTTGGGCGGCCTGCGCATCCGACCGGGCGCCCAACGTGATGATCCACCGTCTGCCGGACCTGGCGTCGGTGGTCGAGCTGCGGCACGTCGAGTGCGTGCGCTCCGTGTGCTTCTCGCCGGACGGCAGGTGGCTTGCCACCGGCGATGTGCGCGGCGGCGTGCACCTGTGGGCGATCGACGCCCGCGGCAACTTCACGCGCACCGAGTGGATCGACACGCTCGATTCCGATTCGCGCGTTGTGGCGCTGACCTTCAGCAAGGATGGTCACCGGCTCTACGCGGCCGACGAGATCGGCGCGCTGCGGATGTTCGACCTGCTGACGCGCCACGAGCTCGACCCGATCAGCGCGCACACGCGCTACACCAAGTCGGTGACGTTCAGCCCCGATGGCCGCTGGCTGGCGACCGGATCGGACGATCACACCGTGGCACTGTGGGCGGCCGGCGAGCGCACGCCGATCGCGCGCATCGGCAGCGAGCAGGGCGTCAATCGCGCCGAGGGGCCGGTGGCAATCAGCCCCGACGGCACGACGCTGGCCGTGGCGTGCGAGAACTCGACGATCCGGCTGACCGGCGGCGTGGTACCGGTGGACACGGTGGCTGCGAGGCGGCTTACGGGGCTGGTTCGCGAGGGGTTCGGGTTGCGCGCGTTCAACCGCGACGAGGACGCGACGTTGTCGCCGGCCGGCGCGAGCGGTGTGCGACCGGCCGTGTGGCGCCAGCCCGACCCGGCCGTGGCCAGCTTCTGGCGGGCGTTCTGGGGCGTCGTGCATCGCGTCGACAACGCCACCAATGGCAGCGCCGACCTGGAAACGCTGGCCGCACCGCTGGCGGCGTGGGCGGCCGACAACGGCGACCACCACCTGGCGCGACTCGCGCGCGAGATTGTCCGCGAGATGCTGACCAACGGCGCGCACCCGGTGGACGTGATGCGCAAGGCGACGGAATGACAGTTGCACAGAACGGCGGATCGGCTGCGGTCCATTCTCAATGTTAGCCGCAAGAAACTTCTGGTGCTCGCCTTGACCCGTCCCGGATCGGCGTGTAGCCTTGATTTATGGGCATCCGGCGATTCATGCGGATCGCAGGAAGCCTGCGACGGTTCCCGGCGTTTTGAGAATGACGCTGGTTGGCCGGCCGGAATGAGAGTCGGAACGACAGTCGGAACGAGGGGCGAGGACACGTGGCAGGGTACTGTCAGCAACCGCGCTGACGGTCGCGGACCGAGAGGTGAAACCATGGACAAGATCGGTCTGGCCGATGCCCTCCGCGTCTTCGAGCAGTTCCTGGAAGGCAAGGGAATGCGCCTCACGCGGCAGCGGCGCGCGATTCTCGAACGGCTCTATCATCTCGAACAGCACGTCTCGGCCGACGACCTGTCGGAGCTGATGCGCCACGACAACCGCGGCATCAGCAAGGCCACCGTGTACCGCACGCTCGGCCTGCTCGAGGAGTCCGGCCTGATTGAAGGCCACGACTTCCGCCAGGGCTACCTCGTCTACGAGTTCGCGCACCGCCAGGCGCGGCACGACCACATCCTCTGCGTCGACGGCGAGACCGTCGTCGAGTTCCAGTCCGACGAGCTGTCGCGGCTGCTCAACGAAATCACGCGCTCGTACGGCTTCGAGCCGATCAGCCATCAGCTGGTGGTGTACGCCCGCTGTGCGCAGTGCAAGGACAACCCCGGCCGCGGCCACTCGCACACGCACGACGACAAGGCGGGCGCAGGCGTTGGCGGCCACTCGCACAGCCAGGGCCACGGCCACGCGCACAAGCTGCAACTGATGGACGACGAGGCGGCCGACGCGGATGACGACGCGGATGCGGATGGCGTCGAGGATGATGACGACGCGGGCGTGTTGGCCGTCACGGCCGGCACGAGTTCGCGCGCGCAGGTCTCAGCCCGCCAGCGTCGCCTGCTGTCGCGCGGCCGTGTGCGGACCGAACCGCGGCCCGGCCGCAACTGAGCGCGACGTGGCGGTAGCGGAGTGCACCGGCAAGCGAATGCCTATTACAGGCGAGCCGGGGGTGTAAGCCCGGAATCTTGCACCCGACGCAATCAGCCGTTCGCCTGGCGCATCGCCTGCACGCTGCGGCCGAAGTTGGTCAGCACGCGCAAACCCACGTCTCCCGACTTGCCGGCTTCGAACAACACCCCGGCCACCGTGCCGGCACGCACCACGGCGGCGAAGCGCGTGTGGTTGGTCTCGCCGGTCGCCACAATCGTCACCGGTGCACCCGGCGGCGTCTCGTGGGCTGCATCACCCGTCGCCGGCACGCCGGCCTCGAGCACATGCGCCGCCACAAAGTAGAACCACGCGCCGGCCACAATGCCGTCAAACAGCGGGTCCGTGGCGGTCGGCGTCAACGGTGTCCAGCCCGTCAGCGTGCGCGGCGATCCGCCACCGCCATCCTTCACCGGCACCGGCACCACGCGACCCGGCAACAATCCCAGCCCCGGCGAGCCGTCCGCCAGCGTCGCCGCCAGCAGCAGCGAGCCCGCACCGACGCCGAGCACCGGCACCTGACGCCGCGCGAGGTCGCGCAGCGGCTCGGTCAGCTCGCGCTCTTCCAGCGCTGGCAGGGCATCGCCGAGCGGGCCGGTCCACGGCAACACCACTGCGGCCGCCTGCTCCACGGCCAACGGGTCGTCGGTCACCTCGACCTCGATCCCGGCGTGGTCAAACGCATGGACGATGCCGGGCTGCATTCCCGACCCGGGATCAATGATCGTCAGGATGGACATGGACGTGGGACGGGTGGGAGTGTGTGTGCGTCAGGGTGTGAAGCGTGGAGTCACGTCACGCCACGTCACGCGGCGCCGTCGCAAGCCTTGTTGGCACTCACCCAGTTGGCGACGTCGATCTTGCGCAACGTGCGCTTTTCGTAGCACGCCAGCTCGGTTACGCCGAGAGCCTGCAGGATGCGACAGGCCTCGGGGAAGTGGCGGCCGGCCGCGGTGCTGCTGGTGGCATCGGATCCGAGCGTCAGCGGGATGCCGAAATCGACGGCGCGCTCGACGATCGACAACGTGGGGAACGGCTCGTGGCAGAACATGTCGATGCCCGACATGTTGAGCTCGAGCGCCATGTGCTGCGTCGCGGCCATCGCCTCCAGGATCGCGTCGATCTCGGCCTCGAACTTGCCGGCCAGCTCCTCGCCGCTGCGCTTGTCGAACTTCTTGACGATGTCGAGATGCGCGACGATGTCGAACAGCCCGCTGGTCACGCCGTCGAGCACGCACTCGTAGTACTCGCGGATCAGCGCGTCGGCGGCCGGGGCGCAGTCGTCCACGTAGCTGCCGCTGCTGGCCTCGCCGTTGCCTGCACCGGCTACGGCAGGTGGCGCGAGGCCGAGCACAATGGTGTCGCTGGCCGGGCGGGAGTCGGAGCGGCGGCGCGCGCGCGTCTGCGGCTTGACCACTTCGCGCCGGGCCTCGAGCAGGTGCGGCCGTGACAGCGTGATTGGCTGGTGGCCGACGTAGTGCAGCGCAAGCGCGACGAAATCCAGGTGCCGGCCGTGGCGCTGCAGCAGGTGCTCGATGAACATCCGGTAGCCGGGCAGCCAGTCCACTTCGGTGCCGATCAGCACCTTGAGGCTGCGGTCGGCAAACTCGGCCCGGACGCCGCGCACCGTATCGACATAGTGCTCGAAATCCTCGACCGGCATGATCTTGTCTTCTTCCAGCTTGTCGGCGAACGACGGCGGCAGCGGGAAGTTCTCGGCGAACCCCAGGTAGCGGATCCCGGCGGCTTCGGCCGCGCTGGCCAGATCGAAGGCGTCGATCTTGAGTCGGTCGCCGAACTGGGTGTGGACGTGGTGGTCCAGAACCATGCGAGCCGGGTGCTGGAGTTCCGGGCGATGCTCAAGGATAGTCGAGCCATCAAGTGTGAGTAAACGGTTGGCGCGCGGTCGATGCTGACAATGGTTGACATTCGCGCCGGCAGCGAGTGCGGAATTCCGGTGTTGTGATGCCGGGTTTCCGTCGTCGTGCCGAGGCCGCGCCACAACGACCAGAGCCGCGCCCTCCCACCCGATCGTGCGAGGGCGCGGCTGCGGCTGCATCAGTCTGCGTCACGTTACGTCAGGTCAGGCAATCGCGGCAGGCGGCTGGCTGCCGTTGCCGCCACCCGGCGCCACCGGTGACCACTGCGTCGGATAGAAGTGGCCCTTCACCGACGGGATCATGCCGGGGTTGGCGATCGCGTTCTCGACCTCGGCGCGCACTTCCGGCGTGAGGATGTTCCACAGCGGCTGCTTCACATCGCCGATCGTCGGAATCACCTGGTGCAGCGTCGCGTCCCACCGCGGCCACAGCTGCAGCACGTCCTCGGGGCTCACACGACCGCGGCACTGCGGCGTGCGGCACATGCAGTCGAACGTGGTCTCGATGTTCAGCGCGCCGTAGTCGTCGGTCAGTTCCTCGCCCGGGTGGATGTCGCGGATCGCCATCTCGAAATCCATCCATGCGCCGATGCAGTTCGGATCGCACGAGTGATTGACGAAGCGCGCGTGGTCCCACGACAGCACCAGCT
>JBFWQT010000285.1:0-9110 GCA_050249295.1 Planctomycetota bacterium
ACACGACGGCGCCGCTCACGCTGCCGGCCCACGCGAGCATTCTCACCGGGCTGTACCCGCCGGCGCATCGCATCCGCGACAACGTGAACTACCTGCTGCCGGCCGGAGCGACGACGGTTGCCGAGGTGCTGCGCGACGCGGGCTACGACACGGCGGCATTTGTCTCGTCGCCGACCGTGGCCGCCGGGCTGGGCCTGGCGCAGGGGTTTGCGCACTACGACGACGAGCTGACGCTGGCGCGATCGCAGGGTGTGCTGCTGGCCGAGCGCCGCAGCGACGAGACGGTGTCGCGCGCGCTGGACTGGTTGCGTGCACGCTGCGATGCGGCTCGCACGGCGCCGGCGCGGCCGTTCATGCTCTGGCTGCACGTGTTCGATCCGCACATGCCGTACACGCCGCCCGAAGACCTGCGCGACCCGTCGCGCCGCCGCCCGCCTGCCATGCCGCCCGGCATGGATGCCGACGCAATGCGCGTGGCGCAGCACATTGCCTTCTACGATGCCGAGGTCACGTACGCCGACCACCAGATCGGCCGGCTGATCGACTATCTCGACTCGCAGGAGCTGCTCGCGAAGTCCGCGTTGATCGTCACGGCCGATCACGGCGAAGCGCTCGGCGAGCATGGCGAGGCGACGCACGGCTACACCTGCTACCCGCCGACCGTGCATGTGCCGCTGATCGCCGCCGGGCCCGGCGTGCGCGCCGGGGCGAGCGTGCCCGATGCGGTGAGCGTGACGGCGATCGCGCCGACGTTGCTGCAACTGGCCGGTGTGCCGAACGGTGCGCTGCAACCGCAGAGCACGGCGCTGCCGTTGAATGGCGACGACTCGCCGGCGCGAACGCCGACGTTCGAGGCCTACCTCGGCACGCTGAACTTCGGCTGGGCACCGGTGCGCGGCGCCGTCGCGCTGCACGACAATCCGCCGCGCGCGGTGGTGTGGAGCAATCCGCCGGAGGCGTACGACCCGACTGACGACGCAGCCTGGACTACGAACCTCTGGACCGACGGCGGCGCCGACTCGCAACAGGCCTGGCGGGATCGCCTGCAGGCACTCCGCCGCGAGCAGGCCGCGACGGACGTCGGCAACCCGGTCGTGCCGCCGCGCACCACGACCGACACCGGCATCAACCTGGCGAGCTACCCCGGCGCGCCGCGCCAGCAGTCAGCCGGCGAGAGTGTGCTGGATGCCGTGCTGGCCACCACATTGCCGGCGCAGTTGTTCTCACCCGACCTGACTGCCACGCTGAGCGGCGCGCGTTCGCCCTCGGCGCACCGCGATGACCTGGTCGAGTACCAGCTCGCGCAGCGACACACCGCGGCTGGCAAGTATCCGCTCGCGCGGCAGGAGGCGGGTCGCCTGCTCGAACGCGATCCGCACAACGCGCCGGCGCTGTTGCTCGTCACCGAATGTTGGCGCCTCGAAGCCGCTGAACTGGCGACGTCGGGCTCGCCACGCGAGGCGATTCTGCGCGCCGGTGCGCAAGCTGCCGACGCCTATGCGCGCTACGTGCAGTGCATGCTCGCGGCCGGGCACGACCAGTCGCCGGCAGTGGCACGGGCGCTGGCCGAGTCGCTGGCGGTGCGGCGCTTCTTCGCCGGCGACCTCGCGGCCACGCAACAGACGCTGGCGCCGTTCGCGCCGGCAACGCTCGGCGCCGATGCACGACTGGTGCTCGCGCTGTGCTGGCACTACGCGGGCGCCACGGCGCTCGCACGCCGCCTGGTGGAGGACGCGGGCGACGCGGCAACGCCTGCCTTGCGCGCGTTGGGTGAGTTCCTGGCTACGCCCGGTTGCTCTCGCGATATCGCCGTGGTGAATCCGCGCTTCGGCTTCCCCTGACCTTGCCCGTTGCCCTCTGCGTGCAGCGGCGACAACGACAACACCCGCCACGTTGCCGTGGCGGGTGTCATCGTGAATCACTCACGCGATGCGAATGATGAAGGCGGACGTCAGTCCTTCTTCTCTTCTTCGCGCTCGCTCTGCTTGGCGGCCATCGCCTCGGCCAGCGCAGCACCCAGGCTGCTGGTCGGCGGCGGAGCCTGCTGCGGACGCGACGGCGCGGCGTCACTCGCCGAGGCGGCAGCCGGCGCCGGCACACTGGTCACGTCGCGACCGGCCAGCGCACTGCTCGGCTCGTCGCCCTCGAGGTTCTGCTCCTCGAGCGACACCGCCAGCGTCAGGCCGATCTTCCGCTCCTTCGGGTCCACGCGGATGATCTTCACATCAAGCTTCTGGCCGACCTTGACCACCTCCTCCGGCGAGGAAATCTTGCGGTCGTTGGTCAGCTCGCTGATGTGCAGCAGGCCCTCCAGCCCGGCTTCCAGTTCGACGAACACGCCGAAGTTGGTGATCTTCGTGACGTCGCCACGGAAGATCGAGCCGATGAGGTACTTGCCGGGGATCTCGACTTCCCACGGGTCCTGCGCGAGCTGCTTGAGGCCGAGGGCGATGCGCTTCTTGTCCACGTCCACCGACAGGACGACGCACTCGATCTCCTCGCCCTTCTTCACCACCTCGCTCGGATGGCCGACCTTGCGGGTCCAGCTCATGTCGCTGACGTGCAGCAGGCCGTCGATGCCCTCTTCGAGCTCGACGAACGCGCCGTACGTGGTGAGGTTGCGCACCTTGCCCGACACGCGCTGGTTCACCGGGTACTTGTCGGCCACGGTGTTCCACGGGTTCTCGGTCACCTGCTTCATGCCGAGCGAGATCTCTTCCTTCTCCTTGTTGATCCCGAGGACGACGACTTCGACTTCGTCACCCTTGTTGACCAGCTCGGAGGGGTGCTGGATGCGCTTGACCCAGCTCATCTCGCTGATGTGCACGAGGCCTTCGATGCCCTCTTCGAGCTTCACGAAGGCGCCGTAGCTCATGACATTCACGACCTGACCCTGGACGCGGGCGCCGACCGGGTAGCGTTCCTCGATCTTCTCCCACGGGCTGGGCGAGAGCTGCTTGAGGCCGAGGGCGATGCGCTCGCGCTCGCGGTCGACCTTGAGCACCATGACTTCGAGCTTCTGGTCGACGGCCACCACTTCGCTCGGGTGGCTGATGCGGCCCCAGCTCATGTCGGTGATGTGCAGCAGGCCGTCGATGCCGCCGAGGTCCACGAACGCGCCGAACTCGGCGATGTTCTTGACCACGCCCTCGCGGACCTGGCCTTCCTGGATCTCGCCGAGGATCGAGCGCTTGAGCATGTCGCGGTGGATCTCGATCAGCTTGCGCCGCGAGACCACGATGTTCATGCGGTCTTCGTCGATCTTGATGATCTGGCAGGTCAGCTCCTGATCCATGTACTCGGTGATGTCCTTCACGCGGCGGTTGCTCACCTGCGACGCGGGAAGGAACGCGAGCACACCGATGTCCACGAGCAGGCCGCCCTTGATCTTGCGGACGACCTTGCCGGTGACCTCGTCGCCTTCCTTGTATTTCTTGATGACCCGTTCCCAGGCGCGGATCCGGTCGGCCTTGCGCTTCGACAGGATCACCATGCCCGAGTCTTCGTCGAACGCGTCGATCAGCACCTCGATGTCGGCGCCGGGCTTGAGGGCCGCGAAGGCCTCGGGGTCGTCCTGCCATTCGTCGCAGTCGACGACGCCTTCCGACTTGTAGCCGATGTCGATCGTGACGTCGTCCTTGCCGACGTGGACGATCTTGCCGGTGACGATGTCGTCAACCTTGTAGGTCTTGATCTGTTCCTGCGTAGCGGCCTCGAAGGCGCTGCGGCTGAACAGTTCGTCGACGCGGGCGTCCAGCAGGTCGCGCTGGATTTCGTAACGTTTGATGAGCGGATTGAGCGGTCGAACCATGGTCTCTCTTTGTGGGCCTTGAACTCTGCCTCCGCCGGCCACAATGGTCGGTGGTGCAGTCTCGTGGTGGTGGATGGGTGCGCACCCGACAGTGGGGCACACCGGAACTGCAATACCTGCCCACCCCACGGCGGGTGGGGTGAGAAGGGCCCGGCATTCTCGGATCCAGGCCCGATGGCCGCAAGCATTCGCGCCGATTATCCGCTGGCTTGCGCGCCGCGCCGCGCCCGGCTCCGCAGCAGCCTCAGGCTGAGACCGCTATTCGCCGAGGGCGGCCAGGGCGCGCTTCGCGGCGCGGCTCGTGCTTTCGTCGGGGTCGTCCGCCATTGGCTTGAGACGTTCGCGGATGTCGGCCGGCAGCTTCGACTTGTCGCTTTCCGCGACACGCACAATCACCGCGCAGGCGCCGTAGCGCGCGGTCCGGTCGTCGTGCTTGAACGCGGCGAAGACCGCGGGCCAGACGTTCACGCCGTCGAGCGCCAGGGCTTCGAGCATGCGGATCGCGGTCTCGGACCGGCGCGTGAGCCGCTGGTGGTCGTCCTCGTTGTGCCAGCCGCCGTGCGGCAGCCAGGCGACGAGCGGCTCGGCCGCAGGCGGGCCGATCGCCACCAGCGCGCCGAACACCGGGGCACGGTTGTCGAGCTCGAACGCCTGCATCAGCAGGTCGAGCGCCGGCGCCGCGTGCTCGCCGCACATCGCGAGCAGCCGGCACGGGTACACGTGCGCGCCATCCGCCAGCGGCGGCGTGGACTGCAGCGCCTGGCGCAACTGCGCGATGGCCTCGGCCGCGAGCATCGGCTGCGGCAGGTGACGAATCTCGTCGAATAGAGTGATCCGCGCCCGCACCGCGGCCAGCAGACACGGGTGCCCGGCCTCGCCGAGCCGCACCGCGGCCTGCAGCAGGAAACGCTCCTGGTCGCCGGTGATGTCCTTCACCGCCTCGCCGGTGATGAGCCGCGTCAGCAGTTCGACCAGGCCCGGCTGGTTGGTCGTGACGCGTTGCAGCACGCTGATCGCGCCCGACACGCACCCGGGGTCGCGCGCCTCGTCGTTCAGCAGCTTTATCGCACGCTCGGTCAGCGGTGCCGCCGGATTGGGCCCGAGCGCATCCCACGCAGCATGCACGCGCAACGGGTCCGCGCTGTCGAGTTCGGGCAGCAGCAACCCGACCGCCACCTCGCCCTGCCCAGCCAGCGCCCACGCCAGCTGCCGGCGGTCTGTGGGCGACGCAGACGGCAGCAGGTTCAGCTCCCACAGGCGCTTCACCTGGTCGACGGTGCAGACGCCGTCATGCAGCAGATCGGAGCTGCGGAACACGCGATCCCCGCGATCCGACGCGCCAGTGCGGATGGGAGAGTCGATGCCGTCGATCAGCGCGTCGATCGCCGCGGGATTCAGCGCCGGCTGCGCCTCCCGCAGCAGCACCGCGACGGCGTGCCACACGAGGAACTCGCTGGTCGACAGCGCGGCGGTCAGGCCGGGCGCGAGTCCCGAGCGGTCGCCGCACACGCGCCAGCTCCACTCCAGGCCGCTCTTGACCGACTCGGTGTCGCCCTTGCTCAGCAGTGCGTTGGCCGCCGGCACCCACGCCTGCGACATCGTCTCGCACAGCCGGCGGATCGGGTCGACCTGCACCGTGCTGCGGATGATGTCGGTGTCGCCCCGCACGGTGGGCTCGGTGGCGCAGCGATGCAGCAACACGACACGTTTGGCCTGCTCGGGATTGAACGTCGCGGCGACTTCCCGCAGGCGCTCCGCTGGCGCGCGATCGGCCAGCAACGCGAGCAGCGAGTCGCCGCCGCAGCGATCGGCAACGCGGGCAACCAGGAACGGCAGCCAGGAGTCGAGCCCCGCCGCGGCCGCATCCACCACCGCTGCCGGCACGTTCAATTCCGTCTCGTCGATGCGCCGGTGGTTCTCGTCGTACTCGATCGGCGGCTCGGCCTCGCCAAGCACGACCTCCATCAGCGTCGTCGCGTACTCGCGCTCGTCGGCGGCTCCCGCATTCGCGATTCGCGCGAGGTCGGCTGGCGCGAAGCCGTCCAGTTCGTCGTCTGACCGCAGATACGGCTCGAGCACCTGCACCGCGGCAAAGCGCACGCGCAGCGGAATGCTGCCGTCCTGCGCAATGGCCGTCACGCCGGCGGTGCGCTCGTCGTCGAACTCCAGCTTGCCGCGCATCGCATCCAGCCGCGCGACCTCGTCGGCGATCCGGGTCGCCGGCCACGGATCGACCGGCGCCGGCGTTTCGCCCGCCTCGTTGCCGCTGCCGTTGCCGTTGTCCGTGGCCGCCGGTCCGCGACCGCAGGCCGGCAGCCAGAGCATCGCAACGACAAGCAATGAACAAACGGCCCAGCAAGGCCGGGGTGCGGCGAGTGGCATCACAGTTCCAGTCGACGTTGATGGAGATCGGCCGCGCGCACCGGAGCGGTGCGGCGACAACTCGAAATTGTACGGCGCCCCTCCGGCATCGACCAGCAGGCGACTTGCGATTGCCGTCTCAGGCCAGCTCGTCCAGCGAGTTGCCGTTGGCGACCATCACCGCCATCAGCGTGTACGACGAACGAACTGCCGCGAACCACACCTCGGTGTTTCCGCGCGGCTCCGACCGGCGCGCGCGGCTCCGACCGGCACCCACGGCTCCGACCGGCTCGCGCGATCGGCCTTGACCCGCATTTCGCGCGGCCGATAGACTGACTCTGGCGGCAGGCACCACACGGCGGGCCTCGACTTTTCCGAAGCTGTTCGACGGCAGACACGAGCATCCCCATGCTGCAGTTCCAGTTCGCGCGCGAACGTCTGATCATCCTGGCCGCAGTGCTCTGCCTGGCCGCGCTCCTGCTGGCCCCGGGCAGTCCGGCGCGAGCGCAGGACCCCGACTGGAAGCCCGGCGAGGCTGCCCGCACGTTCGAAGACCTGCGCTTCCAGGGCGAAGAGCAACTCCACATGGGCAAGTGGAATCGCGCCCGCATCTTCTTCGATCAGGCACTCGACGCCGACCTGGTCGAGGCCGCGAAGCCGGGGCCGGTCGTGCTCGCCACGTTGAAGGTGCTCGTCGCCGAGGCGATGAAAATGGAAGGCGACTACGATCAGCGCCCGGGCCGTCGGGGCAGCATCATTCCGGGTGCCGTGGACACGCTGCAGGAGCAGTTCGGCAAGGCCGGCGAAGGCGAGATGAACGATGCGCGCCGGATCAGCGGCATCGCGCTGGCCGACCTGCTGCTCTACCTCGGTCGCAACGACCAGGCGAAGCCGGTGATCGAGGCGCTGGCCAGCTACCTCGGCGGCGACCCGCAGATTGCCTGCCTGGCCGGCCGGCTGGCGTTCAACACGGGCGACGAGGAGACCGCGCTGAAGTGGTTCATCCGCGGGCCGCTGTACGCCGCCAATTCGGGCCAGTCGATCCAGGGCACCGGCTGGGACATCTCGCGCACGTGGCAGGCGATCGGCGTCTGCTACTACATGCTCGACCGGATCCGCCGCGAGTCGCAGCTGAACAACGCACTGCAGTGCATGGTGCGCGCGAAGAAGGCTGACCCGCACAACTACGCGGCGCAGGTGCTCGGCGCGATGTACTCGCTGGAAGGCAACCAGCAGGCTCACGCGCGCGAGACGTGGCTCGACGCGGTGCTCAAGCAGAACAGCGAGTACACGCCCGCGCGCGCGATGCTGGCCCGCACCTGGTACTTCCAGTGGTCCAGCTACAACGGCGCCACCGAGGCGTTTGCCGCGTACCGCTCCGGCCGCAAGACGATCGAAGGGCTGCAGATTGCCGCCGAGGCGATGATCGCCGACCAGCGCTACGAACTGGCCTGGGACTATCTCAACCGCGCCGAGGAGATCAACCCGGTCAGCCTCGAACTGCTGACGCTCGAGGGTCTGCTGCACCTCTACAGCGGCGAGAACGACAAGTACGCCGCGGTCGAGAAGAAGGTCCTGGCGATCTTCCCGAAGTACTCCGAGTTCTACGCCGCGATCTGCAACGGCCTCGTCGAGCAGCACCGCTTCTCGGAGGCAATCGAGGCCGGGCACAAGGGCCTGGCGCTCGACCCGAAGGACTGGGAGATCCACAAGGCGATCGGGTTTGCCTACGCGCGCAAGGGTGACGAGGCCAACGCGGTCAAGCACCTGGAGGAGGCGAACAAGAACGATCCGGTGCGCAACAACCTGTTCACCCTCAACATGCTGCAGTCGCTGCGCGTGCTCGACAAGAACTACGGCACGGTCAAGACGCGCGACGGCCGGTTCATCATCCGCTGCAACAAGGGCGAGGAGAAGGCGCTGGTGCCACTGCTCGAGCGCGAGCTGGACAAGGCGTGGAAGGCGCAGGTCGCGAAGTACAACTTCGAGCCGAAAACGCCGATCATGGTCGAGTGCTTCAATCGCCAGGACGACTTTGCCGCCCGCAGCGTGGCCGTGCCCGGCCTGCCGGCCCTCGGCGTGTGCTTCGGCCAGCTGATCACGATCCTCTCGCCGAGCCTGGCGCAGCAGGAGGAGAACCCGGTGCCATTCTCGTGGAGCCGCACGCTGCGCCACGAGATGGATCACATCTTCCAGATCCAGCTCTCGCGCGGCCGCGTGCCGCGCTGGCTGGCCGAGGGCTGCAGCGTGTACGAGGAGCGGCGCACCCGCCCCGAGTGGGACCGCGAGCTCGACCGCGAGATTATCGAGCGCTGGCACCGCAACACGCTGCTCAAGCTCGGCGACATCAACAACTCGTTCCGCAACGGCGGCACGATCATGTACGCCTACTACCAGTCGAGTTTCATGGTCGAGTTCATCGACAAGGAACTCGGCGGGTACAGCAAGGTCGTCGGCATGCTCAAGGACTTCGGCCGCGACCGGCCGCTGCCCGAAATCGTGCAGACGCACCTCGGCATGACGATCGAGGCCTTCGACGAGCGCTTCCACGCCTTCGTGAAGAAGACGTTCATCGACGGCACGAAGTTCGAGCCGCAGTACGGCCCCGACGACCTGACGCGCTTCAAGGTGGAGTACGAGGACAACCCCGAAGACCCCGAGCTGCGCAGCAAGCTGGCCGCGGCCTACCTGCACAACGGCCTGCCGCTGGACGCGCGTTTGCACGCCGGCGTGGCGCTGCGGCTCGACCCGGCCAACCGCCGCGCGATGCTGGTGATGGGGCGCCTGCTGTTCCTCGAGGGCATGGCGAAGGAGGACAACGACATCCTTCAGGAGGGTCGCTACTACTACGAACAGGCGCTGCAGATGGGCGCCGAGGATTTCCAGCTGTTCCTCGACATGGCCCAGCTGATGGGCGTGGAAGGTGACGCGGACGGCG
>JBFWQT010000286.1:0-9046 GCA_050249295.1 Planctomycetota bacterium
GCAGGCTTCCAGCCTGCATCCGGACATCTCCTTACCTCCCCCGCCCACCGAGTACGCTTCTGTTACTCTGATTGACACGTCACTCGTGCCCGACAGGTCCATGCGCGTTCGACTCGCTCCTCTCCTCATCGCACTCCTTGTTGTGGTTGCGCTCGTCCTGGCTGGCTGCGGGCGCTCGCCGTCTGCCACCAACGCCAACGACGACGACGACTCCGGCGGCTCGATGCCGAAGCTCAACTTCGCCCCGCGACCAGCCGCCAACCAGGCCAACGCCAACGCGAATCGCAACGCGAACACGGCCGGCAACAACAACACGGCACGCAACACACCGGCCAACACCGGCAACACCACCCCGGCCAACGCCGGCAACACCAACTCCAACGCCGGCACCGCGAGCCACGAGTTCACGCTGCCGATCGAGTTCCGCGCGCTTCCTGCGCCGCCCGACGAGCCGCTCGCCGACTGGCTCGAAGGCAACATGGCCTCGTTCGACTTCGCCACCGCCATGCTGTTGCTCGCGCGCGAGATGAACCCGCGCCTCGACCTGGCCGCCGAGACCGCGCGCATCAACGCGCTGGCACAGGGCCTTGCCACCGCGCTCGGCAAGGCCGCCACGCCGCGACAACTAAAGGAAGCGATCTCACAGCGGATCTTCCGCGAGCTGCGGCTGCGCTTCCATTCAAGCGACGACGACAACTCGCGCACCGACGCCGCGCTGCTCTCGGTGCCCACCGTGCTCGACACCTGCGAAGGCAACTGCGTCTCGCTCAGCGCGCTCGTACTGATGGTCTGCGACCGGCTCGGCCTGCAGGACGCGATCCACGCGGCCACGCTGCCGCGCCACATGTACCTGCGCGTCGACGCGCGCACGACCTCGCTCGAGATCATCGAGACCTCGCAGCCCGACGTGCCGACCAGCGACGAGCGCCTCGCCCGCGAGCTCAAGCTCGACTGGCCGTTGCCCGCGTCTAGCCCGTTCGCGCGCTCGCTCGACCGGCGCGAGACCTTCGGCGCGGCGCTCAACAACTATGGCCTCGTGCTCGATGCGCAGCCGGACAAGGGGCTGATCGCGATCCGCTGGTTCGAGACGGCGATGCGACTCTGGCCGCGCAACGTGCACGCGCACGAGAACGCGGGCGGCATCGCGCTGCGCGAGGCGTCGAAGCTGGACAACGACGACGCGGCGCGCGTCGAGCTGCTGAAGAAGGCCGTGGTCTGGCTCGGTGCGGCCGTGCGCATGTGGCCGGGCAGTGCCGACTCGTGGCTGTTTCTCTCGCACACGCAGCGCCTGCTCGGCCGGGCCGACGACGCGATCAAGACGCTGGACGAGGCGGCGCCGTATCTCGACGCAACGGCCTGGGAGCCGCAGCATCTGCGCTTCCTCGCGCTGCTGCGGGCCGACAAGGGGCCCGAGGCGCTGAAGGTGATCGAGGCGGCGAAGTCGGTCCTGCCGTCGGACGCCGACACGCAGGCCGAGTACAGCCACGCGCACGCCGTCGCGCTGATCCTCTGCGACCGCACGAAGGACGCGGCGCCGGACATCCAGCGCACGCTGATCACCGGCAACGTGCGCCGGCAGCGCATGCTGATGCGCGACGTGATGACGCACTGCGACTCCGGCTCGCGCATTCCGGCCGGGCTCGATTTCTACCGCTCGTTCGCGAAGCACGTCGAGCGCGCCGACGACGCCGAGAAGCGCTACGTGGCCGACCTTGGCTCGGCCTTCGCATCGCACATCGTGCAGCCGGTGAAGGATGGTGACGCACCGACGCCGGCCAGTGTGAAGGTGGCGATCGACGTGCTCACGTTGTCGATCGGGCTGCACGACGAGTTCAACGCGCGGCACGATCTGTTCGTGCTGCTCTGGACCAGCGACCGGCATGACGAGGCCGCGGCGCACGGCTTCCCGGCGATCGAGTTCGCGACCGACCCGAAGGACAAGGTGACGCTGCTGCTGACGATGGCGAACTACTACGCCAACCAGCACGAGAACGGCATCGACGGCCTGGGCAAGGTGGTGGCCGGGCTCAAGGCGTTGCCGGCGCCGTTCAACGTCGAGGCGTTGATGTTCGAGGGCGTGTTGACGATGAACAAGCCGCCGCAGTCGCGCGTGTCGCTGGGCAAGGCGCTGGCGCTGTTCGAGCGGTACATCGCGGAGGGCGGGACGAACCCCAACGCGACGATGCTGCGCGACGAGATCAAGAAAGCGCTGGCACGCTGACGCTCAGCGACCAGTGAGCGACTTGCGCCAGGCCTCGAGCGCCGGCTTGATCACCGGCGGCGCCAGGTCGATCGCCATGTTGAACTCGGCGATGGCCGTGACCAGCTTGCGCATGCGCAGCAGCATGACCGACTTGTAGTAGTGGTTGAGATAGTCGTTGGGCCGGATGTGGATCGCGGCGTCGAGATCCTTCAGCGCCTCGTCATGATCGCCCAGCTCGAAGCGGGCGCGGGCCCGCGTCTGCAACGCCACCGGCGCTTGCGGGGCCAGCGCCAGCGCGGCGGTCAGGTCGTCGACGGCCGCGCGCAACAGCGCCTCGTCGATCACCGGCGGCTGACCCACTCGCGCAGCCGGCTGTACGCCGTGGTCGAGTCGCCATGTGCCGCGCGCGATCCACGGCGCCGGCGTGTTGCGACCGTACTCGACCGCCTGGTCGTAGCAGCGGCCGGCCTGGTCGTGCAAGCCGAGCCGCGCCAGAGTCAGACCGCGCAGCGTCCACACCGTGGGGTAGCGATTGTCGAGCCGGTACGCGGTGTCGAGGTCGGCGCGCGCCTCGTTGAACTGCTTCTGCCAGAGATAGATCTGCGCGCGCACGCACCACACCGCCGGGTTGTCGCTGGCCAGCTCCACCGCCTTGCTGACGTCGGCCAGCGCGTCGGCCACCTGCTGCCCGGTCGGCCCGAGATTCGCCAGATCAGCCGACGGACCCTCTGGCCGGTCGTACTGGTAGACGCGGCCCATCGCGTGCAACAGCCAGGCCTCCCACAGCGTCGGGTCGAGCTTCAGCGCCACCTCGACGTCGGCCATCGCCGCGTCGACATCGACGAGACCCACGCCGCGCAACAACGCGCGCTCGTAGTAGTCGCGCGCCTGCAACTGCACGTTGCCGGCCTCGGCCTCGGCGAACAACTCGTCGTACGCCTCGAGAATCTGCTTCACCTCGCCGGGCGGAAGCGGCGCGGCGAGCAGCTCGACATCGGCGGCCGAGCCCACTGCGTTGCGGCACATCGCGGCCCACTTGTCGCGCGCGGCGTTCTGCTTGCGGCGCAACTTCACGCCGAGCTTGCTGCGCAGTTCCTCGATCTGGTTCTCCTGCAGCCGCGTGATGACCTCGGCGCGGAACTTGTCTTCGGCCAGCCGGGCGGCCTCGGCAGCGGTCTCGGCGGCGATGCGCTTCTGCTCCTCGGCGACGCGCGCGTTGGCCTCGCTCTCGCGCTGCTGCTCGGCCAGTGCCTGATCCTTGCGCGCGCCGGCGGCCAGCATCGCGCTGACCACCACCCCGAGCACGCACAGCAACAGCACCGCGACCGCGCCGGCGGTCGACGTCGTGGGATGCCGGCGCGCCCACTTGACCATGCGATCGACAAGGCCCGGCCGGTACGCCGACACCGGCTGGAACGTGCGCCACGCGTTGATGTCGGCGCGCAGGTCTTCAACGGTGGCGTAGCGATTGCGCGGATTGGCCTCCATCGCGCGCATGACGATCGCCGCGAGTTCGCGCGCGATGCGGCGTTGCGGTGCGCGACGGCGCGGTTCGATCAGGTCGCGACGCGCGGCCGCCATCACCACCTGCATCGTGTCCTTGCCGGTGTACGGCATGCGCAGCGTCAGCAGGTGATAGAGGATCGCGCCGAGCGCGAAGATGTCGGTAGCCGGCGAGGTCGGCTGGCCCTTCGCCTGCTCGGGCGCCATGTACGACGGCGTGCCGAAGATCTCGCCGGCGACGGTGCGCTCGACAAAGCTCTCGCCTTCGCCGCGATTGGTGACGACGCGCGGCGCAGGCGTGGTGGCCCGTGCAGTGGCCATCGCGGGGCCGCTCGGCGGGCGTGCCGCGAGACGCGCATCCGCGTCGGCGTCATCGTCGGCGACAACATCATCGGCCGCGTCGAGAGTATCGTCGACGGTTCGCGCGAGGCCCCAGTCCATCACGAGCACTTCGCCGAACTCGCCGACCATGATGTTCTCGGGCTTCAGGTCGCGATGGATCACGTGCCGGTTGTGCGCGAACGCCACCGCGTCGCAGACCTTGCCGAAGATGTCGAGAATCTCACCGGCCTCGTCCGGCGTGATCGGCGCCGGCCGCTTCTCGCGTCGCGCAATCCAGTCGCGCAGCGTGTTGCCGCGTACGCGCTTCATTGCCATCCACGGCCGGCCCTGTGCGTCGCGGCCGAGCTGGTGGATCGGCACCACGTTGGGATGCTCGAGCTGGCCGGTGATCTGCGCCTCCTCGATGAAGCGCTGCACGGCCGTCGGGTTGTCCGGGTTGTGCAGCAGCTTGATTGCCACCTCGCGCCGCAACTCGCCGTCGTCGGCCGACCACACGCGCCCCATGCCGCCGCGACCGAGTTCCTCGCGCAGCGCCAGGCCGCCGATCTTCGCGGAGCGACCCGACGACGCCGGCACAGCGCGCGGCGTGGTGGCCGGCGGTTCGACACGCGACCCCTGGAGCGTCGGGGTCGCATCGTCGGTGTCATGCCCGGCCCGCGTCGGTCGCGGCGACATGCGGGTGGGTCGTTTGCCACCGCTTGGCACGGTGGGGTGCGGACTGTCGTCGGGGTGAGTCGCGTCGGTCACAGCGGTCGCGTCGTCGTCCTGCCGCGTCGCAGGTGAGGCACGCATCCAGCCTACCGCAGACCGCGTCGCGCGGCGTGATCAATCCACGTCGGGCCGGATCGGAATGATCCGCACGGCGCGGCTCTTCAGCAGCGGCTCCGGAACCGACAGCTGGATCTCGCTCTCGGTCAGTTCGAGCGTGAGTTGCCGCTCGAACTCCTCCGACGGCACCGGTCGCGGATGCAGCACGCAGATCCGGCCATCGGGTCGGCGCAGCACAATCGGCATGCGGTCGCGGCCGATCGACGAGTGCTCGAGCGACTCGGTGAAGCTGCGCGCGCGCGCTTCCGACACTTCGAGCAACTCGGCCATCTTGCGCACCGTCACGCCCTCGCCGTTCTCATCAACCCAGTTCGGGCCTCGCGTCTTGTCGCGGTACTGCTCCTTGCGCGCCGAATCGGAAAACATCGGGCCGCGGCCGGTCAACAGCCACTCGGCCGACACGCCGGTGACGAGCACGATCTTGGCCAGCACGTTGGCCGAGGGCATCGAGCCGCGCTCGTAGTTGGAGATCGACTGCTGCTTGATGCCCACCATTTGCGCAAACCGACGTTGCCCGCGCTTGCCTGCGAATACTTCTCGGAGCATCACCAGCCGACGGTTCAGCGTGTTGTCCATTTGGCGCGCACTCTTCTGGCTGGCAAGGAATTGGAGTCGGTCTGCCTCTATCGCAAAACCACGGGCGCAAAGGGGCTCGGCGAAGAACGGAAGGGCTGGACGGTTGGCGGTGCGAATATCCCCATCAGATACATTTGTCAACACTGGTCCGTTGAGAGTCGATGGCTACTCCGTTCCACTCACATCAGAGTCATTCAGGGAGTCGAACATCGTCGGGAAGTTATGTCCCGCCTCGTCCGCGCTCACCCCGAACGCCTCATCCAGCGCCAGCTTGCTGGCCGACGGGTCCTCGGGGACCGCTTCGGGCACGGCCTCGCCGTCGGCCGGCAGGTGGAGGTTGTCGCTGCTGGCACTGACCTCGTCGATTTCCCAGCCGGGGGCGTAGCGGCGCTCGAGCTGTTCCAGGCCGCGGAGGATCGCCAGTCGCAACAGGGTGGCGCGGCTCGGCGGGCCGTACACACCGGCGACCTCGGGATCGCGTTCGAGCAGCTTGCGCAGTGCATCGGTGCGGGCAAGCAGCTCGCGCGATACCCGGAGCGTGACCGACCGGTCGTTGCGCATGGCGGGGCGGCCCTTTCTGCCGGACGGTGATGACGTTGGTGGATGGTCGGTAAGAGCCGCGACCGACAGCGAGCGGGGAAAGGAGGCGCTGGCGGCCTGCGACTGCTTGCGACCCGGCCCCGGTCTTGCATTTCCCCGCTCCCTTTCGGTCGCGGCTCTTACCGGATGATCTCACGGCTTCAGGAGACCCGGCGACCAGCGTATCGGCCAGCGTCTCAGCGTCGAGCGACGCGAACAGCGAGGCACCAGCGGGTGCCGGCCCGGCCTGCTCCGCAACCGGAATCACGCTCGTCGTCGGCTCGCCACGCAACTCGGCGTCCAACAGTACGCGCAACGCATCGGCGGTCAGCGCCGGCAGCTCGCTGCCCACCACGTCCTGGTGGTAGCTGCGATACAGCTCCAGCAGGTCCGACACCTCGGCCCGCGGCGTGCCCACCACGTGCGCGCCCGGCTGCTGCGCCAGCGCATCCAGCCGCACCTGCACCGCGTCCGGCAGGAACGCGCGCACCTCGTCGGCCAGGCCGGGGCGCGCCGGCTCGCCGCGCAGCGTGACGCGCAGGTAGTCGTTGCCGAAGTCCCCGGCCGCCGCGCGCCGTTGCAGTTCCTCGCGCGTGCCGGCGACGTCGGTCAGCGCACGCCCGGCCACGATCGGCAACTCGCGGCAGTCCGTCACGCCGACGCCCGGCTCGGCCTCGATCAGCACGACCGACTTCTGCTGCGCCGCCTCGCTGAACGCCAGCTGCAGCAACGACCCGGCGTAGCGCACCGGCACGTTGTCGCGCACGTCGATGAGCTGCGGGCGGTGCACGTGGCCGAGCGCAACGTAGTGCGTGTGGCCGGGCAGGTCGCGTGTCGTCAGCCGGTAGCGCGCGTCCATGTCGCAGTCGCGCTCGCCGCCGCCAGGTCGCGCGCCGTCAAAGAACAGATGGGCGAGCAGCACGTTCACCGTGTCCGGCCGGAACCGCTGCGCAACCAGCGCCATCAGACCGCGCGCGCGCTCAGCGTACTTCAGCGCCGAACGTGCACGCGCGCCGGGCGGCGCCGAGTACTCGTCGAAGAGCTGCTGCGCGGCCCGCGCCGCTTTCGTTCGTTTGCTGCGTCGCGCCGCTCGCCGCGCTTCGGCCTGCTCGGCCAGCACCGCGCGAACCTGCTCGTCGAGGTCCGGCGCCACGTAGCGGTCGGAGAGCCACGGCAGGCACCCGACGACGAGCCGTTCGCGGCCGTCGCGCGAGTTCAGTTCGACCACCGCGTCGTCGGCGGTGCCCGGCCTCTCGACGAGGCGCACCCCGGCCAGTTGCAACAGCGGTCGCAGCGCGGCCAGCCGGCGCGGGTTGTCGTGGTTGCCGGCGATCATCACCGTGGGCACGCCGAGGCGGCTCATGTCGGTGAGGAAGGTGTAGAGCTGCCGCTCGGCCTCGGGTGGGGGTGTCGCGCAATCGAACACGTCGCCGGCCACCAGCAGTGCATCCGGCTGCTCCTGCTCGACGAGGTCGAGCAGAGTTCGCAATGCCTCGGCGTGCTCGGCGTCCCGGTTGCGACGGGCGAGCGTCTTTCCGAGGTGCCAGTCTGCGGTGTGTAGCAGTCGCATGCGTGGGCGGCCGGCGGGCGAGTTGCTGACACGATAACATAATGTGCCGTAGATTATACCCGGAATTTGCCGTTGCCCCCCGCCGCCGGCGGCCGCTCCTCCTTCAATGCGGTCGCTAGCTTGCCCTTGCCCGAGGGGAAGGAGGGGAAGACGGATTGACCACGGAGGACACGGAGAACACGGGGAAGATAGTGTGTCGAGACCATGCACAGCACCCGCCACTCTGTGAGTCGCGAGTACCAGTCGGACGCACCTCCATGACCGACACTGAACGTCCTGCCCCGCACACCGTCGCCGCGGCGCGTGTGTTCCCCGACCCGCTCCTCGACCCGGCCGATCCGCGCCTGCGCCACCGCATCCGGCAGTGGGACGGCGGCGCGGCCGACGCCGTGCTGCTCGGCGTGCCGTGCGACGATGGCGTGGCGCTCAACAAGGGACGCATCGGCGCGGCCGCCGGCCCGGCCACGATCCGCCGTGCGATCGACCGCTTCGGCACCACCTACGATTCGGGCCACGACGTGGACTTCGATCACCTCCGGTTGGCCGACGCTGGCGACGTGGTCGTCGCTCCCGGCGGTGACATCGCGACGACCCACGACCACATCACCGCTGCCGCCACCGCGGTGCTGAAGGCCGGCGCCATTCCGCTGGTGCTCGGCGGCGGCAACGATGCGTCGTTCGCTGGCGTCCGTGCATTGCACACGCTCGGCGGCCGCGTCGGCGTGATCAACATTGATGCCCACTTCGATGTGCGCGAGGTGATTGATGGCCGGCTGCACAGTGGCACGCCGTACCGCAGGGTGCTCGAGGAACTCGGCGTGCCGGGCCGCCACCTGGTGCAGTTCGCTTTCCATCCGCACGTCAACTCGCGCGCGCACACACAGTGGTTGAAGGATCGTGGCGCGCGCCTGCACAGCCTGGCCGAGGTGCAGGCAGAAGGTGCCGGCCTGCTGCTCGCGGCCGAGTTTGACCATCTCGCCAACGACCCGGCCGGCGGTTGCGATCATCTGTTCGTGTCGATTGACGTCGACGTGTTCGCCGCGGCGTTCGCGCCCGGCGTCTCGGCGCCCGGCACGGTGGGTCTCACGCCGGAACAGGGTCAGGCGCTGGCCTACCGGGCGGGTCGTCATCCGCGCGTGCGGTGGTTCGAGTTGATGGAGTTCAACCCGACGTACGACCAGGACGACCGCACCGCCCGCTTGTGCGTGATGCTGCTTGCGTCGTTCCTGGCTGGCGTGGCCACGCGTGACGGGGTTGCCGGGTAAGAGCCGCGACCGACAGGGAGCGGGGTAATCGCGTGGGCGCCAGGTTGCCAGCCTGCGGACGATTCCCCCGCTCCCAGTCGGTCGCGGCTCGTTCCGATCGTCACGTCGTCGTGCCCGGATCATCTGGCGTCGTCACCCCCGCCCCGTTCGCATACTCGCGCGGCGGCCGCTGGTCAAACA
>JBFWQT010000287.1:0-9029 GCA_050249295.1 Planctomycetota bacterium
TCGAGTTCCTCAAGGGCGAGATCAAGTCGGCGCGGCGCACGCTCGACGACGCGCAACGCCGGCGCAAGTACGACCTGGAGATCCAGGCGGCGGCGATCGGGCAGATGCGCGAGCTGATCCAGCTGTTCATCCAGATCAGCGGCGACCTCACCGAGATCGAGGAGACCGAGATCCTGCATCGCGGCCGGCTGCTCAACCTGCCGGAGCGCGCGCTGCGCAAGCTGGTCTCGCAGCAGCTCGACAAGTTCGGGTTCACGCGCGTGCCGCCGAGTGCCGAGCAGATCGCGCGCGCCAAGAAGATCCTGATGCTCACCCGCGAGTCGTCGGGCAGCGACTCGACGGCCGTGGCAAACCGCGAAGAGATGCTGCAGCGCATCGAGGAGGAAATCGGCAAGGTCGGCCTCACCTCCGAGTCGCAGATCAGCATCCCGACGCTGAAGATCGACATCCCGGCCGAGTGGGCCGCGAGCGCGCCGCCGCCGCCGATGCGCGAGCCGCGGCCCGCCGACAGCCCGCTCGCGTCGGCCAGCAGCTCGGGTGTGCGCAGTTCGCCCGGCGCCGAGAGCAGCGACCGCATCATCCGCGTGACCGAGGACGGCGCGCAGCGCTTCTACAAGCTGCGCAACGGCCAGCGCGAAAAGGTGCTGGTCTTCCTCGCGCTGCCCGAGTCGGCGATTGCCGCGCTGATCTCGGCCGTGATGCGCAGCGTGTGCCAGGAGGCCGGGCTCGAGCTGTACCTCACCAAACGCGACCGCTGGGACAAGGTGCTCGGCCAGATCAAGGCCTGCGACGTGATGGTCGCCGACTTCTCCGGCCCGGACGAACGGCCCGAGGTGCCCGAGCCGCTGGTGATCACGCAGGCGACGATTGCCAAGTACCAGCAGGACAAGCCGGTGCTGGCGCTCACGCAGGCCCCGCCCGAGGCGCGTCTGCCGGGCTGGACGTTCGTGCACTACCACCCCGACACGATGCTCGACACCGAAGGCGAGTCGTTCCCGATGCGCCTCAAACGTGCGATCCGCCGCGTCCTGAAATGACCCTGCTCACGATCGACAACCTCACGCGCCGCTTCGGCGAGCGCAAGGCAGTCAACGGCATCTCGCTCGACATCCCGCGCGGCGAGGTCTTCGGCCTGCTCGGCCCCAACGGCGCCGGCAAGACCACGCTGGTGCGCATGATCCTCGGCCTGATCCCGCCGTCCGATGGCCGCATCATGTTCGACGATCAGCCGCTCACGCGTGCGCACCTCAAGCGCATCGGCGTCGCGCCGCAAGAACTGGCGGTGTATCCCGACCTCAGCGGCGAGGAGAACCTGCGCTTCTTCGGCCGCCTGCAGGGCCTCGCGCCGGCCCGCCTGCGGCAGCGCATCGCCGAGACGCTTGCATTGGCCGGGCTGGAGGATCGCGCGCGCACCCGGGTGCGCGACTGGTCCGGCGGCATGAAGCGCCGGCTCAACATTGCCGTCGCGCTGATCCACGACCCCGACCTGATCGTGCTCGACGAGCCGACTGTCGGCGTCGATCCGCAGTCGCGCACGCGCATCCTCGATGGCATCGCCGCGCTCGGCCAGGCCGGCAAGACGATCATCTACACCACGCACTACATGGAAGAGGCGCAGCGCCTCTGCCAGCGCGTTGGCATCATCGACCACGGCCGATTGCTCGATCTCGACACCGTCGACGGCCTGCTGAGCCGCCATGGTGGCCCCGATGTGGTCATCGCTACGCTCGACGAAGGCGAGAAGCGCATGGAGACCGCCGACCCGGTCGCCGAACTCGCGCGCCTGCAAACCGCCGGCGGCCTGCGCAGTTTCCGCGTCGATCGCCCGAACCTCGAGAGTGTGTTCATCCACCTCACCGGCCGCGCACTGAGAGACTGAGATGAACGCCATCATCACCATCGCGCTCAACGACCTGCGCAGCATGCTGCGGCAGCGCACCGATGCGTTCTTCATCTTCATCTTTCCGGTGCTGTACGCGCTGTTCTTCACCGTCGTGCTCGGCGGCGGTGGCGGCAAGATGCAGCCGATCAAGCTGATCGTGGTCGACGAGGATGACACGGCCGCGTCGCACGACTTCGTCGCGGCGCTGGAGAAGTCCGATGCACTGAAGATCGAGATGGCCGACCGCGACACGGCCCACGAAGACGTGCGCACCGGCAAGCGCGTCGGCTATGTGTTGATCGAGAAGGGCTTCGGCCTGTCGCGCGAATCGCTGTTTGCCGGCGACACGCCGACCGTGCAGCTCGGCATCGACCCCGCGCGACCGGCCGAAATCGGGCTGCTGCAAGGGCTGCTCAACCAGGCTGGCGCACAGATGATGCAGTCGCTGTTCAACGACGGCGAGGCGATCCGCCGCCAGGTGCAGAGCGCAAAGGGGCTACTCGCGGTGCCGGGCGGCACGCGCCTGCCCGACAACCAGCGCGACGACCTGCGCAGCTTCCTCGACTCGCTCGACCGGCTCAGCCGATCGAACAACGGCAACTTCCCCGGCACCGGCGGCGACACCAGTGCCGGCGCGGGCGGCGGTGGGGGTGGCATCGGTGGCATGCAACCGCTGCGCATCAAACAGTCGGAAGTCCGCGCCGACCCCAAGGCGAAGCGCAGCCCGGCCACGGTCACGCTGCCACAGGGCATCGTCTGGGCGCTGCTCGCCTGCGCCGCGGCGTTCGGCACGTCGCTGGTCAGCGAGCGGACGCGCGGCACGCTCGTCCGCCTGCGCACCTCGCCGATCAGCCCGGCACAGATCCTTGCCGGCAAGGGCCTCGCCTGCTTCATCACGCTGCACGTGGTGGCCGCGCTGCTGCTCACACTCGGCGCGATTCTCTTCGGCGTCGTGCCGCAGTCGTTCCCGATGCTGCTGCTCGCGCTCGCCTGCTCGGGCGTGTGGGTGGTCGGCCTGATGATGCTGCTCTCGGTGCTCGGCAAGACCGAGTCGGCGTCCAACGGCATCGCATGGGGCATCCTGCTGGTGCTGGCCATGATCGGCGGCGCGATGGTGCCCGCGATGTTCATGCCCGCCTGGATGCAGGAGATCAGCAACTTCAGCCCCGTGAAGTGGTCGATCCTCGCGATCGAAGGCGCGCTGTGGCGCGGCTACTCGCTGGCCGACATGGCGAGGCCGTGCGTGATCCTCGTCGGCTCCGGCGTCGCCACGTTCGTCGTCGGCGCGGCCGCATTCCGCTGGCACAGTGACTGACCGCATGCAGAGCACGGATCGCCCCGGGCCCGGCGGTGTGCCCGCACTGATCGTCGGCCATCCCGGCCATGAACTGCGAATCCACGGATGGCTGTGCCGCGAACGACCGGTCGTGCACATCCTCACCGATGGATCGGGCTCGGCCGGCGTGTCGCGCATCAACTTCTCGCGGGCGTTGCTGGCCGATGCAGCGGCGACGCCGGGCGCGGTGTTCGGACGGCTCACCGATCGCGACGGGTACGCCGCGATCCTCGGTGGTGATGCCGGGCTGTTCATCGACCTCGTGCGCGAACTGGCCGACGACATGATCGCGCAGCGGAACACGTTTGTGGTCTGTGACGCGGCCGAAGGGCACAACCCGTTCCACGATCTGTGTCGCGCGGTTGCCGCGGCAGCGGCTCGCCGGGCCGGTCTGGCCCTGTTCGACTTCCCGCTGGCCGGCGCACCCGGTGGACAGCACGAGGGCGAGAGCATCGAACTGCAGCTCGACGACGCCGCGTTCGGGCGCAAGCTGGCAGCGGCCGGGCGTTACACCTCGCTGGCCGGCGAACTCGCAGCAGCGGTCGGCGCGCACGGTCGCGATGCATTCCGCGTGGAGTTGCTGCGCGCGGCGTCGATCGACGATCCGCTTGTGCCCGTGCCCGATCCGCCGTTCTACGAGACCTTCGGCGAGCAGCAGGTTGCGCGCGGCCGGTTCGGAGACGGTGCCACCGTGATCCGCTACCGCGAGCATATCGCACCATTGATCCGCGCGATTCTCGCGGACGGAGCCGACGCATGACGGATCGCCTCACCGTGCTGATCACCAACGTCCGCCTCGTCGGCCGGTCCGGCACCGAAACGTGGGTGCTCGACTTCGCGCGCGCGTTGCAGGCGCGCGGCCATCGCCCGGTGATCTACACGCCCGCGCCGGGCGCGATCGCCGACGAGCTGCGCCGGTCCACCATCGCGGTGGTCGACGATCCGCGCCAGCTCGGCGTCGTGCCCGACGTGATCCACGGCCATCACATCAACCCCACGCTGACCGCACTGCTCGCGTTTCCGCGCACCCCGGCCGTGTTCTTCATCCACGATCGGCTCGCACCCACCGACCAGCCGGTGCGGTTTCCGCGCATCCGCCGCATCGTGCCGGTCGACGATACCTGCGCCGATCGCGCGCTCGAAGCCGGGTTCACCGACGACGAGGTGCAGGTCGTGCTCAACTTCGTCAACCTTGACCGCTTCGCGCGCCGCCCCCCGCTGCCGGCGGGCAAGCCGGCTCGCGCCGCGATCTTCGACCACACTGCCACGCGCGACAATCATGCGCGCGCCATCGTCGAGGCGTGCGAGCGCGCCGGTATTGCGCTGGATTTCATCGGGCGGGGTGGTGGCGCGGCGACCGACCGGCCGGAGGATCTGCTGCCGCGTTACGACCTGGTGTTTGCCAAGGCCAAGGCCGCGATGGAGGCGATGGCAACCGGCTGCGCGACGATCGTGTTCAATGTCGATGGTCTGGGCGGCCTTGTCACCGGCGAGTCGTTCGACTGGATGCGCCGACTGAACTTCGGCCGCCGGGTGAAGATCAGCGCGCTCACGACCGACGCGGTGGCCGCGCAGATCGCGCGCTACTCCGCCGACGGCGCGGCGGCCGTGTGCGATCGCATCCGCAACGAGGCATCACTCGACGGGACGGTCGACGAGATGCTCGCGCTGTATCGCGTGGTGATTGCCGAGCAGAAGGCCACCGCGCCGGACATTGATGCCGAGTACGCCGCCATCGCCGGCGTGCTGCGCGAACTCGAACCCGACCGCCTGATCATGGGGTACCGCACGCGCATCGAGGCGCAGTTCGCGCGCTGGCGGCGTCGCGTGCAGTGGTACGAACGGTTCACGCTGCTCGGCCTGATCCGCTCGACGATCCGCCGGTTGCGCGGCCGACGCATGGACTGAATGGTCGTGGTGGCAACTGCCCCGATAAACACGCCTCGCAACGCACGATCGCCCGGCGCACTCACATTGCGAGCGCGCCGGGCGATCGACATTCCGCCGCTGCGGCCAGCGACTACGGGCGGGTCACGTTGGTGGACGACTGGTCCACGCCCGCGCCGTCGTTGGTCTGCACCACGCTGCCCGACGTCTCGATCAGCAGGCCAGCGCCGGCCTGATTGTCGAACGTGATCGAGCCCGCCGTGCCGGCCGAACTGCCGCCATTGGCGCGCACGCGAGCCGACGCGTCGAGCTTGCAGCCGGTCATGTAGACCGGGCTGATGCTGCCGCCGCTGCCGCCGGTCGAGCCGGAGGCGCCGTTGGCCGTAACCGTGCCGCTGATCAGCACGGAACCGGCGGTGGCATTCAGCGAGACCGTGCCGCCATCGCCACCCACCGCGCCCGAGCCGCTGCCGCCGTCGGCCGTGACCGAGCCACTGACGATGATCGCGCCGGGGGAGTTGACCGTGAAGCTGCCGCCGGCGCCGGTCTTCATGCCATCCAGCGAGGCCGAGCCGGCGAAGCTGAAGGTGCTGGCGCCGACACCGCTGACGAGCAGGCTGCCGCCGTCGCCACCCTGATTGGCCACCGAACTGTTCCCGCCGTCGAGGTTGACGCTCACGCCCGATCCGAGGACCAGGTCGGCGTCGTTCAGATTGATCTGCACGTTGCCACCATTGCCGCCGTTCACGCCACTGCCAGCAGAAGCATCGAGCGTGAAGGTGGTGAAGGTGACGGCGTTGCCGACCGAGGAGTTGAAGGCGCCCGTGAAGTTGCCGCCGTTGCCACCGTCGCCACCGGTGCTGTTGCCACCGCTGACATCGATGGACAGCGATTGGACCCACAGGCCGCCGTCGGCCACGTTGATCGTGCTGCTGCCACCCATTCCGCCATTGCCGGTTCCGGTGGCGTTGCCGCCGGCCGCCGACAAGCTGGCACCCACGATCACACCGTTGTCGGACGTGATGTAGGCGGTGCCACCCTGGCCACCGTTGCCCGTGCTCTTGCCGGCGCCGCCGTTGGCGCTGAGGTTGACGCTGCAGTCGATCATGCCGGCGCTGGTCGAGAAGGAGACCGAGGGCGCACCGCTGCCACCATTGACGCCGCTGCCGCCGTTGGCCGTTGCGGTGAACGTGATGCGCAGCGCGCCGCCGTCCGTGTCGTAGTAGCCATCGTTGCCGCCGCCGCCGTCACCATTGGTGCTGGAGCCACCGTTGGAACTCATCACCACGGTGCCGTCCTGGTCGCCGTCGCTGTCGTACGAGGGCTGCCCGCCGGTGCCGCCGGTGCCATCCACGCTGGCGCCGCCGTTGGCACTCAGCGTGATCGTGAAGTCAGCCGCGCCGTAGCCGAAGGTCGCGTACGGAGCGCCGCCGGTGCCACCCGTGCCGGATCCGTTGGCCTTGCCGCCGTTGGCGGCGAAAGTGGCGCTGATGTTGTGGACGGTCGCATCGCTCGCATCGACGTACGGGTCGCCACCGCCTCCGCCGGAGCCGGTACCCGCGGCGGTGCCGCCGTTGGCGGTGATCACGAACGTGCTGTCGCTGATCGAGCCGTAGGCGCAGTAGATGTACGACGCCGCACCACCGGTGCCACCGTCGCCATCGGTCCCGCCGTTGCCGCCGTTGCAGGTGCCGGTGAAGGTGACGCGGATCATGCTGGAGTCGGACTCGCAGTATGTCGAGCCGCCGTCGCCGCCGTCACCGCCGGTGCTGCCGCCATCGCCGCCGTTGGCGATCATCGTGGCGGTGACGCGCACCATGCTGACGTACTCGCCGTCGTAGCAGTCGATGTACGCGTAGCCGCCATCGCCACCGTCACCGCTGGTGCCGCCGTTGCCGCCATTGGCCGTGCCGGTGGCGGTCGAGTCGGTGAGCGCACCGTAGTCTTCGACCTCCATGTAGACATAGCCGCCGTTGCCGCCATTGCCGGCGCCCTGTCCGTTGCCGCCGTTGGCGGTGCCGACCAGCGTGCAGTGCGAGATCGAGGACTCGTAGTTGTAGAAGTAGACGTCGCCGCCTGTGCCGCCGCTGCCGCCATTCGCGCCGCCCTGCGCGCCATTCGCGGTGCCCTTCAGTACGACGTTGTCGAACGCACACTCGTAGTCGTCGGTGTCGACGTAAATCGCCCCACCGTTGCCGCCGTCGCCGGTGTCGCCACCCTTGCCGCCGTTGGCCGTGCCGGTGACGGTGCTGTCGGTGATGCCCGAGTAGCCGCTGTCGCAGTAGAGGTACACCTCACCCCCGTCGCCGCCGCGCCCCGCGCTGGACGCGCCGCCGTTGACGGTTCCGGTGACGGTCGAGTCGTCGATCTGCGAGTCCTCGGAGTTTTCGATGTAGACGTAGCCGCCGTCGCCCGCACGGCCGGTGGTCGTGTCGCCGCCGTTGGCGTCGCCGCTGACGGTCGCAGTCATCACGGCGTAGTAGGCAAAGACATAGATCTCGCCACCGTCGTTGGAGGCATTGCCCGCGCCGTCGTCGAGCGCGCCATCGCCGCCGTTGGCCGTGCCGCTGACCGCCGCATTCACCGAACCGTCCGACCCGAGATAGACGAAGAGCTCGCCGCCCGAGCCACCCTGGCCTGTCGTGCTGTCACCGCCGTCGGCCGAGCCGGTGAGGGTGACGTCCATCGTGCCGTCCGTGTTCACCTCGGCATGCATGCTGCCGCCGCTGCCGCCGTCGCCGTTGACACCGTCGCCGCCGTTCACCGAACCGGTGAGCGACGCGGCGATCAGGCCGTCGCCGTTGATCTCGGCGCTGATCTCGCCTCCGTTGCCGCCATTGCCGTCGAGGCCACTTCCACCCTTGCACTGGGCCGAGATCGTGCAGCCGCTGATCGTTCCGCTGCCCGAGATGTAGTAGTAGATCCAGCCGCCCTTGCCGCCATTGGCGCCACTGCCGCCGTTGGCCACCCCGTCGATCGAGGTGTCGATGATGGTGCCGTTGCTGCCGGTCCCGACGTAGATCTCGCCCTCCGAGCCCGCGTCGCCGCCGGAACCCGAGTCGCCGCTGCCGGACGAGATGTCGCCGACGATCTTGCAGCCGGTGATCGTCGGGTCGCCGCTGTTGCCGTAGAGATACAGGTAGCCGGCGTTGCCGCCGTTGCCCGCAGCGCCGTTGCCACCCTTGCACTCGAGGTCGATGTCGACGTTGCTCATCATGGTGGTGGCGCGGTGATCGGCGATGCCGCCGTTGCCGCCGACGTTGCCGGTGCCGCCGTTGCACGAGCCGCGCACGTAGAAGTCGGTGAGGTTGGTGGTCAGGGTGTCGCTGCCCACGACCATGGAGCCGCCGATGCCGCCGCTGGTGAGGCCCGCACCGCCATCGAGGGTGGCGTGCAGCGTGTGCGTGATGGTCAGCGCAACGAACGTCAGGTTGCCGGCGTTGCCTGCGCCAGCGGCCGTGCTGTCGCCACCGCTGGTGATGATCCGCGAGAACAGGTCGCACTGGCCGAAGCCCGTGACGCTGATGGCGCCGCCGGTTCCGCCGTTGCCCGTGTTGCCGTCTCCACCAATCGACTCGATGCTCCAGTA
Organism: Planctomycetota bacterium; assembly: GCA_050249295.1. Classification (GTDB taxonomy): domain Bacteria; phylum Planctomycetota; class UBA8742; order SKZP01; family SKZP01; genus JBFWQT01. Next base: position 8,695 of record JBFWQT010000287.1, read on the forward strand.
GAACAGCGAGTTCCAGAGCAGCGCCGCGGTCATCGTGAGCGATCCGCCCGTACCGCCGGCCGCGTCACCGTCTCCACCGCGCGTGCGCAACAGGCCGCGCTTGAGCACGACGTCGGCGTTGGCGGTCAGCGCGATGTCGCCGCCGTTCCCGGCAATGGCGGTGCCGACCGACGCGCCACCGACAGCGTTGAGCTTGCCGGTGACGAGCAGCGAACCGGCGTTGGCCTGGAACAGGATCGGCCCGGCCGACTGCTCGTCGGCGCCGCTGGTCGTCACCGTGCCGGACACACTGATCGTGGCGGCAACGGGGCCGGTCGCGCCCGAGGTGAACGCCA
>JBFWQT010000288.1:0-9010 GCA_050249295.1 Planctomycetota bacterium
CCAGTCGGGCATCAGATCGAGAACGAGGCCGAAGGGGGGGTCGCCTTGCCAGGCGTTCTGCTCGCACCAGTTCTGGATCAGGTCGTAGCACTCCTCGTGCTCGGCCTGAGTCAGGTCGGCCGACGGCCGCGCGGTGAGGTCGAACAGGCCGAGCGGCAGGGCCATGCCGCCGTCACGGTAGTCGGCGTAGATTTCGAGGATCTGCAGACCCTCGAAGATCAGGAAGTAGTTTTCCGACGAGAGGAACAGGCGTTCGCCGGCGGCGGTGCCACGCTTGAAGAGCGGGCAGAAGCCGTTCTCGAAGCCGGCGATGCGCAGGTCGGGGTGCGAGAGGCCGATCGCGTAGGGGAGGCGCTCGGTGAAGTCGTGCGACTCGAGCGCGATCAGGCCGCCCTTGCCGAAGGCGCGACGCAGCGAGGCGACCTCGCAACAGCCGAGCGCGGTGATGGACTTCACCGAGGCCTTACCGGTGGTGCTGTCGGCGAACAGCTCGTTCTCGGGCTTCTGGAAGACCTCGCAGAAGATGCGGCGGATCAGCGGCAGCTTGCTGCTGTTGCCGGCGAGCAGCACGCGCACTGGCTTGGTGGTGCCGATCGCACCGCCGCCGGGGGCCGCGGGGGCGCCGCCGATGACGAGGCCGCCGCCGCCCATGCCGCTGAGGTTGGAGAGCGACGAGGGCATGCGCAGGATGCCGGTGTCGGCGCCGCTCATGCCGCTGGCGGCGGCGGCTTCGGCAGCGGCCATCGCCTTCTTGTCGCGGTCCTTCTCGGTGGCGCGTTCGAGCAGACCGTGGGCTTTCTGGATCGTGTCGCGCACCTGCGGCTCGATCGCGTCCTCGATCTCGCGCAGGTCGATGTTGATCTCGCTGAAGACCTCGGGCGGCACGTCGGCGTAGTCGGCCAGCGTGTCGAGGCTTTCCAGCACGGTGGCCTTGTGTTCCTTCTCGATGACCGCGCGGATCTTCATCGCGTCGGCCTCCGACCACAGCTCGTAGAACACCTGGCGCGCCTTGCGCTCGCGCTTGGGCTGGTTGTGGTCGGCAAACCACGTCCAGCGCGTGGGCACCAGCATGTCCACGGCTTCTTCCAGCCGCTTCGCCAGGTCGATGATCTCGCTGTTGTCGAGGCCCTTGCCCTGGTCCTCGACCAGCTTCTTCACGGCGGCGGCCAGCTTGATGCGGTGCGACTGCGACAGCTTGAGGGCCGCGCCCCACTCCTGCACCAGCTCGCAGGCGCGGACAAACTCGTCGTCGGCGTAGAAGACCTCCTTCTTGTCTTCCTCCTCGGCCGCTTCGTCAGCGGGCTTCTTGCCGCCGGAGGCCCAGACGTCCTGCACCGGGTCGGGCGGCGGCGCGCCCCAGATGTCGTCGTCGGCCGCTTCGTCTTTCTTCTCGGCTTCCTGCTTGCCGGCCAGCTTGTGGCGCGCAAGGGCCATGGCGATCTTGACCTTGAGCAGGCGGAAGACCTCGAGCGTGACGTTGTCGCCGCCCCAGAAGGAGTCGCCGGAGAGGCCGCGCACCTTCTGGTTGATCAGCACGCGGCCGGACTTCTCGCGCGTGACGCTGACGTCCATCAACGCGATGTCGGTGGTGCCGCCGCCGGCGTCGTAGGCGATGAGCGTCTTCTCGAAGCCCTGCACGTCGCCGAACGCGAACTGCTCGTGGATCTGCTCGTAGATCGAGCCGAACGCAGCGGCGCAGGCCTCGTCCACTTCGAGCGTGACGGCGTCGCGCGGGATGGCCGACTGGTCGTTGGAGAGCAGCTCGAGCGCCTTGCGCAGCGACTCTTCGAGCGCCTGCTTGCGCGGCCGCGAGAACAGCGTGGGGAACGTAGCATAGACGCGCAGCACGCGCTCGCCGAGTTCGTCCTGCGCCATCTGCAGGATGCCGCGGATCAGGAAGGCCGCGAGTTGCACCTCGTCGAACAACTGGTGGTGCACGTTCGGGCTGGCGTCGATGACCATGAACGGCCGCCGCTTGTTGACGCCGAGCAGCCGCTTGACGGAGAGGAAGTAGGCGTAGGTCTTCTCGGAGTGGCGCTTCATCTCGCGCCGGGCGTCGGTGCCGATGACGTAGTGCGGCGAGCCGGTGACGTCCTTGAAGAAGATGACCGACGGGATCTCGGCCGAGACCTCGGCGACGTTGCCGCTGCCGGCCGCGCCGTGCTGCTTGAGCGGCTTGCGCCAGGCGTAGCAGCTGTTGGAGGTGCCGAAGTCGATGCCGAAGATGCCCTGGAAGGCGGGCATTTCGAGGATGATGCGCGGCAGGAAAATCGGGATGACCGTCTCTTCGCCGGACTCGTACTTGATGCGCACCTGACTGTTGTGGCTGACGGTGCGGTCGGGTCCGACCTTGTCGTCGTCAACGGAGTCGGTGTCGGCGAAGTACTGGTGGTTGGTGTTGATGATCACAACGACGTCGCGCGACTCGTGCGGGCCGAACTTCAGTTCGCTGCCCCAGGTGAGTTCTTCGAGCTCGACCCATTCGGGCAGCTGCACGAAGTCCTCGACCTTGACCGTGATCGGGTCTTCGGACTGGTTGGTCAGCCGCGTGAGCCGCTGGCGCACGCCGGACCCGCGGGTGATTTCCTCGATGTGGATGGGTTCTGCGGTGATGGCCATGTTCTTGCGGGTCTGGCGTGGTTTCAGCGAATGCGTTGCGATGCGCGAATATGCGCTGCGCGAGTTCACGAACGGAGCGCGGCGGCTGGACTACGCCTGCAGCCCGAGGGTCGGGGCCAGGCTCGTGCGGAACGCGTCGAGCTTGTTGCCGGCCATGTCGGTGGTGTCGGCAATGCTCTGCAGGATCTCCTTCTCGTCCATCATGCCGTCGCCACGGCGCGAGGCACTCGGCAGGTCCACGTTCCAAGCGCGACGCTCGGCGACGTACTTGAGGATCTGGTCCATCAGCTTGCGGTACTCGCGTTCGAACACGTCGAGCAACGCCTTGTAGTAGTCGGCCAGCACCACCAGCTGGTCGGCAAAGATGCCCATCAGCTCGGCGAACTTGCTCTTCAGCATGTCCTTGAACTGCGTCTCCAGGCGGTCGTTCCACTGCGGCGGCTCGCCGGGCATCGCGCCGACCTGGATCTCGTCGATCGGCCGGAGGATCTCCTTGATGCGCAGCTCCGACACCAGCTTGACCGTGCGCTTGAAGTAGTCGAGCTCGTGCGCATAGGTCTCGGCGAACGGCTCGCGGAACTCGCGCGCGAAGTACTCGAACGTGTTCTGCAGCTCGAGCGGCGAGAGCATCTTCTCGAACTTGGTGACCAGCGCGTTGGGGATGTTCGCCATCACCAGCTCGTTGAACTTCTCCTTGATCAGCGGCTTGAGGTCCTTCAGCGCCTCCTGGCGGATGTTCACCGGCAGGTGCACCGAGACGCGGCTGCGCACGCGATCGAACGACAGCTGATGGTCGATGATGTCCTTCACCGCGCCCGGCGCCGGCTGCTTGACGAAGCGCAGCACCAGGTTCTGGATGCCGTACGACAGGCCGCCCTGGCCGCCGTCGCCGACCGGCGCGTCGTCCACCAGGCTCTCCTGGATCGCGGCCTTGCCGGTCTTGAACTTCGCGACGACATCGCCGAGCGCATCGACCTGCTCGCGGAAGTACTGGCTGACGCGCTCGCGACGCAGCCGGTCGCCGGTTTCAATCCGGCCGCGCTCGGGCTCCAGCAGCCAGTCCCACTTGCCGTGCGCGTGGCGCAGCGCCGCGTACACTTCCTTCAGGCGCTCGCGCTTGATGTCGTGGCGCAGGTAGGTGTAGAGGTCCTGGCGCAGCTTGCGCACGCCGCCGTCGATGAACACCGGCGCGAGCCGCTCGCGGACGCTCTCATCCTGGATCTTCTGCACGGCCTTCAGCTTCTCGGCCAGGTTGCTGCGCATCGCCGCGAAGTCGCCGGCGTCCTGCTCGTTGAGCATGCTCAGCCGCTCGCGCATGCTGCGCTCCTCGACGTACGCCGAGGTGAAGTACAGCTTGCTCAGCGACAGGCCCATCTGGTGCACCTTGGCCTGCAGGTCCGGCCAGAACTCCTTCTCGAACTTCGTGATCTGCTCCATGTGGAGGTTGTCCATCTTGTTGACCACCACGAAGATCTTGTCCTTCACCGAGTCGGCCAGCGCGCCGATGCGCTCGATCAGCTCCTTGTCGGCCTGCGCGAAGCCGCGGTCGCCGACGACGAGAATCGCCGCGTCGCTGTCGGGCAGCGCGCCGAAGGTCACTTCCTTGTCGTGCGCGCTCGGCGCGTCCACGCCGGGCAGGTCCACCATCTTCACGTTCTCGCGCGCGAGCACCTGGTTCTCGATCGTCACGAACGCGCGCTCGATCAGCCACATATGGCCTTCGCCGAGCCCGCCGCGCACGTCGCCGGCCTTGCCCTGCGCCGAGAGGTAGTCGTCCTTGTTGGCAATGCTGTCGGTGTGGGTGCTGGCGAGGCGACCGCGGAACTCGTCGAGCGCCTTCAGGAAGCCCTTCAGGCGGCCGGCGTTCTCCTGGATCGTCGGCTCGTCGGACTGGTCGTAGGCCTCGATCGCCTCCTCGACGTAGCGTTTGGCTTCCTTCTCGTCGAACGGCGAGAGGTCCTTCATGCGGTGCGCCAGCTGGTCGCGGAACTGGTCGGACCCGAACACCTTGCGGAAGGCGCCTTCCATCGTCATGTAGCGCACGACGATGCCCTCGCCCTGCATGCCGTGCGAGCCCATCACCTCGGTGACGCACAGCGTGCAGACGCCCTGCGAACTGGGCAGGAAGCCGGGCGCTTCGAGCAGGCCGTTGGCAAGGATCGACTTGCCGGCCGAGAACGTGCCGAGCAGCGAGACCTGATAGCCGTCCTTCTGCAGCAGCATCTCCGACTTCTTGAGGTCGCGTTCGACGATCGCGTCATCGAACTCGCGCGCGCGCGAGCAGGCCCCGCGCCAGCCGCGGCGGTACTCGGACAGCAGCTTCTGGAAGTTGCCCTGGACGCCCTTGAAGTCTTCGAGCGCCTGCTTGACTGCGCCATCGAAGTCGTTCACGTCACTCATGATTCGAGTCTTTCCCATGTCATTCGTGGGTCACAGTTGTTCGCCGCAGGTGGGCAGGCGATTGCAGACACTGGTTGGTCAGCCGCCCGACCCGCCCGAGCCGTTCCCGCCGCTTCCGTCGGGACGCCGATCGTGCAGGCCTGACAGATCCGTCCGGCCGTCGGGCCACACGGTGAGCGTGCCGGTCGGCGAGTCGCGGTGCGAGCCGCGCACGACGATGCGGAACGTTCCATTCTCCACACTGTCGATCCAGATGGTGAAGTCCACCGAAGAGAAAAAGCGCAGCGCGGCCAGCGTGGTCAGGCTGATGCCAAGGCGCTCGCGCGCATCCACGAGGCTGAAGCCCTGGCCGCTGGCGACGAGGCCACTGAGCTTGCCGCCACGGGCGGTGCGCCAGGCGATCATCGCGTCGCGCAGCGTGGCCGAGAGCATGCGGGCCTCGGCCCAGCGCGGATCCTCGCTCGGCGCATCGGCGCCCTGGCGCGCCGGCGGCGGGTTGCCGGCCGCGAACGACTCCTGGCCGCGATGGGTCACGCGCAGCGACGCGCGGCCGTCGGTGGTCGCCTGCGCGTCGATCCGGCCGGTGGGCGCGGTGGGCAGCGAGCCCGGCGTGCGCACATCCAGCGACGAGCCGGTGGCGTTGACCTGCAGGCTCGCGCCTTCGCGACCCGTGGCGTCGGCCAACGAGATGCGGCCGGGCGTGAGTTCGGTCTGCGTCGTGCGGCCGTCGGCCGAAAGCGAGAGGCCGTTGGGGCCGAGCACAGCCGCGGTGCTGCCGTCGGCGCGTTGCACGATGAACGACGGCGCGGCCACCGGCTGGGCGTGGCGATCCTGCGCGACGAGCGCGAACGTGGCGACGCCGGCCACGAGCAGCACGACGGCAAGGCGCGCGGTGCGCCGCTGTGTGCGCTGCAGGCGGAAGACGGTCTCGCGCAGCTCGGCCAATTCGACGCTGGTCGGGGTCGCGGTGTTCGGCGTGGGGTTCATGACTGGATCCTTGCTAGTTGAGCAGAGCGGATGCTCGACAGGCGAACCGACCAGGTCTCGTCGTCGTCGGCGGCCTCGTCCGGGAACTGCGTGCCCTCGCAGCGCCGCAGCACCACGCGGGTCTCGCCCGGCCCGTCGGCGTAGAACCCGCCGACCACCGCGACGAACGGCTCCGCGGTCGCACCATCGAGGCCGGCCAGGCGGATCACGGCCGGCTCGCCACACCACTGCAAGTCGCGCAGTTGTGTGCCGAGGGTCGATTCCGATGCGATGCGGCGCGTCGTGTTCATCATCGAAGCGACTCTCGATCCGGGCGAGCCGGGGGCGTCAGCCCCCGGAGGGGAAGTCGGCGGGAGGAGTCCGGAGTGGGTACACTCGCGCAATGAACATGCGCTCGACTGTTGTACCCCTCCGGGGATTTACATCCCCGGCTCGCCCGGTCGGACGAACCGCGGACACCGACACCCATATGAACACCCGGGATCACAGCAGGCACGCCTTGAACTCCTCCATCGCCTCCACCATGTTCTCGTAGCGGTCGCGCGGGTCCGGCGACAGCGACTTGAACACAAACTCCACGAAGCGGTCGCGATCCAGCTCGGCTTTGCCGCCGACCACCAGCGTCCAGCGGTCGGCCACGTCGAGCTTCTTCTGGTAGAGGATGCTGAGATCCTCGCGGACCCGCTCGTCGTAGCGATCCTCGCCCTGCGTCTTGCCGGTCACGTAGTAGAAGCCGTCGCGACCACCGTTGAGCGAGTAGACGAGGATCAGCACCCACGAGTAGACGTCGGAGGCCGGGCAGGGCCGCGGCGGCGGGCCGTGCTTGGGCCAGAACTCCGGCACCGCGTGGAGAATCACCTCCGGCGGCATGAACAGCCACGTCTCGAAGTAGCTGTGCGACTCGGCCCACACCTCCGCCGAGTAGCGGTAGAGGAAGCCGAAGTCGGTGATCAGCATGTGGTAGTCGGTCTCGGGCTTGCGCACGAGAATGTTCGACGGCTTCAACGCGCCGTGGAACAGCGGCCGCGGCGGGTTGTTGCGGTCGGGCAGCTCGTGCAGCTTGCTGAGCGCCTCGCCGAGATCCATGAAGCGCTTGATCTTCTGCTTGAAGTTCAGGCGCGTCGTGCGCAGCAGCGCATGGCTGTGCGGCTTGACCTCCAGCCGGTCCATCACCGTGAAGTAGCGCTCGGCCTCGGCGTCGTAGCCCACCTGCCGGTACTGGATCAGGCAGCGGTGCAACGGCCGTTCGAGGACGTCGATCTCCTGCCGCCGTTCGACGAGGTCGGGCTTGAACGTCTTGACGATGAACGGCACGGCATCCCGCGCGGTGCCGCCGGTGCGCCGGCAGAGGTAGACCTCACCGAGTGTGCCGGCCGAGACTTCGCGCAGCACTTCGAATGGCCCGAAGTTCTTGCGGGTGGGTTCGCCACCAACGTTCCCAGCGGCGTTGTCGGGCGTGTCAGGCATGCGAGTGCTTCGGCGTGCGGCAGCGGCTTGAACCGTAGTGCGTGGTGGTGGCCGAGTCAAACGCAAACGAAAAGAATTAAACGTCAGGTAATTCCTTTCCGAGGATTCCTGTCCGAAATGGGCCGCGACGAGAGCTCGATGATCGTCATGAACTCCTTATAAGGTAAAAGTTTGCAATGCAAAGCAATGGATCGTTTGATATTGCTTTCCGTTCTCCGGTCGCGGGCTGGTTTCACGCGATCGAGACTTTGGAAAGTAATCATTGTTTACATGTCTAAACCCGCTTCGGCTGATCCTTCCCGCGTTTCACTCCGGCCGCGGATCGACCGATGATGGCACAATCGGCGCCCAGCAACCGGCTGCACCTGCCGATCGAGTCGCGCACGATGAGCTTCCGCTGCCACACCTGGCTGTCGACCACTCCCGCCCTTGCCGCGGCCCTGTTGGTGCTCGCCTCCTGCGCGGCCGACCGGCGCAAGGATGGCCCCGCCGAGCCGATCCCTGAATCGTGGACTCGCCCGACCGGAGCCGACGGACGCTCGCCGCGCGTGGCGGTCGGACCGTGGTTCGGCTGGACGCTGAGCAGCCTCGCGGGCGGCCTGCAGCTTGCCGGCTCCGACCTCGTGGGCGACGCCGCGGCACCGCCGGATCCCGACACCACCTACTGCGGCATCTACGCGGCGTGGCTCGACGGCCCCGATGAGAACCCGCACGCCGGCACCGATCGCGCCGATCATTCGCTCGACAACGGCACGCCCTACGCGCTCGGCTACGTGATCCTCAACGACAAGTCCGGCCAGTTGCTGCTCGACCTGACGCGCGAGTCGCGCCTCGTCAACTCCAACGGCACGATCACCGCGGTCATCGAGGGCATCTACCTCAAGCTCAACCTCTCGGGCGACGCCGGCACGTGGGAGCACACCGTGACCGTGCTGCCGGCCGTGGCGCACGAAGCGGTGCTGGTGCCGGGCGAGCGCGCGCGCGTCGACTGGTTCCTGCCGGCCGAGAGCCGTCGGCCGCCGCGCGTGGTGAAGTGGACGACCGATGCGCCGTTCGACCTGTCGGCGCTGGACGTGAAAGTGCCGGACCCGTACTCGCCGAACGACCCGACGCGCGCGGTGCGCTTCTTCACGCATGTGGTGAGCCCGGCGGCGGTGGGCGAAGCGCGCAGCGGTGCGCCGGGGCGCTGAGGTTCAGACCACGTTGTCGCCGAGGGCCGGGCCGCGCCGCGGGGTGTACGGCGCGTAGGGTTCGGGCACCTGGCCGGTCTGCCACAGCAGCAGCGCGTCGCGACTCGCCAGCGAGATCAGCTCCTTCATCTCGCGCACCGCCGCGGTCATGCCGACCATGATGCTGCGCGAGACAATGCTGTGGCCGATGTTCAGCTCGTGCAGCACGGTGCACGGCAGCAGCGCCATCAGCAGCGGGCGCAGATTGCGATAGGTCAGGCCGTGGCCGTGGTTGACCTGCGGGATCTTGCGGCCCGGCCCCACGTTGGGCTTCGGCGGCGGCATCGAGATCAGGAACTCCTCGCCCG
>JBFWQT010000289.1:0-8965 GCA_050249295.1 Planctomycetota bacterium
CTGGTCGAACTCGCCGATCCGGCGTGCCACATCACTGTAGGCGTTGGTCGCGGCGGTGGCGGTGGTGGCGGCGATCTTCGCGGCGTCGATTGCGTCCTTGCCGGCCTTCCTCGCATCCGTGGCGGCATTGGCCAGCGGCGCAACGGCCGCGCGCAGGCGGGCGGCGGTGTCGCGCGCCGTGGCGTGGGCGGCGGTGGCGTCGGCCAGTGCCTTGTCGGCGCGGGTCAGCGCAGCCGCGGCGTCGGCGGCGCGCGCGTCCTGGTCGCGGCGCGCGGCGATCGCCTGTGCCTCGACCGCGGTGGCCTGCGCGAGCTCGGCCTTGCGCTGGGCGAGCAACTCCCCGGCGCTGGTTGTGGCGCGGCGGGCGGCGTCGCGCGCGGATGCGTGCTGCGCCAGCGTGGCCTGTGCCGCGGTGTCGGCCGAGGTCGCGTCGTCGTTCGCGTGGGCCGCCGCGGCATGCGCCGTGGTGGCGGCAGCGAACGCTTGCTCGGCCGCGACGCGCTGTGCGTTGGCGGCGGTGGCGGCCTCGGTCGCGGCCTTGTGCGCCGCGGCAGCCTCCGCGGCGGCAGCAGCGGCGGCGTCGTGCTGCTGGTTGGCGGCGTCGCGCTGCGCCGTGGCGGTGGCCAGCGCGGCGTCGAGCTCGGCGAGCTTGCGGTCGATTGCGGCCAGCTCGGTGTTGAGCGCTTCGCGCTCCGCCTCGCTGAGCGTCGGGCTGGCGAGTCGGTCACTCACACTCTTGCGCGCGGCCTGCTGGTCGGTGATCTCGCTGTTCACCGCGGCCACCGCGTCGGTCCGCTCGGCGAGAGTGGCTTCGCTGGCGGTCAGCGCCTTGTCCGCGGCCTGCGCGGCAGCGGCCTTCTGCGTGGCCGCCTGTGTAGCAGCGGTGGCGGCGGCGCGGGCCGTGTCGCGCGTAGTGGTCGCGGCGGTCAGCGCGGTCGCGGCATCGGCGAGCGCCCTGGCGGCATTGGCGCGAGCAGTCGCCGTGGCCGCGGCGCGGCGGGCGACCTCCTCGTATTGTTGTTCGGTGCTGGCCTGCGTGGCGCGCGCCGTGGTCAGTGGCCCGGACGCGGTGGCGACGTTGGCCTCGGCGCTGCGACGCGCGGTGGACGCGGCCTGCTCCAACTGTCGGGCTTCGGTGGTCGCGGCGTCGGCGGCGTGCCTGGCCTCGGCCGCTGCATCACGCGCCTGACGCGCAGTCGTCAAAGCCGTGCCCGTGGCCTCGCTGGCCTTCTCCGCGTCGACGGCGGCTTTCTCGGCGGCTTCCGCGCGCGCCACAGCGGCTTCGAGTTCGCTCTGGCGCTGCGCCACCAGACGCGCGGCCGCGTCGCTGGCCTGCTGCGCCTTCAACTGTTCGGCGTGCAGACGGTCGAACTCCGGCTTGAGCGCGTCGCGCGCGCTCTGAGTGGTGGCCTGCGCCTCGCGCGTCGCGGCGAGATCAGCCGTGGCCTGCTTGTACCGCGCGTCCGCGGCGTCGCGTGCGGCGATGGCGGCGGCCTGGTCGGCGGTGGCCTTCTCGAGGTTGGCGCGCGCAAGGTCGCGAGCGGTGCGCGCGGCGTCGGCCGACTCGCGCTGCTGATCGAGCGCCGCCTTCGCATCGGCCAGCGCGGCCCGCGTGGAGTCCACGTCGGCCTGCAGCTTGTCGAGTTGTTCGCTCGCGGTGCGGTGACTGGCCTGCGCGGCCGTCAACTTGTCGGATGCGGTCTTCAGCGCGCTGGCCGCCTGCTTCGCGATGTCCATCGCGCGCTGGTTGGCGGTGGCGGCAGTGCCGGCGGTCTCGCTGGCGGCGGTGAGCGCGAGCTGCGCCGCCTTCTGCGCTTCGCGCGCCTCGGTGGCGGCCTGCGCAGCGGCGTCGCGCGCGGCGACCGCGAGCTTCGCGTCGGCCACGAGCTTCTTCGCGGCGTCGAGCGCTTGTTGCAGCCGGGCCAGCTCGGCCTGCTGCGACGTGACGCCGGCGCGTTCGGTCTTCAGTCGCTCGGCGGTAGCGCGCGCGGTCGCGTCGGCGTCGGCGAGCTGCTGCTTCGCGGTGGCGAGGTCGGTGGCGACAGCCTGCAGCGAGTCGAGGTCGGACTGTGCGGCGGTCAGCGCGGCCTGCTGCTCGCTGGCGCGCGCGGTGGCGGCGTCGAGCTCGGCCGTCGCGGCGGCGAGCTGCGGGCGCAGTTGCTCGAGCACGGTGGCCGCGGCCAGACGCTGGATCTCCACGTCGCGCAGTTCCTGCAGGCGAACGGTGATCGCCTCGATGCGTGCACGCAGCGCCGTCACCTTCGCGCCGTCGCCGTCAAACAGGCCCTCGTCGGCACCCTGCGGATTGGCGCGCGCCTCGATGTCGGCACGCAACTGCGCCGCCGCATCGCGTAGCTGGATCAGCTCCGCCTGGCGGCCATCCATGTCGGCCAGCTCGAGCTCGAGGTTGCGCAACTGCTGGTTGGTGTCGGCCATCGCGCGGCGCACATCGTTGACGCGGATCGTGGCGCGCTCGACCAGATCGCGCAGTTCGCGACGCCGTTGCGAGAGGCCCTCGAGGTCGCGGTGGAAGTTGTCGAGCAGCATCTGCACCGCCGGCGGCACCGCATCCAGCGCCAGCGGATACGACGTGGTGTTGTGCCAGTGGAAGCGCGTCTTCAGCCCGTCGCCGCGCTGGTAGAGCCGGGCGAGGTACTCGGTGGCGATCGCCAGCTTCTGCGCCGACGGCTCCTGGAAGTGCGAGCGCGGGTACCCGGTGGGCGCGAACTCGACCAGCGGCGCGGGGCCGTCGAGCGCGCCATCGTCGGTCAGCCACAGCCGGCCGCCCTGGCCGGCGCGCAGCCAGCGCGGCTCGCCGTCGGTGCCGTCCCACGTGGCGATGCCGTCGATCAGCGCGATGCGCACGCTGCCGTCGCCCACGTCGAGCAGGCCCTGGCCACGCGTGATCCGCAGCGAGACGAGCGGCGTGTCAATCTGCACCGGCGCATCCATCGCGCGCAGGTCGAACCACGCGACGCCGGCCTCGAGTTCGCCGTGCATGGGCATCGCCAGCGTTGGCGTGCGCATGGCAAACGTGGTGCCGGGGCCGAGCGAGATCGGGTTGCTGCCGTTCACGCGCAGGCGCATCGAGCTCCACAGGCCGGTGCGGATGGTCTGCCCGGGGCGCAGCAGCTTGTGCACGACATGGCCGTCGTCCGTGATGGTCGGCGGCTCGTCGGCCGAGATCGTCACGTCGCTCGACGGGGCGGTCGCCGACACCTGCGACTCGCCGACCAGCGGTTCGATCGTGACGGTCGGCACCGGCACATGACGGCCGATCGCGATCAGCGCGAAGACCAGACCGACGCCGAGCACGACCTGCGCAGCCACCCATGTCATGGGCGGAATGCCGGTGCGGCGCGTCTTGTGGCGCAGGCGGACCTCGCGCAGCACACGCGACGTCGCCAGTTCGACGACCATCGCGCGGCCGATCGCCTGGCGTTCGCGGATCAGATCGTCGAGGCCGCGCTGCACGTTGGCGAAGCGCGTGGTGCTGCCTTCAACGGCGCGCTTCTCGGCGTCGCTCGGCGTGTCGTAGACCAGCGGCCGCAGGCGCGCTTCCTCGGCCACCGGCTGGCCGGCCGTCGCCAGGCCCTCGTCGGCGGCGTAGCGGCGCAGCTCGCCCAGCGCCATGTCGAGCAGGCCGCTGAGCCGGTCTGGCGTGGTGTTGAGCAGGTCGGCCGCGGCCGGGATCGTCATGCGTTCGACGCACAGTGCCCAGAGCACGAAGCGCAGTTCGGGCAGCAGTCGCGCGACGCCTTCGCGCAGCCGGTCGGCGGGCACCGCCTCGGACACTGCGGCGCGCGGTACTCCGTCGTGGTCGGGCAGCGGGTACGCGGGATGCTTGCCGCGCGGCTTCATCGTGGCGTAGACCAGCCGGCGTGCCCAGCTGTGGAACGGCGGCCCACCCGGCGCCTCGCCGAGCCCGCGCAGCACCGCGCCGAACGCCTCGGCCGACAGCTCGAACATGCGGAACGGGAGCGACCCGTCGGCGAGCGGCAGCTGACCTTCAACCGCGAAGATCAGCGGGCCGACCAGTGCCCGGTACTCGTCCACAAGGCCGAATACCGCGCGCGGGTTGCCCTTGCGGCACAGTTCGATCTGATCCCGTTTCATACGGCTGCTGGGTCGGGGTTCTTCGCCGGGGCAGAAGCTGCAGGGTGATGACGGTGCATTTGTCGCCGCCGTCACGCCACTGCGCGGCCGACCGGCCGTGGGCCCGCCGCACTGCGACACAATAGTGTACCAGACCCGCCATGGCGAGTGCCCGGCGCGCAGATTCGCGTCGCCGGACCGATGCGCCGTGTCCGCACCTGTCGTCCTGCCTGTCGCCGTCTCAGCGCGCCTGCGCGTCGAGCGTGGCCGTGTCGCGCGCATCCATGAAGCGCGCCTCGGTGTCGAGCAGCCAGTCGGTCTGCGCGTTGCGGTCGTCGCCGAGCACGAACAGCTTGAGCAGCCGCGCGGGATCGAACGGCTGGTAGATGCGCGCCGCCGCCTGCAGCGTCGCGCCCTCCTCGCTGCCGATGTGCAGCGTGACATCCTGCGTGAAGGTGTAGTACCGCGTCGGCGTCGTGTTCGCCGCTTCCGGATTCACGTAGTGGCGCGCCTGGTCCGACGACTGCGTGTCGGGCAGCGGCACGCGCAGCTTGAGCTGCATCGGCACCTCGAACGTGCCCGAGTACCCGCTGGCCATCCGCACACTGAACGTGCCACTCAGCGGCGCGCGACCACCCGGCGGAATGTTGCCGACCGGCGCCGTGACCGACGGCCGCACGCTCACCAGTGAGCTGAGGCTGCTCAGCTCGAGGTGCGTGTCACGCATCGTGTCGGCGCCGAAGTTCTTCACGTGCGCCGTCAGCTCGACGCGCTCGCCCCACTCGGCCATGCGGTTGCCGTTGCCGTCCGACTCGCCCCACGAGTCGTCGTCGACCGTGCTGAACGAGAACTCGACGCGGCCGAGGCCGGGGTTGGTGAAGCTGACGTCGAACGCGCGGTACACCGGCCGGCCACCGTTGGCCTCGTCGAGGCGCGTGTCGCCGATCTCGAGGAACAGCCGGGCAGTGTGGGACTCGGGCGCGTCGGCCGCGACGAGCAGCAGCAGCGAATCCGGCAGCGCCTTCGTCTCGCCGGCGCGCATCACCGGCAGCATCAGCTCGCGGTTGATCACCGTGATCCACGGATCGTAGGTGTAGCAGAACGCCGACGAACTGAGCCGCGCCTCGAGCGACGCGTTGGTGATCGTCAGCCGGTATTCGAGCAGCTCGCCGGCGTTGGCCTGCCCGTTGTAGCCCAGCGGGTGGCCGATCGGCGCGTGGTCCTTGATCAGCTCGATCTTCGTGTTCTCGACCCAGAAGCCGACGTCGCCGTCGAGGTCGGACGCCCAGGCGATCATCTGCGCTTCGTCGACCGGCGGGTGCTGGCGCTGCATGCGGCGGATCGTGCCGGCGTCGCGACGGGCAATCTCGGTTTCGAATTGCTCGTCGCGGTGCTGCTGCACGGGGTCGGTGGCGAGGCGGATCTGCTCGACCAGCTCGACCGGCCAGGTGCGCAGCGCGTTGGCCGCGGTGTTCGCCACGTGCGGAGACGGGTCACTCCGGCTGACGCGCAGCAGGTCGGCAATCACGCTGTTGCTACCGATCAGGGCGAGGCCCCTCACCGCGAGGCGGCGCACGTCGGGGTCGGTCGAGGCGAGCGCGGCGCGCAGCACCGGCAGGTCAGAGAGCACCGGCTGCCGCGCGATCGTCGCGACGCGGTCGCGCAACACGGGATCGGCTGTGTCCACGGGCGCGTCGTTCCCGGCGTTCCCGGCGTTTGCGGGGGGCGCGTCGGCGGCGGCCTGCGCCATCGAGGTGTTCCGCAGCGCGCTGCCGCGGGCACCACGGCCGGCACAGGCGACCGCCACGAACGACACGGCAATCAGCGCCACGATCAGCGCGGCGGGCGACGACAACGAACGACGAGGCATGCGGCTACTCTCCCTGCCAGGTTCGGTGCGCGGCCGTCCAGCCGGGTGGTGGCGGCGTGCGCATAGAAGGTGAACGCCCGACGTGGCCGGGTGTTGGGTCATTTCGGCGCAATGCCGTGGCCGCACGAGCCCGCCCGGATCGCCTCGAGTCGCGATTTCCGGACATGCTTTGTGGCTCATCATCCGTGTCACGGGTGACCCGGCGAGACAGGCGACCCCGTGGACTCCGGCGGTGCCTGGCCGCTGGCGTCGCAGCCGAACTTGCGCAGCACGAACAGCCCGCCAGCCAGCAGGGCGATCACCAGCACCAGCGAGATCAGCCGGCCGACATCCACATTGCGGCGCACGTGTCGCGGCCCGTGCAGGTGCGGCATCTCGGCGAAGGTCTTGCCGCGGCCGTCGCCGCCGCTGGCGATGCCGGACGTGGGCCGCGCCACGCCCGATGCGGGTCGGCCCGGTGCCACGCCGGGCGGACGACTGCTGCCGCGACGGTTGCCACCGACCGCCGGCTTCGAACTGTTGGCCGGGCTGTTGCGCCGCGAGTTCTTGCGACCGGTCGGCGAGGACGGCGCCGGCGAACGCGGCACCGGCTGCGGCGCGGGCTCCGGCAGGTCGTCGTCATCGTCGGCAAACTCCAGCTTCACCGGCTTCCCGCGACCCGACACCGAGGGTTTCGTGGGCTTCGAGGGCTTCTGTGGCTTCTTCTTGCCCCCGCCGATCACGCCGACGCGGGCGTCCACGGCCTCGTCGTCGTCATCATCATCGTCTTCCGTCACCAGCGAGACGCCGAGCGCGGCCTCCTCGTCGGCCGGCAGCAGGGCCGGCACGTCGCCCTGCAGGATCTCGTTCGCGCCGGCTTCAATCTCGTCGAGGTCGAACCCCGCGGCGTGGCGCGACGCGACGCGCATGCCGGGCAGCGTGCCCTCCTCGTAGAGGCGCCGCCAGTAGGCCAGATCGTCGAGCGCGGCCTGCGCCGTCTGGTGGCGGTCGCCCGGCTCGCGGCCCATCATCTTCTGCACCACGCCCGAAAGCATCACGTCCACCTCGGGCGCGACCAGTTCGATCGCCTGCGACTGCCCGGCCCGCACCAGCCGCAGGATGGCGATCGGCGTGCGACCGGGGAACGGCGGCGTGCCGGCCAGCATGTGGTAGAGCGACGCGCCCATCGCGTAGATGTCGACGCGATGGTCGATGTCCTCGCGCGCCTGCCACTGCTCGATCGGCATGTACTCCGGCGTGCCCATCACCGAGCCGTGCTCGAGCGGATCGGCCGGGCCATCGAGGCCACGCGCGAGGCCGAAGTCGGCGATGCGCACCACGTTGGCCGGCGTGAGCAGCAGGTTCTCGGGCTTGATGTCGCGATGGATCATGCCTTCGCCGTGCGCGTACGACAGCCCGCGCAGTGCCTGCATCACGACCTCCACCGCGTGCGAGGGCTGCAGCCGGCGCTTCGGCTGGCCCTTCATCACCTTGTAGATGTCCTTGCCTTCCACGTACTCCATCGCCAGGAACGGCAGCTGTGGCGGCGCGCCGGCCACGTTGACGTCGGCGAGGCCGGCATTGTGGATCGTGACGATGTTCTCGTGCTTGAGCCGCGCGCCCTGGTGGGCTTCGTGGAAGAAGCGCTTGAGGTAGCGTTCGTTGTCGGCCAGGTCGGGTCGCAGCACCTTCACGGCAAACGGCAGCTGCATGTGCATATGCCAGCCGAGGAACACGGCCCCCATTCCTCCGCGTCCGAGCAGCTTCTTGAGGTGGTAGTCGCCGATCTGTGTGCCGACGAGCAGGGTCAGGTCCATCAGGTGTCCGGTCGGTTCCGGTCGTTCGTTCGTAGCGTTCGTTCGTGGCGTTCCGGCGTGGCGAGCGTGGGCAGCGTAGGCGGAGTATACCGCCCCGGCCCCGGCAGAGCGCCTGCAGTTGGTGACCGGCGTCCCTGGCTCGCAGCAGGAAGTAGGATTCACCACACAGAACACAGAGAACACTGAGAACAGGAACAGAGGCGCGTCTCACCTCTCCGTTCTTCTCTGTGTTCTCTGTGCTCTCTGTGGTGAACCCTTCTCTCACGTCGTGATCAGCACACGCAGTCCCCCGTTCGTCAGGCGGATTGATTGCGCTCGCCTGTGGGCTGTGGTGGCTCGTCAGCCCCTTTGTGGTCGTTCGTGTCCTTCGTGCCTTTGTGGCGTGCAACGCACCCTCGACACGCTGCGCCAGGCGACACCTGCGGACCTCCACGACGCTTCACGAGCTTTCACGACCACAAGCCAATCCTGACATCGGTCAATTCTAGCTGATTCAGTGCTAAAGACTTCCGCCTCAACGACTTGCGAAAGAAAAACGGGCTCGACATAGGACAATCCTCATTACAGAGGGGGTGTGTTGTGTTGCTCACCCGCCGCCGACCGAGTCCTGGACCCAAACAAACCAAGATGACAACCGAAGCCCAGATCGCCGCCAATCGGCGCAACGCGCAGCGCTCCACCGGGCCGAAGACCGCCAGGGGCAAGCAGCGCAGCCGGACGAACGCCTGGAAGCATGGCCTCTCTGCGAACCTGATCTGCATGGATCACGAGGATCGCGAGGAATTCGAAGAGTATCGCTACCACATGCGCGTCTCGATGCAGCTCGCCACTGACATCGAGGAGGAAGTCGCGGAGCGCATCATCGTCGCGAGCTGGAAGCGTCGTCGGCTGGAGGCGATGGAGAAGCATGTGATGCATTTCTTCACCACCGACGATTTCCGCATCGAGGAATTCAACGTGCTGCTGCGCTACCGTGGGTCGATCGAGCGCGAGTACCACAAGTGCGTGGCTGACCTCGATCGGCTGCAGAAGAACCGCGACCGCCGCCTGCATCTGCAGGCCGAGGGTCACGCGGCAGACGTGATGACGACGAACTATCTCTTGAACAAGCCGATGGACCTGAAGCGGATCGCCGCGATGACGATGGCCGAGTACATCCGCGCGAACCACGAGCGGATGACGCGGCGGCACACGCCGCCGACCG
>JBFWQT010000290.1:0-8963 GCA_050249295.1 Planctomycetota bacterium
CAACCTGCGCAGCAACATCGACTGCAACCGCATGTGCCTGACCGGCGATTCGCTCGGTGGCGCGCGTGCGTGGCATCTGGCCGAGGGCTGGCGCGATCGCTGGGCCTGTGCCGCGCCGCGCAATCGTGGCCCGGTGCTGCCGGTGACGAAAGAGTACGTGCGCAACATGGCCGACCTGCCGCTGTTCTGCCAGCAGGGCGAGTTCAACGGCATCAGCAACCCGACCGCGCGCGAAGTCGAGTCGATTCTCGCGAAGTCGCCGTTCATCCATCACGAGTTGCGTCTGCGCGGGCACGAAGCGACCGAGCCGGATCTCACGCCGATCGTGCAGTGGATGTGTGCGCAGCGTCGCGACCCCGCGCCGGCCGCGGTGCACGTCGCGGCGTTCAAGGCGCACGAGGCCAACCGCGCGTGGCTGCAGATTGTGGATCTCAAGCGGGGTGTGTGCTGGACCGACACCGGCCCGCGCTTCTCGCCGCAGGATTTCTCGTACGTGGATGCGACGTTCGACGCGAAGGATGGCGAGTTCGTGATCGATGTCGACAACGCGATGTCGCGGCAGCTGGACGAACTGCGCATCTACTTCGATCGCCGCCTGGTCGGTGCGGGCGGCTCGTTCGTGGTCCGGCTCGGTCGCAAGGAGGTCGGCACGTGGAAGCCGCGCCCGCGACTGGCCAATGCGCTGGACGAGCTGGTTCGCCGTGGCGACCGCGAACGGATGTACGCCGACTCGGTGGACGTCGTCGGCATCTCATCACGGCGGCCGAAGCTGAAGTAGGTGCCACCAGCGAAACGACCCGGACGCAGGATTCAGCTGACGACAAGACACGGACCGACTCGGAAACTCGGAAACTGCGAACCTCGCACCGGCCCCACCGGTTTGTCATAATGGAGGGCTGGCCCTGAACGGGGTTGCCGTCCGTCTGTCCTGCAGGACCATCATGAAGTCGCGCTTGACCATCCGGGTGATCGTCGGCGTCTCGCTGCTGCTGTTGGTGGCCGCGAGCGCGCTGTACGTCCAGCTCGTGTCGGCGCGAACGCAGGCCACTGCCGTCGCACCGGCCACCCCGGCCACCAGCGCGGCTCCGGCCGCGGCCGCCACCACACCCGCCGACGACGGCGACGACCCGGCTGATGCCACGACTCCTGCCGACCTTGCGCCGCTTGCGATCGTCGACTTCATGTCGCTCGAGCCGAGTGGCGTCTACGACCAGCCGTGGGCGGCCCGGCAGGCCGTCGACATCGACACGACCGCGCCGATCGTGGTCGTGTTCAATCGGCCACTCACGCGCGCCGAGCGCCGGGCCGTGCGGCCCTCGCTGAGCTGCAGCCTGCACGACGTTGCGCTGCGCCCGGCCGAATGGCGCGGCCCCGGCGAGCTCACGCTGCGGCCGACCGAGCCGCTCGCCGCCGGCCAGTGGTACCGCCTCGACGTCAGCGCATCTGCCGGCGAGTCGCCCCTCGGTACATTCCGCTTCCGCGCGCGCGAGGCCAACGCCATCTGCGTGGTGGCCGCCGACTTCGATGGCGACGGCCGCATCGACCTGGTCGCCGGCGGCCCCGGCCATCCGTTGCGCTTCTACCCGCACAGCAACAACGGTGGTGGCAGTGGTGGCAGCGAGTTGCCGACCGCGCCCGGCGTGCCGTGCAACGTGCCCGGCATCGTGCGCGCGCTCGCCACCTGCAACATCGACGCGACGCCGCGACCCGAACTGGCCGTGGTGCTCGAACAGCCCGATGGCCGACTGCAACTCCGCGTGCTCGCGCGCGAGACCGGCGTCAACGGCAGCAGCACCGGCTGGATCGACGCGACGCCTGCCCTGATGCTGGATCGGCCGGTGGAGACCTCGACTCCCACGCACGCGGCTGGCGCGGCTGGCATCGGCACCTCTGTCCGCCGCGCGCCCGTCGCGCTGCTCAGCGGCGACTTCACCGCCAACGGCCGCCAGGACCTGCTGCTCGTCGATCCGTTCGGCCGGCATCAACTCATCTACTCGTCGCGCAGCGGCGCGCTGCTGCTGCTGCCGATCGCGGCCGTGAGCGACTGGCAGACCGATGCGCCCGTCACCGCTGCTGTCGTCGCCGACCTCGACGGCGACTCGATCGACGACATCGCGCTCGCCGTGCTCGGCGACGGCGTGCATCTGCTGCGCAACGACGCGATGCAGGCCGGCCGGCGGTTCCATCACGAGTGGATCGTGCCCGACACCGCCACCGTTGTGTCGCTCTGCGCGGCCGACCTCGATCAGGATCGCTGGGTCGATCTGTTCATCGGTCGCGCCGGCGCGGCCGACGACATCTGCCTCGCGCAAGGCAACTCCGAAGGCCTGCAGGGGTTCCGCCGGGCCACGCCGTCCGGCCTCGACGGCGACGCCTTGTGGACGCGCGGCGCCGCGGTGGTCGACCTCAACGCCGACCATCAGCCCGACCTGATTGCCGCGCGCAGCGAATTCGCCGGCATCACCATCAACCTCAACGATCGCGCGGCCGGCTTCAATCTTCCGATGCAGATCGGCCCCGATGGCGGCGTGATGCCGCCCGGCATGCGCATCGTGCCGTCGGAGCTGGCGGGCGCGCGGGCACGCGACGCGGCGCGCGACGATCTGGTCTGCCGCATGGTTGGCGCCGACTTCGACGGCGACGGCTCGAAGGATCTGCTCGCGATCACCGAGAGCGGCCGCGCGTTCTACCTGCTGACGCGGCGCAATGTGTTCCGCCCCGGCCCCGAGGTCGTCGGGCAGGTGACGTTCGAAGAGGGCACCGATCAGCTGCCGCAGCCGGCCGGGCCGGTGGCGTGCGCCGTCACCGGCGACATCAACCGCGACGGCTGGCTCGACCTGGCGGTTGGCCTGGTGGCGGGCGGCGCCGAGATCTGGCTCGGGTCGGACGGCGGCAAGTTCAGCCGCGACGACTTCATTGCCGACCTGCGCGGCCACTATCTGATTCTCACCGATGTCGATCACGACGGCGATCTCGACCTGCTCGACATCGATGTCGATCCGGCCGGCGCGAGTCGCGATGCGGGGCAGGCGGTGATCCTGATCGCCTGGAATGGCGGGCTGCGGGCCGCGCCGGATTCCGACGTGAATGATGCGGGCCGCTTCGGCAAGCCGGTGCCGTTCGTCAGCAATCCGGTGCACGAGCGGCCCACGGCCGTTGCGGTGGCCGACTTCAACGGCGACGGCGAGATCGATGTGTTCCTCGGTGGTGCGTCGGGTTCGCTGCTGCTGATCGGCCAGGGTCATGACGTGTTTGTCGACATGCCGCTGCCCGAGCGCCTGCGCGCGCCGGCGGACGAGGCGAGCGGTCCGCCGCCGGTGACCAACGCGATTGCCGGCGACTTCGACAACGACGGGTTGATCGACGTGATGCTCGGCACGGGTGCGCGCGCCGATGGCGAGACCGCGCCGCCGGTGTGGTTGCGCAACATCGGCGATGGCCAGTTCGAGGCGGTGCCGTTGCCGCGCTCCGGCGGCCGCACGGTGGGCCTCTCGGCCGGCGACCTCGATGCGAACGCCGCGCTCGACCTGCTCTGGCTCGACCCCGACACGCGCCGCCTCGAGATCCGCCTCGGCGCCGACCGGCACGATGATGCGTCGGCCGACGCGAATGGCCGTTGGCAGCGCCGCGCGATTCCGCTCGATGCCTTGTTCGACACGGTGACCGGGTTGTCGCTGCTCGACATTGATGGTGACGGCACGCCGGAGCCGGTGATCACCGGCCGTCAGACCGGCGAGGGGTGGCAGGAGGTGTGGCGCTCCGATGGCTACGGCACGCTGCTGTATGCCGGCGCCGAGGGTGTGTCGTTGCGTGCGTTGTCGGCCGGCTCGGAGTTGCGTCCGTTGCTGGTGGCTGACCTCACCGGCAACTCGCGGCCCGACATGCTGACCGTGGACGAGTACGGCCGGTTGCACCTCTACCTCACGCGGCAGCACTGATTGATTCGTGAGCGAGCGGGATTGCGAACCTGAGCCGCGCGCAGCAAGCGGCCATTGTGATCCATACCCATCCGGTACTGTCGATCCGTCCTTCCGCCCGCGGAGCCCGTGTTTATGGGGCTCAAATCGTGAAGTGGAGTGAAATGCCGTGAAGCCTCGTATGAGGGTCGTCAAGCACTCGTGAGGCCTTTCTGCGAAGCCGTAGACCGTGTGTGAAGCGCGAACCCGGATGTTCGCAAAGCATTTATTTTTAACGACTTGTGACATTCAGCCCACCCTCGATAGCCCGGTTTCCCGCCCGGCCCGGAACAGCAACCACAACATCCCCCTCTGTAATGAGGATTGTCCTATCTTCGACCCCGATTTCTGGCGGATCCCCATTCGCCACAACATGTTATCCGGATATTAGCTAAATTGGACCGATGTCTGACGTCGGCGTCGGCCCCGCCTCGGCTTCCGGTTTCGCCTCGCCGCGTCATACTGGTCGTTGTCACGCTCTCGCACGCTCCACTCTGGCCACCATGATTCGCGCCGCCAACCTGCTGGTGATGCTCGCTGTGCTCGTCGCGTTCGTCGTCGGCCCGCTACAGTGGCTCTCCACGCCGCTGCCGGAGTCCACGTTCGGCGACATCGACGCCGCGGCAGCACTGGGCGGCTCACGGTCGCAGGCCGCTACCGCCACGGCCGCGCCAACCGACCGCCGCGAGATCATCGAGCGCGAGATCGAACGCTTCGAGCGCTCGCTGGAGACCCTGCGCGAGAACGGCGCCGCGAGCGCCACGATCAACGAGACCCTCACGCTGCTCGACGCACTGCGCGAGGCGAAGCGCATCTGGGACGCGACCGGCCATTCACCGGCCGGCGCTGGCGCCACCGCCGCCGACGACCCGCTGCCGTTGGCCACGCGACTGCAGGCCACGCTCCCGGCCGTGCTCGCCGCCGATATCCTGCGCCAGATCGATCACGCCGCCACGACCCGCGCGCGCGACGCGCTGATCGAGCAGGCCGAGGCCGACCTCGCGGCGGTGCAGCGCGTCGTCCAGCCCGGCGACTCGCTCGACCTCGCGCTGCAACGGCTGCTGCCCGCCGAGATCGAGATGCTCGAGGTGCTGATCGCCGCGCCGCGACTGGCGAACATGGCCGACTCGTCGCGCCGGCGCCTGGAAGCGGTGCGCGCACAGTTCGAGCAGATCGCCACGCGCGACCACACGCGCACCGGCCTGCGCATGGCCATTGCCGACGGCCAATGGAAGCGCGCCGAGCAGATTGCCGAGAGCCTCGAGCGCACGCCGCCGCCGCCCTCACTGCGCGTGCGCGACACGATGATCAAGGTCACGACGAGCGGAGCGATCCGCGTGGTGCCCGACGACGACCGGGCCGCGTCGTATCACGCCGACTGGAATGCGTTCGCGGCCGGGCAGCCGGCGCTGGCCGCCGCGGCGCGCGAGCTGCGCGAACCAGCCGAGGCGTTGCAGCGCGCCGCGTTGCAGCAGGCGCAGCAGTGCGTGAAGGTCGCGCACCAGCTGGCCCGCCTCTCGGGTCTGCGCGGGCATCTTGCGATCGCCACGCCCGACGTGATCGGCGGCCTGGCCGAGCAGGCGGCCGCAAGTTACGAGCAACTCGCGGCCGCGTGGCACGAACTGATCTCGGCCGAGTGAGCCACCCATGACGACCGCACCTGCTCCCGCCAGCTTCAACGACGCGATCACGCGTCGCGACGTGCTCGGCACGACCGGCGATGACACGCCGCTCGGCCTGTCGAAGTTCCGCTACTACGAGGCGCCGATCCGCCGGTTCATCCGGGCGGTGGGCGCGCCGCGCGAGGACATCGACGACCTGGTGCAGGAGGCGCTGTTGTTGCTGCACACGCGCGTGCTACCCAACTACGACCCGGCCCACGGCCCGTTCCGTCCGTACCTCAAGCAGGCCCTGCGCAACCTGGTGATCGAGCACCTGCGCCGGCTGCAGCGCGAGAAGTTGCCGCAGGGCGAGGAACTGCTGCGCAAGATCGAGGAGGCCGACGCGGCGCCCGACAAGCTCGACGCGTTCGACGAGTCGGTGCTGACCGAGCGGCTGCGTGCGGTGTTTGATCGCTACATGCGCGAGGCGGTGCCGGAGGACGAGCAGATCGAGGCCGAGGTGCTGGCGGCCCGCCTGGCCGGCGAGTCGCAGACCGAGGTCGCGGCGCGCATCGGCAAGACCGACCGGTGGGTGCGCGTGTTGCAGGAGCGTGCGGCCGAGCGGTTCTGGTCGTGGGCCCGCGAGCAGTTCCACCCGGACGACTGGAAGCGGGTGGTGCCGGCCGACCTGGCGGACGTAACGACCGGCAGTCTGCTGGTGCGCTGGTTGTCGCGTCGCAAGCGCCGCGAGCTGGCGGCGGTGCTGGTGTCGTTGTTCGCGACGAAGCTGCAATAGGTGCCGCTCGCGTGGGCCTGCTTCCGGGGCTAGCCCGGAATCGGAATTCGCGGACTGGCTCTCGAACTCGCGGCTCTTGCCAGAAACATCGCACCCATCGGCGGCCATATCGCTCGCACTCCGTACTACTGCGCAGCGACGAGAGGAACTCGAACCGGGACACCGCGATGAGCCAGCACCTGCACCTGCGACGACGTGCCGTCCGCACGACCTGCCCGCTGGCAACCGCGGAGTGAAGCTCAACTGGATGAGCACCGGTTTGCGGAACCGGAGGATGTGGGTTCGAATCCCGCCGCTCCGATCATGAAACGAAACACGTCGCGCGGCACACCTCGCAGTGCACGCACGACCGCTCTGGAGCAACCCGCTCACGACGCGACGATCAGTTCGGCTGGTCGTCGTTGCCGTTGTTGTGCTCGTCCTTTCCTCCGGCACGCCGCAGCCCGCGCACGCAACGGGCCGAAACCACTGCGGGCTGCACACCGGCAAGTGTGCAGCCCACGTGGCTCTGGAGGGAGACCGTCCACTCACTCACTCAAACCTCCGGGAGCCGTGTCGCTGGCTCAGGTCTGACGGGGCTGCACTCGAGGGTGCGGCATCTGGTCCGTCAGGCTCATTCCGGTCCTCCCGGGCGTCACCCGGCCTGGACACGGCTCCCGATTTCTGGTCGTCGCTGGTGCGTCAGGCCGCTTCGGCCGCGTCTTCCAGCACGTCGCCGAACAGGTCCAGCGACTCGATGATCACTCCGGTGCCGCGGGCGACGGCGCCGATCGGCTCGTCACAGACCCGCACCGGCAGGCCAATGTGGTTCTGCAGGGCGCGCTCGATCCCGCGCAACTGCGAGGCGCCGCCGGCCATCACGATGCCGCGCTCGACGAGGTCGGCCGACAGCTCCGGTGGCGTGCGCTCGAGCACTCGCAGCACGCCGTCGATGATGTGGCGCGTGCACGGCCGCAGCGCTTCGCGGATCTCCATGCTCGTGATCTCGGCCTCGCCGGGCAGGCGCGACGAGAGGTCGCGACCGCGCACCCGCACGGCCATCTCTTCTTCCAGCTCGGCGGCCGAGCCGATTTCGATCTTGATGCGCTCGGCCATCTGGTGGCCGATCTCGAGGTTGTGGCGCTCGGCGATGAAGTTCATGATCGCCTCGTCCATGTGGTCGCCGGCGATTTCCAGCGTCTCGCTCTGCACGATGCCGGCCAGCGAGAGCACGGCGATGTCGGTCGTGCCGCCACCGATGTCCACGATCATGCTGCCCGTCGCCTCGCCCACCGGCAGGCCGGCACCGATCGCGGCGGCAAACGGCTGCTCGACCAGCAGGACTTCGCGGGCCCCGGCGCGCTCGGCCGAGTTGTAGACCGCGCGCTTCTCGACGTTGTTGATTCCGATCGGCACGCTGACCACCAGGGCGGGCTTCACGCCCCAGCGGCGGTTGTGCACCTTGCGAATGAAGTAGGAGAGCATCGCTTCGGTGATCTCGACGTCGGCGATCACGCCTTCCTTGAGCGGGCGGATCACCTTGATGTTGGGATGCACCTTGCCGATCATGCCCTTGGCGTTGTCGCCCACGGCGTCGCCGTTCATCAGCACGTGGCCGGTCTTGGCGTGCACGGCGACGACGCTCGGCTCGGCACAGACGATGCCCTGGCCCTGGACGTAGACCAGCGTGTTGGCCGTGCCGAGGTCGATACCCATGTCGGTGGAGAACCACCCCAGCACCCGGTCAAGAAAGCTTCCCATCGTTCAGGTTCCCGTCGATTGGTCGTGATCGGTGAGATCGGGTGGGTGGCCGCTCTGCTCGGTGTGAGCCGGCTCTACCGTGGCATGCAGGGGATATCGGCATGTGCGCCGGACCCCTTGAGCGCATGCGGCGAGTTTTTGCGTGGGCCGTTCAAGCCCACGAACTGCCGCCCGCGGTCGCTTCCCGCGCGCGAACCTTCACGTTCAGATGCTGGACTTCAGATCGTCGCCTGGTCGAGAACATCCGGCTCGACAAAGATCGCCGCGTCGGTGCGCACCGCGAGCGCCATCGCATCGGACGGCCGCGAGTCGATCTCCACCATCTGGCCGTCATGACGGCGGACGTGGATGCGCGCGTAGAAGGTATTGTCCTTCAGCGAACTGATCACGATCTTCTCGACGCGCGCACCCATCGTGCGGAACGAGTTGGCCAGCAGGTCGTGCGTCAGCGGGCGCGGCGGGCCGACACCCTTGAGGTGCCGCTCGATCGCCGACGCCTCCCAGTAGCCGATGAAAATCGGGAACGCGCGCTCGCCGGTCGTCTCGGTGAGCAGCACGATCGACCCGAGGCCGAGTTCCTGGTCGGCAGTTACGATCCGGGTGATGGCCATCGGCACCATGAGAGCGCTCCGTCGAGGCCGCGGGACGAGGCGCGTATTGTATCGCCGTGCGAGGAACGTTGCATGACACGGATCTTCCGGATTGACGTCGACGGCGCGACCGGCTGGCTCGCCACGATGGCGCGCCCCGAAGCGGGCGATACCGACGACCTGCGCGGCCTCGGCGTGCGCCACCTGGTGTGCATGCTCGAGACCGACGAGATCCGCGACCTCGGCCTGCGGGCGATGCGCGACGAGTGCACGGCCGTCG
>JBFWQT010000291.1:0-8956 GCA_050249295.1 Planctomycetota bacterium
AGGCCATGTCGTCGGTGTGCACCAGCGCGCTGGC
The DNA here is from genome assembly GCA_050249295.1 of Planctomycetota bacterium. Lineage (GTDB taxonomy): Bacteria > Planctomycetota > UBA8742 > SKZP01 > SKZP01 > JBFWQT01. Next base: position 35 of record JBFWQT010000291.1, read on the forward strand.
GACGATCATCCACGCGAGCTCGGGGTTCTGCCGCAGCGTCCCGAGCAGTTGCGCGATCGCCGGGAAGTCCTTGAAGCGGAGCAGCGTGAGCAGTTGCGCGACCGTGACGTTCGACGCGTCGAGCGGGAACGCGGCGTCGAGCGCTTCGGGATCGGTAGGCAGCAGCATCGTGCCGGGCGGCACAGCCCGGCCCCGCGGATTGGCGGAAGCGGGCTGCGTGTCGGGGTTGGTGTCGCTGCCGTCAGTGGGCAGGTCGTCCGGCTCGGCATCGGGACCGCCCGCGTTGTCGGCAGGAGGCGTCGGCGCATCGCCCACTGCCGCGCCGCGTGGCGGCATGTTGTCGGCCGGGCGATTGACGAGCGGGCCTGGCGACGGGGTCGCGCCGTTGGCGGTCGAGGCGGTGTTGCTGCGGTAGTGGTGGTGGCGCGCGGCGTCGTAGTCGGATGCGGTGGCCGGGGTGCGCGCGGGCCGCTGGTGCGTGGCGTACCAGATGCCGATGCCGATCGCGGCGCCGATGACGACGAGCAGCAGCGGCGTGGCGAGGCGCGACGCTAGCGACGCGGCGGGCGGTGGCGCGTCGGTGTCGTAGACGATCGGCGGCGGCGCCGGCGGTGCGGGCTCGTGCGGCGTGTCAGGCACAGATCGGGAGTGGTCGGTGTGCGGGTCCATGACAATTCAACGCGCAGACAGCCGCCGGGTTTGATCGTACCCGATCGGGGTGCCGATGAGGCAGTGCGCCACGCACATCGTGAACGCCGCGACCACGAGCGATCGCCGCGTTACAATCGGCGCGCAACGGCCACCCACCACCTCAACCCATCGTGTGAGTCGCGTGACCACTGATCCAGGCGCCGTCCAGTCCAGCTTCGCGAGCCACCTCGCACGCATCCGCTTCCACGACGCGGGCAGCCACAACGCACTGAACCCGGCCACACTCGCGGCGCTCGAAGACGCACTGGCCGCCGCCAGCGCGAACGCCGACTGCCGGGTGATTGTGCTCGAGAGCGGCCACCCGACGGACTTCTGCCGGGGGCTGGACTTCGGCTTCGTGGCGGCATGCGAGGAGGACAAACTGCCGCTCGAGGTGGTCGCCGAGTACCAGCGACTGCTGTCGCGGATCCACGATGCGCCACAGCCGGTAATTGCGCTGATCGACGGCGAAGTGCGCGCCGGCGGCATGGGACTGACCTCGGCCGCTGACATCGTGATCGCCACGGCGCGCAGCACGTTCACGCTGACCGAGACGGTGTTCGGGCTGGTGCCGTGGAACGTGCTGCCCTACCTGCTGCGCCGGGTGTCGGTGGCGAAGGCACGCTGGATGATTCTCACCGCGGCCACGCTGGATGCGGCGGCCGGGCGCGAGGCGGGCCTGGTCGATGAGGTGACCGCCGACGCGGACGATAGCGAGAAGGCGGTGAAGCGGCTGATGAAGCAGCTGCTGCGCGCGTCGCCGGCCGCGCTGGCCGCGACGAAGTCGTTCACGTCGCACATTGCCGGCATGACGCTGGACGACGCGTGCATGGCGGCCAATGGCGCACTGACGAGCTGGTTCGAGGAGTCGGAGAACATCGACGTGCTGCGGCAGTTCCTGCAGGGCGAGGCACCGCCGTGGTTCGCGAAGTACCGGCCGTAGCCGTCCGGCGTCGGGGTGTCAGCGCGATTGTGGCGATCCGCGTTTGTGCTCGCGCCGATCACTCGTCGAGCGGTTCGACCTGGTTGTACGGCAGCTCCACTTCGGTCGGGCGACCAAAGATGCTCACCGACACCTTCACCATGCCACGGTCGAACTGGATCTCTTCGATGCGACCCTCGAAGCCGCCGAAGGCGTGACCCTCGCGGATGCGAACACGGTCGCCGCCGGAGTACGGCAGGTCGACATCGCCGATCGGCGTGCCACCGTCGAGACCGCCACCGAGCACACTCTCCGGAGTCGGACCGCCCTCGCTGCCGCCAACACCGGCGTCGGCTGTCTCGGGCAGGTTCGACTTCGGCGCATCGCGGTTGAAGATGCGGTCGACGTCGTCAGGCGACATCGGCGCCGGACGTCCGAAACTGCCGGCGAAGTCGCCGACCGACGGCGTCTCCTTGATCAGGTAGTAGAGATTGTCCCGCAGCTCCTGGCCTTCGTAGAGGTCAGCCTGGAGGTAGATGTAGCCCGGGAAGATCTTGACGTCCTTCGTGACCTTCTTGCCGTCGCGGAGCGTCGTTTCCTGTTTCTTCGCGACGAGCACCTCGCCGACGAGATGGTCAAGCCCGGCGACCTTGAGCTTCTTGTCGAGGGCTTCCTTGACCTTCTCTTCCTTGCCGGCCTGCACTCGCAGGACGTACCACTCTCTGGCCATGGGGTCGTCTCAGTCTGTCGGGGCAAACACGTACGAACAAATCAGAACAGGAAGCTGATCAGCTGATTGAGCAGCCAGTCGGCGCAGAACAGGAGCATCGCGAAGAACAGCGTGCAGAAGACCACGACGACAGACGAGTTGATCACGCGGTCCCGCGTCGGCCACGCGACCTTGTGCATCTCCTGGTCCGTCTCGATGAGCATCGTGGAGAGCCAGCGGCCGAAGCACACCTTCCACGAAATCCAGAACGAGACGAACAGCATCACTGCAGCGATGACGATCGCCCACGGAATGCCGATGCCGTTGAGCTGCCGGCCGGTCTCGGGGCAGGTGCCGAATCCCGGGGGCACGATGTAGGGCTGCGGGAAGTCGATGAACATGCGATCGGCGGGACGCAGCGGATGCGTGACACTGATCTGCAGGCCGGTGCCGGCGCCCGACCGGATGTACGGGCCGTCATTCGGGCGCACGGTGAGAACCGTGTCCACCAACTGCTGCCATGGCGTCTGGGCGACCAGCGTCTCGTCCTTCGCGGGCGGCGCCGGTTGCGTCTGCACGGGCTGCGTCTGCGTGCTGCCCCTGGCCGCGCTGCGCAACTGGTCGGCCACGGCCGCGAGCAGCAGCGGGTCGGTGATGCTGATGCGCACGCCGGTCGGTGTCAGGCCATTGGCGAAGCGCGGGGTGCCGGCAGCCGGTGCACCACTCACGGCGCCGTCAGGGCTCGCAGGAGACGGAGCGCTGCCGTCCGGCGTGGCTTCCTCGGCCGCTTTGGGCTTGGGCCGGTAGACCACCAGCGTCCAGCCCTGCGTCTCGATGACGTACTGGCGCAGCGCGTTGGTGTCCGGGCACGGGTGCGCCACGCTGTAGTCGAACGCCGGGTCGGGCAGTTCTTCGTGCCAGTTGAAGGACACGTAGAGCATGTGATACGTGGAGTACGCACCCCAGCCGAGCAGTGCCATGAGGCATGCGAAGGCGAAGAAGCGTGCACGCATCCCCTGGCCGGGCTTTTCGATGCGGTGGAATCCGAAGGGCAACCACATAACTTACGTGTTGGGCGAGTTGGGCGGATCAGTTGAGATCAGGTCAAGACCAGTTCAGACCAGTTCAGGTCTGTTCCAGAACGAGCGCCGGGCTGCGGACCACGCTGACTGACTGCAGCGGAGCCGAGCCGGTGCCCGGTTTCGACGGTTGCGACAGTGCAGCAGTGTTGGTCCTGCGGTCCTGCAGTCTGGCGCAAATCGAACACTGGCCGTCCGGCACCTTGCGTGCGCCGGAAGGCCAATGCCGGGTTCTGACACGGGCGGAGGGATTCGAACCCCCGACCTGCTGATTTGGAATCAGCTGCTCTACCAGTTGAGCTACGCCCGTTCGGTCGTCGATCGTCGATCGTTCGTTCGGCTGGCATTCGATCGGCATGCGGACTCTACGATCCGGGTCCGCAGTGTCAATCGGTGCCTGCCTGTCGGTCTGTTGTTGGCGTGCTGGCGGGCGGGCGCACCGGCATGCCCGGCGCCCCGGCTTCCGTGCCACCGCATCCATACCCGGATGCGGTGGCGACGGTTGCCAGCGATGCGCCGCGGATCCGAGCCCGTACGAGCCCGTACGAGCCCGCCAGCGGCTACTTCTTCTTCTCGACGTGCACCGTATGCTTGCGCTCGCGCGAGCAGTACTTCTTGAGCTGGAGCTTGGTCTGCACACCCTTCATGCGCTTCTGGGTGCGGTAGTTCCGCTCTCCACACTCGGTGCACTCGAGCCAGACGTAGTCACGTGCGTCCTTGGCCATGTCTTTCTCCTGCTTGCTGGTGCGTCAGGCGCACCGTACGGCACTCGGACAGAGCGCCAGGGACACATCACTCGAGGATCTTGGTCACCACGCCCGAGCCCACCGTGCGGCCACCCTCGCGGATAGCGAAGCGCAGCTTCTCGTCCATGGCGATCGGGGTCATCAGCTCGACCTTGAGGCGGACGTTGTCGCCGGGCATCGCCATTTCGGCGTTGACCAGCTCCGACTTGCCCGTCACGTCGGTCGTGCGGAAGTAGAACTGCGGACGGTAGCCGTTGAAGAACGGCGTGTGACGGCCGCCCTCTTCCTTGGTCAGCACGTACACCTCGGCCTCGAACTTGGTGTGCGGCGTGATGCTGCCCGGCTTGGCGAGCACCTGACCGCGACGCAGCTGGTTCTTGTCCACGCCGCGCAGCAGCAGGCCGCAGTTCTCGCCGGCGCGACCCTCGTCGAGTTCCTTGTTGAACATCTCGACGCCGGTGCACACCGTCTTGGTGATCTCTTCCTGCATGCCCACGATCTCGAGCGGATCGCCAACCTTGACCACGCCCTGCTCGACGCGGCCGGTGCCGACGGTACCGCGACCCTTGATCGAGAACACGTCCTCGACCGGCATCAGGAACGGCTTGTCAACGGTACGCTCCGGAGTCGGGATGTACTCGTCGACCGCGTCCATCAGGGCCTGGATCGGCTCGAATTCCTTCGCGCCGACGATGTCCTTGCCGGCCTTGATCAGGTCTTCGCACTTCAGCGCGGAGCCCTTGATGACCGGGATGTCGTCGCCGGGGAAGTCGTACTTGCTGAGCAGCTCGCGGATTTCCATCTCCACGAGGTCGATCAGTTCCTCGTCATCGACGAGGTCGCACTTGTTGAGGAACACGACCAGCGCCGGCACGCCGACCTGACGGGCGAGCAGGATGTGCTCGCGGGTCTGGGGCATCGGACCGTCGGACGCGGCGACCACGATGATCGCGCCGTCCATCTGGGCCGCGCCGGTGATCATGTTCTTGACGTAGTCGGCGTGACCCGGGCAGTCCACGTGCGCGTAGTGGCGCTTCTCGGTCTGGTACTCGACGTGCGCGGTATTGATCGTGATGCCGCGCTCACGCTCCTCGGGAGCGTTGTCGATGTCGCCGTAGCCCTTGGCCTTCGCCAGACCCTTGGTCGACAGGTAGTACGTGATGACGGCCGTCAACGTGGTCTTGCCATGGTCGACGTGACCGATGGTGCCGATGTTGACGTGCGGCTTCGTCCGTTCGAACTTCTCCTTGGCCATCCTTACCTCTCCTCGCTGTGAACCGGCCCCCGGACTTGCCGGTTGCGCGAATGCCTCCGTTGCGGTCACTCACTGACTGTTACGACAACCGGCGCCCTTCACTGACCTGCCTGACCGGGCATCGGTCGTGGCCACCAACCCGGGTTGCTCGCGCAAGCCCATGTCGGAAGCGGGTCCGGCTGTCGTCCGAAGCTGGTGATGGGAATTGAACCCATGACCTCTTCCTTACCAAGGAAGTGCTCTACCTCTGAGCTACACCAGCAGCGTCTCTGCGTCGGCGCGTCGGCGGCGTTGCTCCCGCCTCCCCGGGTGGTGGTGGCGGGTGGCGGGCGTGCCTCGTCGGCGCCTGCTTGCCCCTCCAGGTGAGAGGGGTGAAGCGGGTGATGGGAATCGAACCCACACAGTCGGCTTGGAAGGCCGATGCTCTACCACTGAGCTACACCCGCGGGTGAGTGCGGGATGCGTGGGCAGGTTGACCGGCACCACTTGCGCAGCACCTGCAACCCGATTCCCGCTATCGCACCGGCAGCAAACGGGGACAAGTCCCGGCCGCTGACGGCATCCGATATGGGGGCGACTGGATTCGAACCAGTGAAGACATAAGCCAACAGGTTTACAGCCTGTCCCCTTTGGCCGCTCGGGCACACCCCCGTCGTTTGCCCGGTACGTCGACCGCAGTTGCCTGCGCCCGGCGCACCGTTTGATTGTCATTGCCGGCAGCGTGACCAGCGACTGGTTGGGTCAGTGGTGCAGGCCGCCAACGCTTCTGTCCCGTCCGGTTGCGCCGGCCGCGCCGGTCGCGCCTGAAGAGGAAGCTGGCGGCGAGATTCGAACTCGCGACCCTCCGCTTACAAGGCGGAAGCTCTACCACTGAGCTACGCCAGCGCTGCGTCGGACGGCAATCCTCCCGCTCTCCTGTCGAGCAGTCCTCGCGGACTGCGCAGCAGAGGGGAATTGAGCCGCCCGTCCGGCTGGAACCCGCTTGCAGAGCGGCCTGGAGCCCCTCTGCCCGCGGATGAAGAGGCGGTATGCTACCAACCGCCTTTGGCCCCGCAAGCGCTTTCCACAAAAATCCACGACTGCGGGTCCCCTCCAGGGCCCCGGCATAATACGGTGCGATGGCGACACGCACCCCCCGATCCGCTTCCACCATGTCCGAGCCAACCCGACGGCCCGACACCCGCCGCGCGACCGTCCGGCTCGCACTCCTGGTGAGCATCGCGGCGGCCGCCGCGAGCGCCGGTGCGACTACCGGATGCGGCAACAACGGCACAGGTGGGGGCATGGCCGGCATCCAGCCGGTCGGGCACGTCAGCGTCTACTGCGCGCTCGACCTCGACCTGGCCGAGCCCGTGTTCGCGATCTTCGAGGCCGAGACGCACATCAAGGTCGACATTGCGGTCGACACCGAAACGACCAAGACCACCAGTCTCGTCAATCGGCTGATTGCGGAGAAGGACAACCCGCGCGCCGACATCTTCTGGAACAACGAGATCGTGCAGACGCTGCGCCTGCAGCGCGCCGGGCTGCTCGAGCCCTACCGCTCGCGCGCAGCCGAGGCGATCCCCGCGCGTTACAAGGATCCGGACGGCTACTGGACCGGCTTCGCCGCGCGCGGCCGCGTGTTGATCATCTACACCGGCGAGGGCGCCGGCGCGGACGACTCGCCGGCCAGCGTGGCTGACATCACGGCGGCGCGCTACCGCGACGCAGCGGCGATTGCGCGGCCGTTGTTCGGCACCACGCTCACGCACATGGTCGCGCTGGGGTCACGCGACGCCGACGCGATGCACCGCTTCGTGGCCGACTGCAAGGCCAACCAGGTGCATGTCGAATCGAGCAACGGAGACGTCGCGCGGGCCGTGGCCGAGGGCCGCTGCCGCATCGGCCTGACCGACACCGACGACGTGCAACGGCAGCTGGCCGAGCGCAAGCCGGTGTGCATGATCTGGCCGGATCAGGGCGACGGCCATCCCGGCGCCCTGTTGATTCCGAACACGTTGGCGTTGATCCGCGGCGCGCGCAATCCGGAGCACGCGCGCAAGCTGATTGACTTCCTGTTGTCGCCGCGTGTCGAGCAGATGCTGGCCGAAGGTGCGGGCGCGCAGATTCCGTTGCGGCCCGGTGTGCCGCGTCCGCCGGGTACACCCGACCTCAAGCTGATGGAGGTGGACTGGTCGGCAGCCGGCGAGCAGTTCGATGACACGTTCGCGTGGCTCGCGAAGCAGTTCTAGTGTGCTGCCGTCAGCACACCAGGCAGGGCCGCAGGCCCCGGTGGCTGCCGCTCAGTTGACCTCGCCGTTGCAGTAGATGCACCGCTCCAGCTTCGGCGCGCTCGGCCGGCCGCACGCCTGGCACCGGCGGATCATCCCGGTTGCGCTGTCGGCCACCACGCGCAACGGCGCACCCACCGGCACACCGATCACCTCGCTCAACATTTCCACCGCACGGCGCGACGCCCGCGTGTGCCGGTCGTGCGGCTGCGAGTGCCCGCCCATCTCGCCGGAAAAACTGCCGACGCGCAGCTTCTCGAACGGCTGCTTGAGCACCAGCCTCGCGTGGTACTGCTCGGTCTGCTGCGCGTCCTTCGACGACGAGCCGGACGAGGCGAAGTCGTAGTCGACGTACTCGATGCGGCTGAACGGGATGCGGCGCGTGCTGAACAGCACCCACAGGAAGCGGTCGCGGATCCGCACCTCGCGCGCCGACGGGTCGACGAAGATCGTCCGCCCGCGCGAGAGCAGCAACAGCACCGACACCGGCCACGCAATCCGCAGCCGGCCGCGCGACATGCGCACGCGCGCCGAGTCGCTCAGCATGCCCGCCGAGAGAAAGTACAGAAGCTTGAAGGCTGTGCGGAGGTCACTCATGCGACTCAGGCCGGCAGCGTCCAGTCGATCGGCTTCTGGCCGGCGGCAGTGAGCGCAGCGTTGATCGCCGAGTACGGCCGCGTGCCGAAGAAGCCCTTCTGCGAGAGCGGCGACGGGTGCGCGCTCTCGATCACGGCGTGGCGCGTGTCGTCGATCAGCGACTTCTTCTTCCTCGCAAAGCCGCCCCACAGCACGAAGACCATCCGCTCCGGCCGCTCGCTGAGCCGCGAGATGACGGCGTCGGTGAACGTCTCCCAGCCCTGGCCCTTGTGCGACGCGGCCTCGTTGGCGCGCACCGTCAGCACCGAGTTGAGCAGCAGCATGCCCTGCTTCGCCCAGTGCATCAGGTTGCCGTGGCCCGGCGCGTCGCAGCCGATGTCGTCTTTCAGTTCCTTCAGCATGTTGCGCAACGACGGCGGGACAGCCACGCCATGCGGCACCGAGAAGCACAGGCCGTGCGCCTCGCCCTCGCCGTGGTACGGGTCCTGGCCGAGCAGCAGCACGCGGACGTCTTTCCAGGGCGTGGCATGGAACGCCGCGAACACCTGGTCGGCCGGCGGGTAAACGGCATGCGCGGCGCGCTCGGCGGACACGTACGCGTCGAGCTTCTGCATGTACGGCTGCGCGAACTCGTTGGCCAGCACCTCTCGC
>JBFWQT010000292.1:0-8945 GCA_050249295.1 Planctomycetota bacterium
TGCAGGCTTCCAGCCTGCATCAGTGGAGCAGCTGCACCACACCAGAGTCAGGCTGGAAGCCTGCACCACACCAGAGGCAGGCTGGAAGCCTGCACCACAATCATCAGGCTGGAAGCCTGCACCACAGCAGGCAGATCGACGTTACGTTGCCGTTACAGCCGCGGTCCGGAACGGCGCGTAATCTCCAATGCAGGAGCAACGAGTTTGCTGCGCGCACCAACGACGCGCAGCGCCCTGAACGGAGAAGAGCCATGAACGCCACGATCTTCCGCACCCTGATGGCCGCCAGCGTCGCCGCTATCGTCGGACTCGCCCCCGGCCTCGGTTTCAGCGATGGCGAGAACACGCCCGACAACCCGGCCACCCCGCTTGCCTTCCCGTCCGACGCGGCCGAGCGCACGATCGACGGCGTCACCTACCGCATGGCGATGGAAGGAACCTACGGCTTCGACGAGACGCCGGTCGTACTGATCGAGGCGCACCACGACGGCAGCGAGGCGATCACGCGCTCGATCGTGCTGCACGTCACCACGCGGTCGGCCACATCGATGGTCAGCCGCGTGCCGCAGCCCGCGGTCGAGGTGCAGGCCGTGCCGGTCGAGATCGCGCTGGCGGCCGGTGAGCGCAAGGTCTTCCGCGCCGTGCTCTCCGACAAGCTGCTGGCCGCACCGAAGGCCGATAACGAGCTGGAGCGGGCGATGGGCATCGGCAACTTCAAGGTGGCGGTGACCGCGGCTGACCAGAGCGGCAAGACCGACGAGCGCGAGGAACTGGCGGTGGCGCTGCGCGGTGGTACGCCGACGATGGTGCGCTTCTCGGTCGACCCGGCCCGCATCTACAGCGTGTCGCACGAGGTGGTGCGCGACGAGGCTGGCCAGGCGAAGCGCCTGCTGATCACCGTGCGCAACCTGACCGGCATCGCGTTCGATTCTTTCGGTGCGGCCTTCGCATCGGCGGACGGCGCCGCGAGCGCCACGCTGGAGGGCGAGGAGGTCGCTGGCATCGGCGCGAACCAGACCCGCACGCTGAGCTTCTCGCTGAAGGGCGTCGACACCGACACCGTGAGCGGCTTCGTCAACGTCGGCTGGCTGATCCAGCAGATGTCGATCAAGCTCGACACAGGCGCGAGCGCCAGCGCTGGCATCGTCGTGGTCGGCGAGTAAATCGCAGGCCGGATCAGGACCACAACACAGCCGCGCGCGTCACCCGACGCGCGCGGTTCTGTTGTCGACCGTCAGGGACGCGACGAGATCTTCTCGTCGAGACGGGCGCCGAGAGCGGTCAGGCCGAGCTCCAGGCGCTTGATCTCGCGGCGCACCGAGTTGGTCTGCATCTCCATCCACGACCAGATCTTCATGCCGAGGATGAGCACGAGCGAGTAGATGAACCCGCTCATCCACAGCAGCAGGCTGCGCAGATCGTCCGGCGCGCAGTTGAACATCTGCACCACGCACAGGATCGTCAGGCCGAGGAAGACGATGCCGAAGACGGTCGTGGCGATCATCACCGCGCGGCGTCGGCCACGGAACATGTTGAGCACCTCGTGCAGCAGCGGCTGCGTGTCGTCGAGCGACTTGAGGAACGACTGCTCGTCGTCGCTCATCGCCTCGCGGATGTGCTGGTCAATCGTGCCGGGTTCATGGTTGGCGGTCATCATTCGGCCCTCCGCATGCGCCGTTCCAGCGCGTCGCGCAACAGTCGGCGCGCGTGGAACAGTCGGGACTTCACGGTGCCGGCCGGGACATCGAGGATCGTTGCGATCTCCTCGACCGGAAGATTCTCCACGTAGAACAGCGACACCACGGCGCGATGCCCGGCCGAGAGCGCGCCAAGCGCGGCCTGCAGACCGGCTCCGCCGCCGGGTGGCGTGGTGTCGTGCGTGTGCGCGTGCGTGTGCGTCGCCGGGTCGGGCGTGGCGGCCGCCACCTCGGCGCGCAGGCGGCGCTGGCGCTGCTCGCGGCGGATCCAGTCGGCCGCCTTGTGCGTCACGATGCGCAGGGCCCAGCCGCGGAACGCCGCGACGTCGTCGAGCCGACCGATGCCGCGCGCGATCGCGAGCCACGACTCCTGACTGACGTCGGACGCGGCGTCGGCGCGATTGGTGAGCCGGCGCGCGTGGTGCCAGAGCCGGTCGTGCCAGCGCGCGACGAGCCGTTCGAAGGCGGCACTGCTGGCCGTGGCGTCGGCGCTGCGGCAGCACTCGACCAGCCACTCGTCATAGACGTCGTCGGGTGTGCGACGCATGCGGTGCCGTGCTCCCCGGGCGCCGTTCGATGTCAGGTCGCCGCACCGGGGGTGCCGGTTCAACGAAACGCGGATTCCGCGGTGCGCTGGATGCCCACTGCTATACATCCAGCGACCACCCCCGGCGGCCCCCCGGGCACTGCCGCCTGCCGGGCCGCCACGGGCCGGGCCCCGCGCACTGGCACGCGGCGTGCAACCCGCCCTTGTGCCGACCGTTCGGGCTCGCCACTATGGGCGGCGCCAGGGCTCCTGTACCCGCGATCCACGATGCGCCGACTGATCGTCTCCTTCCTGATGTTCCTGCTGCGCTGGATGCTGTGGGTGCGCTACCGCATCCGCGTCGAGGGCATGGAGAACATTCCGCGCGGACTCACGCGCACGCTCGTTCTGCCCAACCACCCGGGCTACATCGACCCGGCGATCGTCTACTCGCGCTTCTGGGGCAAGCTCACGCCGCGGCCGATGGTCTTCGGCCCGACGTTCCGGAATCCGTTCCTGTTCTGGCTCAAGCCGCTGCTCGATCCGGTGCTGATCCCCGAACTCGACTCGCACAGCCAGAAGGCGCGCGAGCTGGCCAAGGGCGCGATCGGCGAATCGATCAAGGCGCTGCAGGCCGGCTCGAACATGATCATCTACCCCTCGGGCCGGCTCTACCGCCAGGGCCACGAGTACCTCGGCAGCACGCGCGGCATCAGCGACATCCTGCAGGCCGTGCCCGACGCGCAGATCATCCTGGTGCGCACCCGCGGCATCTGGGGCAGCCAGTTCAGCTTCGCGCAGACCGGCGAGTTGCCGAACCTCACCAAGTGCCTGATCAAGGGCATCCTCACGGCGTTCGCCAACCTGCTGCTGTTCACGCCGCGCCGCCGGGTCACGCTGCAGGTCGAAATGCTCGACCGCGCAAAGCTGCCCGGCCTCGAGAAGGAGCGGCTCAATCCGTTCCTGGAGGAGTGGTACAACCGGCCCGGCTCCGAGGAGCCGACGTGGGTGCCCTACCACTTCCTGTTCGGCGCGAGGAGCTTCAACTGGCCGAAGCTGGGCAGCCGGCTCGAGGTCAATCCGAAGGACATCAAGCCGGAGACGAAGGACGCGGTGCGCGAGATGATCGCGAGCGCGCTCAACCAGGACGACCTGGACGCGAGCGAGCTGCGGCCCGAGCGCACGCTGGAAGACCTCGGCCTCGACAGCCTCGACCGGATGGAACTCAGCCTGCAGATCGAGCAGCGCTTCCAGTTCCATGGCGAGACGGTGCCGACGACGGTGCTGGAAACCTGGGCGCTGGCGCAGGGGCTGATGGAAGGCGCGACGCCCGAACCGCCACCGCCGGCGTGGTTCAGGAAGCCCGACCACTACAGCGACCCGACGACCACGAAGCCGCTGCTCGCGCCGACGCTTGGCGAGGCGTTTGTCGCGCGCGCGCTGTCGCAGAAGAAGGACGTGGCGGTGGCCGACTCGCTGGCCGGCACCGTGACCTACGAACGGCTGCTCGTCGGCGCGCTGCTGATGGCGAGCCGCTTCCGCAAGATCGCCGCGCCGAACGTCGGCCTGATGCTGCCGGCGTCGGTTGCGTCCGACATCGCGTTCTTCGGCATCCACCTGGCCGGCAAGCTGCCGGTGCTGCTCAACTGGACTACCGGCCCGGCCAACCTCGCGCACGCCGCGACGTCCACCGGCCTGACGCACGTCGTCACCTCGCGCAAGTTCCTGGATCGCAGCGGCGTGACCGTTGACGGCCCCGAGATGATCCTGCTCGAAGACCTGCGCCAGGAGTTTTCTGGCCTGGAGAAGATCCGCACGTTGCTGCGCGTGAAGCTCCTCGGTGGGGGCATCCGCGCGAGCGTGCCCAAGCCGGCGGCCACCAGCCCGGCTGTGGTGCTGTTCACCAGCGGCTCCGAGAAGGCGCCCAAGGCCGTGCCGCTGACGCACGACAACATCGTCAGCAACCTCACCTCGGCGGTCACCGCGTTCGGCGTGCACCGCGGCGACTCGGCGCTGGGCTTTCTGCCGGCGTTCCATTCGTTCGGCCTGACGGTGATGACGCTGATGCCGATCCTCTGCGGCGCGCGCGTCGTGCATCACCCCGACCCGACCGACGCGGCCACGCTGGCCCGCAAGATCGCCACGTGGCGGCCGACGATCATGTGCAGCACGCCGACGTTCCTCGGCTTCATTCTCGACCGCGCCAGCGCCGACGACGTCAGCTCGCTGCGGCTCTGCGTCGTCGGCGCCGAGAAGTGCCCCGACCGGCTGTTCGAGCAGTACGCCGGCCTGACCGGCAACGCCGACCTGCTCGAAGGCTACGGCATCACCGAGTGCTCGCCCGGCGTCTCGGCCAACACGCCCGGCCAGTCGCGCCGTGGCACGCTCGGCAAGCCGTTGCCCGGCGTCGAGGTGATCATCGTCGACCCCGACACGCACGAGCCGGTGGGTGACGGCGAGCGCGGCATGCTGCTCGTGCACGGCCCCAACGTGTTCCCCGGCTACATGGCGTACGAGGGTGCCTCGCCGTTCGTGCAGCACGCCGGCAAGGACTGGTATCGCACCGGCGACCTCGGCCGCTTCGACGAGGACGGCTACCTGCACTTCCTCGGCCGGCTCAAGCGCTTCGTGAAGGCGGGCGGCGAGATGATCTCGCTGCCGGCGCTCGAGGAGCCGTTGGCCGCGAAGTACCCGCCGGACGAGAACGGCCCGCGCGTGGCCGTCGAGGGCCTCGAATCGGAGAGCGGCACGCAGATTGTGTTGTTCTCGGCGGTCGAGGAGCTCTCGCTGCGCGATGCGAATGCGATCCTGGCCGAGCACGGCTTCCGCGGCGTGATGCGCCTGCACGACCTGCGCCGCGTGGACACGATCCCGGTGCTCGGCACCGGCAAGACCGACTACAAGCAACTGCGCGCGCTGATCGAGGACGCGGTGGCCGTCGGCGCGAAGTAGCGCGCATCGACGGGCGCGTGCTGCTGCAGGTCGTGTCAGGTCGTGCCTGGCTGGCGCGTCTGCAACATCCGCTGCCGGTGGTTGCCTGCCATCACGTGATACGCAGGGAGTACATTGCCAGCGCCATGAAGTTGGAGCAGCCGAACACGACGAGCGAGAGGATCGCCAGTGTCGCGTTCGCGCGCGTGCGGTTCGCCCGGCTCGTCGCGATGATGACGCCGGGCACCACAATAAACAGTGCCGGCAACCCCGACCAGGAGAGGCACAGCACGACGTAGTCCCACGACTCGGAGAGCAGGGCGTGAGAGGCCTCGACCTTCGCCAGAGCGAGCTGGACGAACATCAGCCCTGGCAGCATGCTCAGGCCGAACATGATGACCGGTATCCCGCAGGCCACGAGGATCTGCCGAGTCTCGCTGAACAGACCGATCCTGGCGAGCCGGGGACGTGAGTCCCGGAGGGGTGATGGCGGCAAATTTTCTTCGTCGGGCTGACGGTCGCGGCTCTTGTCCGGACAAGATGTACAGCGATGAGCACGCGCCGTACATCCGCTCCCTGACGGTCGCGGCTCTTGTCCGGACAAGATGTACAGCGATGAGCACGCGCCGTACATCCGCTCCCTGACGGTCGCGGCTCTTGTCCGGACAAGGATGGGCGGATGTGAGCCACGCGCAGGACAATGAAACTGCGACGCCGTCCGATGAAGGACGGCGTCGCCGGTTCACAACGCGTTGTCTGGCGCGGGCTCACGCCGTGCGGCGGCGCGCCACCAGCAGCAGCAACGGCAACAGCAGGAACAGCCAGCCGGTGAAGGCGCTGTCCTGCGTGGTCGCCCGGCTGTTGCAGCCGCAGTTGGCCGCGGTGCCGCCACCCGGCTGCGTGATGTAGAACGTGTAGTTCTTGTTCGCTGTGCCGCCCAGCGAGTCGGTCAGCGTCACCGTCACCGTGTAGTTGTTGCTCGTGCCGGCCGCGGGCGTGCCGGTGATCAGGCCGGTCGCCGGGTCGATCGTCAGGTCGGGCAGCGACGGGTTGATGAACATCGTCCACGTGTACGGGCTGGTGCCACCTGCGCTGCCGGGCGTCTGGCTGTACGCGAGGTCTTCCTCGGCATCGGGCAGCGACGAGCCGGTCAGCGAGACGGCCGCGGCGACCTGCAGCGTGTAGTTCTTGTTGTCGACCTTGCCGTTCGCGTCGGTCAGCGTGATCGTCACGTTGAACGACCCGGAGGCCGTCGGCGTGCCGGTCAGGACACCGCTGCCGGAGTTGATCGACATGCCCGCGGGCAGGCCCGACGCGCTCCAGACCAGCGAGGCCTTGCCGCCTGTGGCGGTGAAGCTCTGCGAGTAGTTCGGCGCGTTGCGCGTGGCCTGCGGCAGGGCACCCGGCGCCGGCGACGCGATCGACGGCAGGCTCAGGATCTGCAGCGTGTAGCCCTTCTGGTCGAAGTCGCTGTTCGTGTCGGTCACGCGGATCGTGAACGCGCTGCTGCCGGTGGTCGTCGGGTTGCCCGAGACGAGGCCGGTGGTGGGGTTGAGCGCAAGGCCCGCCGGCAGCGAGCCGGTCTGCAGCGACCATGTGTAGGCCGGGAAGCCGCCCGCCGCATTGAACTGCAGCGAGAACGGGTCGCCGACGTAGCCCTCGGGCACCAGCGCACCGGCCGCCGGCGAGGTGATGATCGGCGTGTCATAGATATTGATCGTGTACGACTTCTCGGCGAACTGGCCGTTCGCGTCGGTCACGCGCACCGTGAAGTTGTACGGATTGACGGTCGTGGGCGTGCCGCTCAGCGCGCCGGTCGACGGGTTCTGCGTCACGCCCGGCGGCAGGCTGCCCGCCGTGATGCTCCACGTCAGCGACGGCTTGCCGCCGGTCGCGCTGAACGCCACCGGGCCGTACGAGGTGTTGATGATCCCGTCCTGCAGCGTGCCCGCGGCCGGCGAAGCGAGTTGCAGCGCCGAATAGACGTCGATCGTGTAGTCGCGCGTGTCGGTCTTGGCGGCGTTGTCGGTCACACGCACGGTGAACGACGAGTTGCCCGGCGTGGTCGGGTTGCCGCTGATGATGCCGGAAGTCGAGTTGATGCTCAGACCGGCCGGCAGCGAGCCCGCGCTGATGTCGAAGGCCAGCGGGGCCTGGCCGCCGCTCGCGTCGACGTCGACGTTGTAGGCCGTGCCCACGTAGCCGTCGGTCATCGCGCCCGCGGCGGGCGACGAGATCTGCGGCGTGTCGAGCAGCGTGAAGCGGATCGTGTTGGCGCCGGTGTCGCCGCCCTCGGCGTCAGCGACGATCGTCTTGTTCATCAGGTAGCGGCGCGCGGTCTGGTTGGCGATCGTGCCGTTGTGGACCGAAATCTGGTTGGCCGGGCTGTTGCCGCCGTACATCGAGATCTCGAAGGTCAGCGCGTTGTTGCCCGAGTACGCATACGGCGTGTCGAACGTGATGGTGTTGAACCATTCGCCGCCCGCCACCGCGTTGAACACCATCTGGCCGTCGAACACCGTGACCGGGCCAGCGGCGTCGAAGTTGTTGTCCCAGGTGTTGCTGAACGTGCTGTTGGTCTTGGTCGTCTCGCCCATGCGGATGACGATGTGCGGGTAGGTCACCTGCGGGTAGGCGTTGGACGAGCGCACGGCGAAGGCGGTGATCGTGCCGGCCATGTTGATCTGCGCCTTGTCGTAGCGGAACGACAGGCGGGCCTCCGGGTTGCCGCCACCGTACGGGTACCAGTTGCCGCCGGCGCCGCAGTTGAGCTCGACCACCGGGTCGATCGCCACCGGGTAGGCAGCGCCGCGCATGAAGCTGGCGGGCACCTCGACGCTGACCAGGTAGCCGTTGCCATCGGGCGCGATGCGCAGCTGGCCGTCGGCGCGATTGCCGTCAGCGTCGATCACCACGACCATGCCGATGCTGTAGTACCAGGTGCCGTCCGGGCCGTTGGTGCCGATCTGCAGCGGGCCGACGCCGACGCGCTCTTCGGTGACCGGCGGGCAGAACTCCATGCCCTCGGGAATTGTCACGTGCCAGCTGGTGCCGAACCATGACGCGGCCGGCGACAGCGCGGGCTTCACGTGGATGATCGTGTCGTGCTTGATCTTGCCGGGCAGCGGCGTGAACACGTCATCGACCGACGGCCACGTGCCGGTGTAGCGCACGGTGCCGGCGCTCGACGTGGCGTTGGCGCTGCCCGCAGTCTCCGAGCTGATGATGTTGCCGAACGCGTCGCGCTGGATCAGGCTCTTCGGCGCGCACAGCAGCGCGTCCTTGCCTTCGGCCCAGTAGCGGAACGCCTGACCCTTGAAGTCGGCCGGGAAGTCGGCGACGAGGCCGCTGCCGGTGCCGCTGGCCTGCCACGCATAGCCGGTGTCGGACGACGGCCCGAGATCGGGTTGCGTCGGTGCCGGCGGATCTTCGCCGATCTGGATGACCTTCTTGAACGGGTTGTCCGGGTCGACGAAGACCTTGCTCTGTGCGAACGCGGGAGCGGCCGTCAGCGTGATCGCGATGAGCATTGCAACCGCAATGGTCAGCGCACGGTTCAGATTGGACATGGAACTGCGGTGGGTGTGTGTGTGCGGACGGAAAAACTGTGGGCGAAGCCGGTGTGTGGGCGGCTTCGGGTGACGATTCTTGAATGTCGGATCGGTGGGGGCAAGGGGATTCCGGTGTTGCCCCTTGCCCCCACAAGAGCCGCGACCGCAAGTGGTTGTCAGAGTGTGAACCAGAGACGTTAGTACAGCGAATCACAAGTCATCGTCCCATCGAGAGAGCCC
>JBFWQT010000293.1:0-8910 GCA_050249295.1 Planctomycetota bacterium
CCGCCAGTGGAGTGGCACGGCCGAGGCGACCAACGGCAAGTGCATCATCATCATCGGCGCCGGCGTCAATCACTGGTACCACAACAACCTGATCTACCGCGCCGCGATCAATGCGCTGATGTTCTGCGGCTGCGTGGGTGTGAACGGCGGCGGGTTGGCGCACTACGTGGGGCAGGAGAAGCTCGCGCCGATGGCGTCGTGGAGCAACATTGCCTTTGCCAAGGACTGGCAGGGCGGCCAGCGGCTGCAGAACGCGCCCAGTTGGCACTACGTGAACACCGGCCAGTGGAAGTACGAAAAGCACTTCACTGACTACCACACCGTGCCGCCGAACCAGCCGTTCGCGCAGGGGCACACGGTGGACATGAACGTGAAGGCCGTGCGCAACGGGTGGCTGCCGTTCTACCCGCAGTTCAACCGCAGCAATTTCCAGATCGTGAAGGACGCTGAGGCGGCTGGCTGCAAGACCGATGACGAGATCATCCAGTGGGTGGTGGACCAGTTGAAGAGCGGCGATCTGAAGTTCGCGATTCAGGACCCGGATGCCGAGGAGTGCTGGCCGCGGGTCTGGTACATCTGGCGCGGCAACGCCCTGATGAGCAGCGCCAAGGGCCACGAGTACTTCCTCAAACACTACCTGGGCACGCACACCAACGCCGTCGGTCAGCCAGTGGCCGAAGGGCACACCCAGGAGATCGAGTGGCGGCCGGAGGTGATCGGCAAGCTTGACCTGGTGGTCGACGTCAATTTCCGGATGGATACGTCGGCGCTCTACTCCGACATTGTCCTGCCGGCGGCCACCTTCTACGAGAAGGCCGACCTCAACTCGACAGACATGCACTCGTTCATCCACCCGCTGGCACCGGCTGTGCCGCCGGCGTGGGAATCGAAGAGCGACTGGCAGGCATTCCGCGAAGTGGCACGCGTGACCGCCGAGCTGGCGAAGAAGCACCTGCCCGGCAAGATCCGCGAGATCCACGCCGCGCCGCTGGCGCACGACTCGCCGGACGAAATGGCGCAGCCCGAGATCAAGGACTGGGCGCTTGGCGAGTGCGAAGCGATTCCCGGCAAGACGATGCCACACCTGCGGATTGTGGAGCGCGACTACGAGAACCTCTACGACCGCTTCTGCTCGCTGGGCCCGAACATCCAGAACGGCCCGCTGGGCGCGCACGGAGTCAGCTACCAGGCCGGCGACTTCTACGACCAACTGAAGAAGACGGGGCCGACGCACAAGATCGGTGACGAGAGCTACCCGTCTTTGTTCGAGGAAGTCGACGCCTGCAATGCGGTGCTGCTGCTGGCGCCCGAGACTAACGGTGAGCTGGCCTACCGCGCATACCAGATGATGGAGAAGCGCACCGGCCTGAAGCTGGCCGACCTGGCCGAGCACAGTCGCAGCGCGCGCGTCAACTTCAAGGACCTTCAGGCCCAGCCACGCCGGCTGCTGAACAGCCCGTGCTGGTCCGGCCTGATGCGGGACGAGAACGGCAGCCGCAGCTACGCGCCATTCACCTACAACGTCGAGCGGCTGGTGCCGTGGCGCACGCTCACCGGCCGGCAGCACTTCTACCTGGATCACGAAGGCTACCTGGCGTTCGGCGAGCACCTGCCGACCTACAAGCCGCGTCCTGCCATCGTGGACTTCGGTGACTTCGAATTCAGCGGCAGCCACGATGACGTCGTGCAGCTGAACCTGCTGACGCCGCACGGCAAGTGGCAGATCCACAGCACGTACGGCGACACCGAGCGGATGATGACGCTGTCGCGCGGCAACGAGCCGTTCTGGATGAACGACCGCGACGCCGAGGCCGTGGGTCTCGCCGACAACGACTGGGTCGAGGTGTTCAACGATCACGGCGTGGTGGTGACCCGCTGCGTGGTCTCGGCCCGCATCCCGCGCGGTGAATGCCTGATCTATCACTCGCCGGAACGCACGCTGGCCGTGCCGCTCTCACCGCTGCGCAACAACCGGCGCGCCGGCGGCCACAACAGCCTCACCCGCGTGCGGCTCAAGCCCTCGCTGATGATGGGTGGCTACGGACAGTTCACCTACCACTTCAACTACTGGGGGCCCACCGGCGTGAACCGGGACACCCACGTCTACGTGCGCAAGTTGCCGAAGCTGATGTGGTGATTCGCCACACCGTCTTCGCAACCGCCGCAACAGGAAGCGCACAGGAGAACCGTCATGGATGTCCGTTCACAGATCTCGATGGTGTTCCACCTCGACAAATGCATCGGCTGCCACACCTGCAGTGTGGCATGCAAGAACATCTGGACCGATCGGGAGGGCACCGAATACATGTGGTGGAACAACGTCGAGACCAAGCCGGGCACCGGCTATCCGACGTTGTGGGAAGACCAGCAGAAGTACCAGGGTGGCTGGGTGCGCACACCGGACGGCCGGCTGGCGCTGCGCAGCACCAGCAAGTCGCGGATCGTGTGGAACATCTTCCACCATCCGCACATGCCCTCGGTTGACGACTACTACGAGCCCTGGACCTACGACTACCAGCACCTGTTCACCGCTCCCGAAGGCTCCGACCAACCGACTGCCCGCTACAAGTCGAAGATCACGGGCGAGTACATGGACAGTATTGAGTCGGGCCCTAACTGGGACGACGACCTGGGTGGTAGCAAGCTGTACGCCGAGAACGACCCCAATCTGCCGGCGTTGACCGCGCAGCAGAAAGAGCAACTCTTCGCCGTCGAGCGGCTGGTGTTCTTCTACTTCCCGCGGATCTGCAACCACTGCCTCAACCCGTCGTGCGTGGCCGCGTGTCCGTCCGGCGCGCTCTACAAGCGCGGCGAGGACGGCATCGTGCTGCTGGATCAGAACCGTTGCCGCGCGTGGCGCGCGTGCGTGGCGGCCTGTCCGTACAAGAAGGTCTACTTCAACTGGAGCACCGGCAAGAGCGAGAAGTGCATCCTCTGCTTCCCGCGTCTGGAAACCGGACAGGCCCCGGCCTGCTTCCACAGTTGCGTCGGTCGCATCCGGTACCTGGGCGTGCTGCTCTACGACGCCGAGAAGATCCACGAGACGGCGCTGGTAGACGATCACGACCTGGTGGACGCGCAACGCCGCATGCTGCTGGACCCCAACGACCCGGCCGTGATCGACGCGGCGCTGGAAAACGGTGTGCCGTGGTCCACCATCGAGGCCGCACAGAAGTCGCCGGCCTACCGCTACATCGTGGAGTGGAAGCTGGCGCTGCCGCCTCATGCGGAGTTCCGCACGCTGCCGATGCTCTGGTACGTGCCGCCGCTATCGCCGGTGGTGGCCGAAGTCACGGGCGGCAAGATCGAGTTGCAGGCCGAGGACCTTTTCCACGATGTCGAGAAGTCGCGCGTGCCGGTGAAGTACCTGGCCTCGCTGCTGGGTGCGGGCAACGAGGGCCACGTGCGCTACTCGCTCAAGAAGCTGCTGGCGATCCGCTGGTGGCGCCGGCTGGTCACCGTCGGCGATGTCGACCGCGACCGCGTGATGCGCGCGCTGGCCGAGGCCGACTGCACGCCGGAGGAAGCCGACGAAATCTACAAGCTGTCGTCGCTACCGCACTTCGAGGACCGCTTCGTGATTCCGCCGGCTCACCGCGAAGAAGCCATCGAGGCCTACTCCGAGGTGCAGGGCAAGAAGTCGTCCACCGGCTTCGGCTTCCGCTTCGCCCCGCAGCGAGGAACCTGAACCATGACCACCACACCCGACACCTCACCGGCACCCGCCACCGTCGGCCTGACGGCGTCGGCACTGGCGCGCCTGTTCGACTACCCGTCCGTGCTCTCGCCGGTCAGCAACACGGTGGCCCAGCGAGATGAAGGCATGGCCCATTTGCTGGACCTGCCCGACGCAGCCGAGCGAATCGCGTTGATCGCCACGCTGGATTGCCCGGATCTGGCCCCGGGCTTCATCGCCTTTGCCGAGGCGATGGGCACGATGACGCCGGCCGCGCGCGAGGAACTCTACTCCGCCACGTTCGATTTCGACCCGGCGGTGTCACTGGAACTTGGCTGGCACCTGTTCGGCGAGAGCTACAAGCGCGGCGCATTCCTGGTGCGCATGCGCAAGGCCCTGCGTGAACACGGCATCGACGAAGGCCGCCACCTCCCCGATTTCCTGCCCACACTGCTCCGGCTGCTGGATGAACTCGAACAGGAAGACGGCGAAGCGCTGATTCTGGAAGTGATCATCCCGGCGCTGGAAGTGGTGTTGAACGGCTTCGAGTCCCGTGCCGACCACCCGTATTTCCACGCGCTGCGCGCACTGCAGGGCGTGCTGACCAGTACGGTCGCCGACGCTCTGGACGAACTCGAGCAGATTCGCGCGGATACCGTTCGCGTGGCCGAGGCCGAGGCCATGGCCCATGAACAGGCCGCTGCCACCGCCAGTTGTGCACCCGTGTGCGAAGGAGGCCCCGATGTTTGACGCCGCACTGTTTGTCTTCCTGCCGTACGTGGCGCTGGTGCTTTTCTTCTTCATGACGATCTGGCGCTACGTCTTCAGCAGCTACACCTACTCGGCCCTGTCGTCGCAGTTCCTGGAGAACCGCCATCACTTCTGGGGCATTGTGCCGTTCCACTTCGGCATCCTGTTCGTCATCGCGGGCCACGCCGTGGCATTCCTGATTCCGCGCACACTGCTGGCGTGGAACGCTCATCCGGTGCGGCTCTGGGTGCTTGAGGTATCGGCGCTGATCGGCGGACTGCTGGCGCTGGTGGGCCTGGTCAACCTGATGGTGCGCCGCTGGACCCATCCTCGCGTGCGCCGCGTAACCACCACCATGGACTGGATCGTGCTCGGCATGCTGGCCGTCCAGATTCTCGGTGGCGTGCTGGTCGCGCTGTTCTGCCGCTGGGGTTCGTCGTGGTTCGCCGCGGCGCTGTCGCCCTACCTCTGGTCGTTGGTCACGCTCGATCCGATGCACGGTCTGGGCCTGATCGCCGGCATGCCATTCCTTGTGAAGCTGCACGTGGCCACGGCCTGGGTGCTGATCGGACTGTTCCCCTTCACCCGCCTCGTCCACGTGCTGGTGGTCCCCAATCCGTACCTGTGGCGGCGACCGCAGGTGGTGATCTGGAACGCCGACCGTCATCGCGTGCATCGCGCTGATAGCACGACCTGATCCCGTCCGCCGTCCCGCAGCCTTCTTGTTGCCAACCGTGTCGAACGCGCCGGAAGCCTGCTGGCTCCGACGTCGCGGGGAGGTTCCACCCATGCATGACCAGGACTACACGCCGGATGTCGCGCGCGTCGCGTGGCGCGTTCTGATTCTCAATACCTTCGCATTCACGGTGTGCTTCGCAGTGTGGATGATGAACGGTGTGCTGGTGACATGGCAGCGGGACAACGGGGTGTTCCTCTGGACGCCGGCACAGATTGGCTGGCTGATGGGCATCCCGGTGCTGACCGGCGCGTTGGTGCGATTGCCCGTTGGTCTGTTGACCGACCGTTACGGCGGCAAGCCGGTGTTCGGCACGCTGTTGCTTCTGGCAGCAATTCCCACGTACCTGGTCGGCGATTGCAACTCGTTCTGGACCTTCGCGCTGGCAGGACTCGGATTCGGTCTGACAGGTACTGGCTTCGCCGTCGGCATCGCTTACACCAGCGTGTGGTTCCCGCGCCGACGTCAGGGCACGGCACTGGGCATTTTCGGTGCAGGCAACGCCGGCGCCGCCGCCACCAGCCTGGGTGCGCCCAGCATGTTGGCCTGGCTGACCAGCGGCGGCACCAACCTGGACGCCTGGCGGATGTTGCCGAAGATGTACGCCGGGCTGCTGGTGGTCACCGCCATCCTGTTCTTCATCTTCACCACCAATCGCAAGCCCGACACCGGCGGGCGCACGCTACTGCAGCAGCTCAGGCCGCTGAAGGACATGCGTGTCTGGCGCTTCGGCCTCTACTACTTCTTCGTGTTCGGCGCGTTTGTCGCGCTGGCCCAGTGGCTGATCTCCTACTACGTCAACGTCTACAGCACGACCGTCTGGCTGGCCGGCATTCTGGCTGCCTGCTTCAGCCTGCCGTCGGGAGTGATCCGCGCCCTGGGCGGCTGGTTCTCCGACCTGTGGGGTGCGCGGGCCGTCTTGCACTGGATGTTCGTCATCAGTCTGGTGGCGTTTGCCATGCTCTCGGTGCCACGGATGGACATCGAGTCACCGGGTAGCGGGGTGATGGCCCGGTCGGCCGGCATCGTGACAGAGGTCACCGATGTGGACATCGCAGTGCAGGACAAGTTCGGCGAGGTTGCCCGCTACCAGTACCGCCAGTCGTCCGGCGAACTGGTGACTGAAGATGAACGCAACAGTGGCAACATCATCTTCCCGCGTTGGACCAGCTGGCAGAAGGTGCAGGTGGAAGTCGGCGACAGCGTGAACAAGCGCGAGTTGCTGGCGCGCGGCGTTACCCGGATCTTTTTCCAGGCCAACATCTGGATCTTCACGGCACTCGTACTGGTGATCGGCATCACCACCGGCATCGGCAAGGCGGCGGTCTACAAGTACATCCCCGAATACTACCCCAACGATGTGGGAGTGGTTGGCGGAATGGTGGGCGTGATCGGCGCGCTGGGCGGGTTCGTCTGCCCCGTGATCTTCGGGTACCTGCTGCAGTGGACCGGCATCTGGACCACCTGCTGGGTCTTCCTGTTCGGCCTCACCCTGGTCTGTCTGCTCTGGAAGCAGGTTGTGGTCCAGCGTTTGCTCAAGGAAACGCAGCAGCAGTCGCAGAAAGAGGGGACCACCACGTGAATCGGCGCACCGCACTGATAATCACTGGTCTGGCGTTGGCACTCGGAGCGGTGCTACTGCTGCGGGCGCCATTTGTGTGGCCCGGCTATCACACGGGCTACCAGCCGGCGCAGCCGATCGCGTTCTCCCACCGGCTGCACAGCGGCCAGATGCAGATCCCCTGCGAGTACTGCCACTCCTCGGCCGACAGCGGACCCGAGGCAGGCATCCCGTCGGCGGATACCTGCCTGACCTGCCACGCGCAGGTGAAGGCCGTATCGGGTTCCGACCAGCCATCCGCCGAGATCGCAAAGCTGGATGCTGCCATGGCCGATGGCTCCCCGATCCAGTGGGTTCGGGTGTATCGCCTGCCCGACCACGTGCGCTTTGACCACAGCCGCCATGTGCTGACCGGTGTGACCTGCCAGAGCTGCCACGGCCCGGTGGAAACGATGGAGGAAGTCCGGCAGCACGGCAACCTCTCGATGGGGTGGTGCATCAACTGTCACCGCGACTGGGAACGGGATCCGCCGAGCACTTATCACCCGCTGCAAGGCGCGGCGGGTCCATCCAACGACTGCTCGGCTTGCCACCACTGACCGCCAGCACCTCAGATTCCGATGCGCAGCAGCGATACCCACCACCCTGAACCGACCGGATCTGGCCCCGGCGATCTGACGCTGACCCGCCGTCAGTTGTTGATCTACGGCAGCCTGACCGGGGCGATGGCGCTGTTCGCCGGGTGTTCCCGCGCGCCCGAGCAGCAGGCGATCCCGTTCCTGGAACAACCGGAACAGACCACGCCGGGCATTTCGCGCTGGTACTCCACCACCTGCGGCGGGTGCGCAGCCGGGTGCAGCGCGATGGCCCGGGTACTCGACGGCCGGCCGATCAAGCTGGAAGGTGCGATCTCGCCGCTGAACCCCAATGGCGGGCTGTGTGTGGCCGGACATGCGCAGATCCGCGGGCTGTACGACGCTGACCGATTTGCCGGTCCGCGGCTGGGCGGCGAGCAAGTCAGCTGGGAGGCACTGGATCAGCACGTATCCAGCACGCTGAACCAATTGAAGAACGCTGGCCGGCCCGTGGCATTTCTGACCGACCGGATCAGCGGGCCGGCGATGCGGTCGATGATTGCACGCTTTGTGGCGGCTTTCCCGAACGTGGTGCACCACGAGGTGGATCCCGGCGTACCGGCGGCAATGGCCAACGCATGGAAGCAGGCTACAGGGGCTGATGCTGTGCCCGACCTGCGGCTGGATCGTGCACGAGTGATCGTGGGAGTCGAGGCAGACTTTCTTGGTGCGTGGTGGCAGCCGGTGTCGCTGGCCGCGCGCTACGCCGATGCCAGGCATCCCGACCGCACCGGTGGCATGGCGCGCCACGTACAAATCGAGTCGCGTCATTCACTGACTGGCGGCAATGCCGATCAACGGGTGGTGGTGGCACCGTCGCAGATGCGGGCGGTGTTGGCCCAGCTACTCGTGCGGGTCGGCAAGGCGGTCGGCACCAACCTGCCGCTTGCCAGCGCACCGTTGTGCGCGGTTCCGGACGCCTCACTCGACGCTGTGACCAACCAGCTGGTGGCGGCGCGTGGTGATGCGGTGGTTGTCTGTGGCGTAGAAGATGTTCCGACGCAGTTGCTGGCCGGTGCGTTGAACTCGCTACTGGGATCCATTCGGCCGGACGGCCCGCTGGATATCGCGCACCCTGTGAGCCTGCCTGTGGCATCGACGGCTGCCGTCGGGAACCTGATTGATGATGCAACGGCCGGGCGCCTGGGCGGCCTGATCGTTCTGGGACACAACCCGGTCCACAGTCATCCGCGGGGTGCGGACCTGGCCGCCGCCCTGGGCAACGTACTGTTGAGCGTGGCGCTGGACCTTCGCGAAACCGAGACCACGGCTGCCTGCCACACGGTTTCGCCGACGCCGCACTTTCTCGAGTGTTGGGGCGATGGCCAGCCGCGCAACGATCTGCTGACGCTCAGCCAGCCCACCGTCCGACCCCTGCGCGATTGCCGGAGTTGGGCCGAGAGCCTGATGCGCTGGAGCGGCGATGAGAAACCGGACGTGCTGGCCGTGCTCAAGCAGTATTGGCGCACGAACGTGGCTCCCGTTCTGTTACCTGCAGCCGCGGGAAGCGGACCTGCTGCAGACCGCGCGTTCGACCTTTTCTGGCGTGCGT
>JBFWQT010000294.1:0-8898 GCA_050249295.1 Planctomycetota bacterium
GTTCGCGCGGCTGCGGCGCGGCGTAGCGTACCAGACCGGCAGCGTGCGGCTGGCCGGCATCGTTCGTGTGCGCGTAGTGATGAACGCGATCGGCATGGACGTCGCACCGATCGCCGATGTGGATGGCGCGATCAGCGGCGCGTTCGAGCTGTCGAACTCGCTCGACGAGCCCGCGCTGCGCGTGTGGATCGACGGCGCCAACTGGCGGCGCGGCGACGACCAGCTCGGCAGCTTTGCGCTGGATGCGCGCGTGCTGCGCGAGAACGGCGCCGGCATCATCGTCGTCGATCGGCTCGACGCGGTGGGCATCGACCGGCTGCCTGACGGACCGCTCGACCCGGCCACCGGCCGGCCACGGCTACCGCTGGCTGACCCGTCGGTCGATCGCGTGCGGGCCAGCGGCCGCGCGCAACTCGAGCCGCTGCTGATCGAGGACAGCTATCTCGAAGCGGTGATCCACGACCTCTCGCGCTACGAGTGGCTCGCACGGCTGATCTGGCCCGGCACCACGCCTCGCTTGCGCGGACAGGTCGAGGCGTCGGTGCTGGGCAACGGCGAGCCCGACACCTGGCGCGGCGATGTGTGGCTCGCGGCGCGCCACCTGCGGCTGTTCGATCATGACCTCGGCGAGCTGACGCTGGACGGCGTCGCGGCGCCACACCAGTTGTTCGTCAATCGGGTCAGCCTGGATGGCCCGGCGGGACGCATGACGCTGGCCGGGTCGGTGGACTGGTCCGGTATCCGGGGTACCGATCGCGACACGCTCGGCATTGCGTTGCGCGCATTCGCGATCGAACGGCGCGACGATCGCCTTGCGCTGGCCGACCCGGCACAGCTGCGCGTGCACTTCACGAAGGCGCGAGCCTCCGGCATCACGTTCGGCAACGAGCTGCGACTGGCCGGCACGATCGGCCGCATCAATGCGCGTGGCCGCCTGCACCTGCAGAACGGCGAATCCGACTTTGCGCTCGGCGTGCGCGAACTCCGGCTGCCGGCGCTGCGCCGATTGCTCGAACCCGATGCGCCACCGCTGCACGTCAACGAGCCGATCGATCGTGTCGACCTCGTGGTGAGTGGCCCGGCAGACAACGCCCTGTGGGAACTGCGCGTGGCCACCGGCGCGCTGCGTGTCCGCGAGTCGCCGCTGCTTGTCGCGCTGCGCGAGTTCGGCGCCGGGGAAGGCGACGCGCCGCCCACCACCACCGATCGCAGCGATCCGCAACTCGACGGCCTGATCTGGATCACCGGCACCGGGTCGCGCGCGCTGGTCCGCGATGCGCGCGTGCGGCTGTTCGCGGTCGATCCATCCGGCGCGTCGCAACTGCTCGCGTCGGCGACGGCCAGCGGCACGTTGCCGCTCGATCCGCTCTCGGTGTTGCAGTCGGCGCTGGCCAACGACAACGCACGCTGGCTCGATCGCCTGCTGGCCAGCGGCTCACTGGCGCTGCGGCTGCAGCTGCAGTGCGACGACCTGCTCGCGCTGCATCGCCTCGGCGCGCGTCTGCCGCTGCCGGGCGGTCGCCTGAGCGTGGACTGCGGCGTGAGCGGCACATGGCGGCAGCCCGGCGCCGCGCTCGTAGCCACCAGCCCGGCGCTGGACTGCGCGCCGATCGGCGCAGAGCAACTCGCCGCGATCGATCGTGCCGCTGGCACGCACTTCGCCGACGTCGCTGCGCGCCCGGCCTCACTGGTGCTTGGCCTCGATCTGCGCGCGGCGTACGGACCCCGCGCCACGCCGCCCGACGAGCCGCGCACACCGGGCACGCTCGGCGAGTTGCGCCTCGACGAACTCACACTCACCGGCGACGAACACATCGGCCGGATCAGCCTCGCCGGCGCGCTGCACACACGCGGCAGCCTGGTCGGCGCACTCGCCGGACGCGAGCCGATCGACCTGATCGACGCGCGGCTGCACGTCCGCGGAGCGTTGCCGTCGCTCGCGCGACTGCCGTTGCCATGGGGTGCGCAGCCGGCCATCGACGCCGGCGTCGAGATCGACCTGCAGGCCACCTCGTTGATGCACCACCCGCGCTGGAACGGCTTTGTCGTGGTGCGCGACGGCCGCCTGGACGCTGGCGGCATCATGCCGCCGCTGGAGCGCATCGAGGGCCGCATCGACTTTGCCGGCGAGGACGTGCGCGTCAGCGATGCCCGCCTGACGGCCGGCTCGGGGCTGGTGGAAATGGCTGGCACGCTGCTGCTCGCGCCCGATCCGGAGCGCGTGCGCATCCACCTTCGCGCGGTCGGTCGCAACGTGCTGGTTGCGCGCGACGACAGCATGAACCTGCGCGCCAACCTCGACCTGTCGGTCGGCGGGTCGTTCGATGCGCCGGTCGTCAGTGGACGCGTCGCCATCACGCGCGGCGAGTTCCATCGTCCGCTCGACACCTTCAACCTGTTGCAGTCGATCTCCCGCGCACCCGCCGTGGCAGGGGGCTGGCGCGTGCCGTTCGTCGGCGATCCGCGGCTCGACGTGCAGGTCACGTCGCTCGCCGCCGCGCGTATCCGCACGCCCAACACGATCGCCGAGGCCAGTGCCAGCCTGCGTGTGCTCGGCACCGCCAACGAGGTGCGACTCGACGGCCGGATCGATGTCGCCCGCATGTACATCTCGCTGCCGGCGACAACCCTGCACATCGACTCGGGCGGCCTCGTGTTCCATCAGTCGGCCGACAGCGACCGGAGCGGGCCGCCGCAGATCTGGCTCAACGGCCGGTCGACCGTGCGTGGCTATCGCATCGTGCTGGCGGTGTCGGGCCCGGCGGGGCAGCCGGCGCTCGAGCTGTCGTCCGTCCCGCCGCTGCCGGCCGACCAGTTGCTGGTGATGCTCTTCACCGGTGACGCGCCGCGCGCGGTGGACACGTTGAAGGGCGCCGATCTCGCGGGCGCCGAGAAGGTCTCGGTGTTCATCGGGCCCGACGTGCTGCGCCGCGTGTTCGGCGCCGACCCGCAGGTGCGCGAGCAGATGCTCGACCGCATCGACGTGCAGCCCGACGTGGACATAAGCGAGTCCGGCGAGTCGATGTTCGTGGTGCGGTTCGCGCTGGCCGGCAATCTGGTCTCGCGATCGGATCGCGTCGAGGTCGAACTGTCGCGCGACCGCTACGATGACTTCAACACCGGCCTGACGTTCACCCTGCGCTTCCGCTGATGACCTCACCGGCCCGCCACCAGCTGTACCGCGAGGCGACCGGCGCGATGCGCCTCGGCCTTGCCGTGAACGCCCTGCTGGCCGTGACCAAGGTTGTGGCCGGCGCGATCACCGGATCGCTCGCGCTGATCGCCGATGCGGTGAACTCGGTCGGCGACTGCTTCACGTCGCTCGGTGTGCTCGTCGCGTTCCGCATCGCGCAGCGGCCGCCCGACCCCGAGCACCCGTACGGACACTCACGCGCCGAGGGCGTGGCCGCAACGAACATGGCGCTGCTGGTGTTCCTCTCGGCGCTGTGGGTCGGCATCGAGGCAATCCGCCACCTCGGCGTCGCGCAGCCGGTGCCGCCGTCGTGGGTATTGATCGTTGCCGGTGCAAACTTCGCCATCAAGGAGTCGCTGTTCCGCTACAAGCGGCGCGTCGGCATGCGAACCGGCTCGGCCACCGTGATCGCCAATGCGTGGGATCACCGCGGCGATGCGCTGTGCTCGCTGGCCGTGCTGATCGGCCTGAGCGCGGTGATCCTCGGCGGCGAGTCGCTGTTCTGGGCGGACAAGGCGGCGGCGCTGTGCGTGGCCGTGGTGGTGTGCAGTACCGCCGTGATGTTGTTCCGCCGCAGCGCGTCCGACCTGCTCGACTCGCAGGCTGACGACGCGCGCGTGGCCAGTGTGCGCGCCGAGGCCGCCGCGGTGGCCGGCGTGGCCGACATCGAGAAGTTGTTCGTTCGCAAGTCGGGGCTCGAGTACTTCGTGGACATCCACGTGGAAGTGGACGGCGCGCTGCCGGTGCGCGAGGGGCACCTCATCGGCCACAACGTGAAGGACGCGCTGCTCGCGAAGTTCGGCGAGATCCGCGACGTGCTGGTACACCTCGAGCCGCATCCGCATCCGCCGCACGACGGTGGCAACGCGTGACGTCGATGATCAGGACCGCGCGCCTGTGCGCGTCCGCCGTGCGACCATCGCGCCAACGGCCAGGCCGGCCACCACGGCGGCCAACGCCACCCACGGCAGGCCGGTCTGCAGGCCGGTCGCGCGTTGCAGCAACACCACGGCCGTGAGCGAGAACACACCCACCGCCGCGATCGCGCCGGCCAACACCGCATCGAGCCAGCGCCATCGGGCCGGCGGAGCTTCGTAGCGTCGCTCGGCTGGCGTGTGCACGCTGGCGTCGTCGTCCTCCATCACGGCAACCGGATGGGCCAGCGCACGGCGACCGCGCTGGCGCAAGTCGTGCGCCACCAGCCAGCCCGCGGTCAGCCCGCACATCGCACCGCCGGCCAGGATGAGTACCTGCACCACCGGCGACCAGCTCAGGGGTGCCACCACAAGAGCGAACGCCACCATGCCGAAGAACCCGGCGGCGAGACCGACACTCGCGCTCAACGCGATGCGCTGCCACAACACCGGCGCCTCGCCGGCGACCCGCCGCGCGAGACGGATCGACCGGCTGATGCGCTCGGCGTCGGCTCCCGGCGGGATCTGCGACATGTGATGCGCCTGCTGCTGGAGTGCCTCACAACAAGTGTACCCGGTCGCGAGCATCGGCGTTGCGGGCGATCCACCCGTTGACTTCGCCCGCCTCGCGGCGTCAACTCGTGCCGCGCATTGCAGACGCCGGGCTGGTTGCGCACGCGCGACAGCCCCCCAACCAATCAATCGCATCGCATGCTGACTCTACGCACCGCAGTTCTGGCCGTTCTGGTCGCCGTGCTCGCGTCGCTTGCGCCGGCAGTGGCGCCGGCGCGCGCCGACGGGCTGCAGGACGGCGACACGTTCCCGTGCGCGTGGTGGACCGACGGCGCCACCCGCGCCTATTCGCTGAAGCAGGACGGCACGCAGCTCGCCACGCTCTACCACCAGGTCACGATCGTCGACGGCAAGCGCGTGCTGACCACCAAGGCCGAGGCCGGCACTGGCGACACGGTGCAGCGCACCGGCACCGTCGTCGTCTACGACCCGGCCGGCAAGGTGCTGCACTACGAGCTGCGCACGCCGCAGTTCGTCGCGACCATCGACTTCGACAGCGACAAGCTGACCGTGCACAACCCCGGCGGCGGCGAGAAGGTCATTCCGCGCGGCCGACTGCCGCTGGTCGACAGCAACAACATCATGGCGCTCGAGGTGGTGCTGGCCGCCACCAACACCGCGAAGTGGACGGTCGGCAAGACGCGCAAGACGCGCGTGCGGTTCGCCGCGTCGCTGGCCGAGGCCGAGTACAGCATCACAATCGCGGCCGTGGCCGACGGCGTGACGAGCCTGACCGACAGCCTCGGCGAGAAGATCAGCTGGAAGCCGGACAGCGGCATCACGTCGGTGACGGTCGGCGCGACCGAGTTCGCACGGCTCGACGGCGTGGAGTTCCCCGACTGGCCGATCGGCCCGACGAAGACGTTCGCCTACAAGCTGCCGGCCAACGCGACGTTCAGCGCCACCGAGGTGCAGGTGCCGCGGCCGCAGTACCACACCGAGCAGTCGGGCGCTGGCGGGTTTGCGCTGGGCGGTACCCTGAACATTCCGGACAAGGCCACGCACGGCGAGGGCCCGTATCCCGCGGTGTACTTCCAGAGCGGCTCCGGCCTGCAGGATCGTCACGGCTTTGCGCCCGGCGCGAACGTTGACTGCGGCACGTGGGAAGTGCTCGACGCGGTGGCCAACGCGGGGTTCGTGGTGCTGCGCGTCGACGACCGCGGCTGCGGCAAGTCGCCGTTCGGCGGCAAGGAGTTCGACCCGCTGTCGATTACGGTGCACAACCTGCTGGGCGACGCGCGCGCCTGCGTCGACTACCTGAAGGGCCTGCCCGAGGTGGACGACGAGCGCATCTTCGTGATCGGCCACAGCGAGGGCGCGACGATCGCGCCGATGCTGGCCAACCGGCCGGACTCGCAGCTGCGCGGCATCGTGGCGATGGCCGGGATGGGTCGCAACCTGATGGACGTGATTGCCGATCAGGTGCGCTGGAGCATGGAGGCAGCGGGCCAGACGCCGGAGGAGATTGCCGCGGGCATGGCGCGGCAGCGCGAACTGATGGACGCGGTGTGCGCCGGTCGCAAGCCCGATCCGGAACTGGTGGATGCCGGCACGTGGAAGGAATTCCAGCCGGTGGCGACGTGGATGGCGAGCCACTACCGCCAGGACGTGCGGCGCATCTATCGCGAGGTGAAGGTGCCGGTGCTGGTCGTGCAGGGCGCGGCCGACATCCAGGTGCTGCCGGACAAGGACGCACGCCCCTACGCGCGATGCCTCGCGGAAGGGGCGTGCCGGGACTGCACCCTGCGGATTTTCGACGACCTCGATCACATGTTCAAGCCGTGCGGCGGTCGGCCCAGCAACCTGAAGATGTACGAGGAAGACCGGCGCGTGGACCCGACGTTCATCAAGGTGCTCGTCGACTGGCTGGTCGCGCACCGGTAGCGCGCCGGGTCACTTGCCGTCGGCAGGGGCGTTCGGCCGCATCGTGATGGCGAGCCGCAGCGAGCGCATGAACTCTGCTTCCTGCGACAGCAGGTGGTGCAGCGCATCCAGCGGCGTCTGGATGTCGGTGCCGGGCGAGTACTCGTTGATGTAGTCGCGCGACATCCACGCCTCGACGACGTCCTCCGACGTGTGGAACGTCATGTTGTCGGGGCCCGAGGTGTCGCCGTTGGTGTCCACATAGGTGACGGTCCAGCCGACCACCAGCGCAACCAGTTCGAGGCACTCGGCGATGGTCCGATTGCTCACGTCGCAGGTGATGGCGATCTTGCTGGCCTCGCCCGAGTTGATCGCGAAGTCGGCCCCGGCCAGCCCGGCAAGCCGGCTCAGCGCCTCCGAGAGTTTCGACTCGTCCTCGGTGTATCGGGCCAGCGTGCGGTACAGCGGATGCACCAGCGTCACGCGCGCCACGTAGCGGATGTTGATCGGCGCGAGATCGCGCAGCTGGACCATCCAGGTCTCCTCGCCACCCTCGGTGGTGTGCCAGAGTTGCAGCCGGCGGACCTGGACGCCATCGGGCAGCGCGACCTCGCTGTACGCCAGATCCCATTCGCCGTTGGCGCCGTCGCTGGTCGGTTCGCCGAACAGCTGCTCGATGTACGGATCGATGCCCGTCTCCACGGTGAGGCCCAGCGAGTCTTTCCAGCCGATGATGGTGCTGTTGACCTTCTCGGGCCGCATCGCGTCGGCGACCTTCCATTGCGTGGAGTTCTTGACTGCGGCGATGTAGGCCTGGATCGTCTCGGCTGGCGCGGCGGCGACCTCCGGCTCCTGTGCGTGCAGCGATGCGAGGGGCAGCACGGCGGTGAGCAGCAGGGCGCCGATGACGTTGAGCGTGGCAGGACGGATACGGATCGTGAGCATGGAACCTCTCCGGGTTGGAACGGAACGGAACGGGAACGGCAATCAATTGAACCGGGACAGCGAACAGGTCAGCGCGCCCGCGTGCAGGCGCACATCCACAAGGTCGTAGTGGCGCAACAGCGCGGCTGCTTCGGCAGCCAGTTGCCGCACCGGCCGTGACGAGCCGTGGATCGAGAGCGAGATCTCCTGGCCGGGCAGCCGCAGGATGCAGGCGCTGTCGGCGCCGATCGCGTCGAGCCATCTGCGGATCGCGCCGCGCAGGTCGGGCACCGACATGGTCGGCGAGAGCGCGGCGATTGGTGGCGCGTCTTGTGGCGAGGGTGCGATGACCTGCTCTGGAGCGGGCTCCGGAGTCGGTGACGGTGCGGGGTCCGGCGTCGGCGTGTTCGCGATGGCGTCGGCCGGCACACCCGTCGGGGTGAGCACCAGCGCGGTCAGTCCGGCCAGCAGCGTCGCGGCGATCACACTGCCGATCGTGATGCGACGCACGCGTCGGCGTGCCAGCCGGTGGCGCACATGCCCGCTGCCGGGGGCCGCGGGGGCGCGCTCGCCGAGCTGATGAAGCAGCCCGAGCAACGTCGCGTCGCTGCTGCCGTGATCGTGGATCGTCGTCATGGTGTCTCTCCGGTCAGGCGACGGCGCAGCTCGGCCATCGCGGAATGGGTGCGGCTCTTCACGGTGCCCTCGGCGATGCCCAGCGCGGCCGCGGTGTCGTCCACCGACAGGCCCTGCTGGAATCGCAGCACCACCACTTCGCGCAACGGCGGCGTCAGCCGGAGCAACGCGCGTCGCATGCGCTCGAGTTCAATCTCCGTGTCGGTGTGCGGGCCCGGCTCGACCCGCTCGGGCCGTGCGGCGGCCTCTTCGCGCCGGCGCCGACGACCAGCCGAGCGCTGGCGCCTGCGACACTGGTTGATCAGGATCGCGAACAGCCAGCCGCGCACCGGCGTCTGCGGCGTAGTGCGCCGCGCGCCGTCCCACGCCGCGATGAAGGTCTGCTGCACGGCGTCGTCCGCGGCGTGCGCATCACCGAGCGTGAGCCAGGCGGTGCGCATCAGCACCCGCGACCAGCGACCGACCAGCGCGTCGAGCGCGGCGGTGTCGCGCGACCGCATGCGATCCAGCAACGACTCGTCGCTCGGCTCGCTCGCCGTCGCCGCGGGCGGGTCTGGCGCCAACGGATCGGCGGACGTCGGCTTGTGCCGGGCGGCATGCACAGTCAGCGTGTCTCCGGTGATGAGCACCGCACGTCGTGGGTGGTCGGCTGCGTCAGTCGCGTCGTCGTCGTTGTCATGCAGGGGTTCCCGCCGGTCGGCGCGTCGTTCGGAGAAAATGCGTTTTGCCTCGCCGACAGCCGACCCGCCCGCGAACGCCTGTGGACGGCGACACCCGGCGCTCCGACCATGCCGC
>JBFWQT010000295.1:0-8890 GCA_050249295.1 Planctomycetota bacterium
CATGTAGTCGAAGTACTCCTTCACGTGCGGGTTGCCCCACTCCTCATACTCGATCACCGTCAGCGGGATCGACTCGTCGAGCATCGTGTTCATCACATCGACGAACGGCACGTCGGCCACCACCACGTGGAACAGCCCCGGGCGCATGTTGGTCACGGCACCCATCAGCAGGCCGCCCGCACTGCCACCGGTGATCGCCAGCCGGCTCGACGTGGTGTAGCCCTCGGCGATGAGATGCTCGGCGCAGGCAATGAAATCGGTGAACGTGTTCTTCTTCTTCAGCAGCTTGCCGTTCTCGTACCACATGCGGCCCATCTCGCCACCGCCGCGCACGTGTGCAATGGCGAACACAAAGCCGCGGTCGAGCAGGCTCAGGCGTGACGAGCTGAACCACGGATCCTCGTCGGTGCTGCCGTAGCTGCCGTAGCCGTAGAGCAGGCAGGGGTTGGTGCCGTCCTTCTTCAGGCCCTTGCGGTACACCAGCGAGATCGGCACCTCGACGCCGTCCCTGGCGCGCGCGGCAATGCGGGCCGTCTCGTAGAGCTTGCGATCGTAGCCCGGCACCTCGCGCTCCTTGAGCAGCTCGCGCGCGCGCGTCGTCATGTTGTAGGCGAACGTGCTCCACGGCGTGACCAACGACGCGTAGCCGAAGCGGAACGTCGTCGTGTCGAACTCCGGATTCGCGACCGGCTCGATGCGGTACGCCGCCTCGAGGAATGCCACGGTGTGCGACTCGCCGGTGTCGAGGTTGCGCACCTGCAGCGTCGGCAGGCCCCTCTCGCGGCCCGACACCACGAGGTGATGCGCGAACGCGTCGACGCCCTGGATGTACGCGTCGGCGCGGTGCGGAATCACGTCCTTCCAGTTGGCCTTGCCCGGGTCGTTCACCGGCGCCTCGACCAGCCGGAAGTTCACGGCGTTGTCATTGGTGACGATGAAGAAGCGGTCGCCGTGATGCTCGATGGCGTACTCGATGCCGGTGCGGCGCGGCTCGATCAGGCGGAACTCACCGGCTGCGTCGGCCGCCTCGAGCACGTGCACCTCGGTGCTGATCTGGCTCTCGAGCGTCATGATGATGAACCGGCCGCTGCGCGAGCGGGCGATGCCGAGGTAGTACGCGGCGTCCGTCTCCTCGTAGACCATCACGTCGTCGGCCTGCGCGGTGCCCAGCGTGTGGCGCCACAGGCGGTACGGCCGGTTGGTGTCATCGAGCGTGCTGTAGAAGAACGTGCGGTTGTCGCTGGCCCACGCCACGCTGCCCGACGAGTTCTCGATCGCGTCCGGCAGATCCTCGCGCGGCGCGTCGGGCGCCACGGCGCGCACGCGGATCGTGAACTGCTCGGCGCCGCTGGTGTCGCACGACCACGCGATCAGCTTGTGGTCGGGGCTCGGATCGAACGTGCCGAGCGCGAAGTACTCGCCGTCACCGGCTTCCACGTTCTCGTCGAGCAGCAACTGCTCCGGCGCATCCATCGTGCCCGCGCGGCGGCAATGCAGCGGGTACTGCCGGTCCTGCTCGGTGCGCGTGTAGTACCAGAAGCCGCCGTGCAGCACCGGCACATCGACGTCGGTCTCCTTGAGGTGGCCGATGAACTCCTTGTAGAGCGTGTCCTGCAGGCCGCGCGTGTGCGCCATCGCCGCCGAGGTGTAGAGGTTCTCGGCTTCGAGGTAGGCGCGCACCGATGGGTCATGCTCGTCGTCGCGCAACCAGTAGTAGTCGTCCTGCAGCGTGACGCCGTGGATCGTCGTCGAATGCGGCACGCGCCTGGCCACCGGCGGCGGCTCGAGCAGCGCAGTCGGCGAGGTGCGATTGTCGAGGTTGCTGCCGTTGCTGCCGTTGCCACCGTTGTTCGCGGCGTTGTCGGTGGCCGTCGCGTCGTTGGTGGCGTTGTTGGTCGTCTTGTTGGCGCAGGCGGTCGGCGCAAACAAGAGGAACAACAACGAGAACATCAGCAGCAACCCGGTCTGGAGTGCAACAGGGCGAAGGTTCATGACGCGGGCGATGGGTGGGGTCGCGACGACGGCGTGGCGTTGCGGCGCTGGAAGTAAGGGTGCGTGTGCATACCCCCCGCCAGGTTCTGCCGCAACAGCAGGTGTCGTCGCGTGATCGATTGCCGCGTGCGCTGTGCGGCGGGCCTGAGGGTCTGAGGGGCCCGGATCGGAAACGATCGCCGGGCTGTGCCGCACGCATGGCCGCGCCAGGGGCGCGAATGGCTCCCATCACGCCACCGATTGTACCACAGATGATCAGCCTTCGCCGGCGCCGGTTGGCAGGTAGCGGGCCAGCACGCCCTCCCACTGGCCGTTCTGACGCAGCACGAACTCGGCCACGTCGCGCAGCACGCCCTCGCCACCCTTCGCGCGCGTGATCACCTGGCAGCGGTCCTGCACCTCCGGCCGCGCATCGGCCGGGCAGCACGCGAGGCCCACAGCGAGCAACGGCGCGAGGTCGAGCAGGTCGTCGCCGATGTACGCCGTCTCGTCGAGCGGCACGTCGAGCCGCGTGCAGACCTCCTGCAGCACGCGCAGCTTGTCGCGATGGCCCTGATGCACCTCGGTGATCTGGCACTCGCGCGCGCGCCACAGCGTCGCCCGGCTGCGTCGGCCCGTGATGATCGCCACCGGAATGTGCACGTGCCGCAAATGCGCGACGGCCGAGCCATCGAGCACATTGAAGCGCTTGGTCTCGACGCCGTTGTCGTCGATCAGGATCGACCCGTCGGTGAGAACGCCGTCCACGTCGGTGACGATCAGTCGGATCATGGTAGTGCCGTTCGCGAGGCGCGCATCGCATTGCATGGCGTTGCCGCTGATGCTCGCACACCGACAGCACCATGCAAGCCGGTCGGGATGCCCTCGGCACGGCCACAGACACCTGTCCGCTCACGATTTAGGGTGTCAAGTTGCCAAGAATCCCAATATTCTGGTGCTAACGTCGGAGTGATCGTCGGCTCTCCCTATGTTGCGCACCGCCATCCTTGCCGAGCTGGCCATCGAGTGCGGCCTGTTGCAGGGCGACAACCCGTGGGTGTTTGTCGTCCAGCATCAGACGGAGGGCGCCGATCTGGCGTTCGAGCGCTGGGCCACGGGCAAGGGCTGGCTGACCACGCCGGCCGCAATCCAGCTGGTCGGGTTGTTCGAGTCGTCGTCGTTCCGGTGCGTGAAGTGCGAGCAGCTCACCGACGGCAACCTGCTGACCGGCGACGCGCAGCTCTCCTGCCCGGCGTGCGACAGCGTGGCGATCAAGCGGGTGTCATCGCCGATGCTGCGGCACGTGCCGACGAGCGACGCCGAGGCCGCCGCGATGCGGGAAACGCAGAAGCTGCGGCGCGAGACGCAGAAGCTGCCGCCACTCGAGGAGGGCGAGGAGGCCGAGGCGATTCCGGTCCCGGTGTCGCATCGCACGCACCGCGAGACCACGCGCCTGTACCCGGCCGAGGCGATCCTCGTCGGTGAGCTGCAGCAGCCCGACGTCGGCGTGGTGCCGGTGGTGGGCAAGCTCGGCAGCGACAACTTCATGCGCTTCGAGCACGAGCTGAAGTCGCTGGTCGAATCCGGCGTGCACCGCATCGTGCTCGACTTCTCGCGCTGCGACAGCATCAACTCCAACGGGCTTGGCGCACTGCTGCGCGTGGCCGAGTTCCTGCGCGGCCGGCAGGGCCGGATGGTGGTGGCCGAGCTGTCGCCGCAGTTGCGGACGATCCTCGACATGTTCGACGCGACGTCATCGCTGGACACGGCGCCGAGCACACCCGGCGCAACGCGCATGCTGCGCAAGCAACAGTTGGCACAGGGGCAACAGGCCGGCGCACCGGCGCGCGGCAACTGACGCAGCGGCAGCGGTTTGCCCCGTGCATCCCGCAGACCGGGATGCGCGGACTTGCCGCGCAGACTTGCCTCGCGGGCGCGCGTCGTGCGATCATCGGGCGTCGCCCACCCCGCGCCCCCGCGACCCCCGCCCACGCAGATTCCTTCCGAGGAGACGCTGATGCGCCGCCAGCTGTTCATTGTGTTCGTCGTGGCGATGGTTCCGGTCAATCTGTTCCTGCAGGCTGGCTGCGGATCGAGCGACAAGCAGGACGAGGGGAAGAACCTCAGCGGCAAGTCGGCCAGCGACGCGACGGTGGCCACCACGTTCGGCGGCGCCGGGATGCAGCCTCGCTACTACCGCGAGCCCACCGGGCCGTGGGGCACCGGCAACGACCAGGAGGGCAACCGCACCGACTGGGACAACCCCAACGCGCCGGCCGTCAACACGCGCCCGCCGGCCGAGGTGGTCAGCGGTGGAGGCCGCAGCAACTCGTCGTCGACACCGCCGCCGAGCAACACCAACTGGGGCGGCAACACGGACTGGAACGGCGGCAGCAACTCGTCGTCGTCGTCGTCCTCGTCGTCGAGCAACGCCAACCGCAACACGCCGGCGACCAACAACAGCTCGACCAGCAGCAATAGCTCGAACAGCAACCGGCCGCCCGCCAACGCGAGCAACTCGGCACCGGCCAACAACTCTGCCTCCAGCAACTCCGCGAGCAGCAACTCGAACGCGGGCACGTCGAGCAACAGCGGCACGAGCAGCAACACGCCGACGCCGCCCGCCGGTGGCGTGCCGGCCTGGTTCAAGACCCGCCAGCCCGGCGACGAGAGCGGCCTGTACGGCTTCGGCAAGGGTGCGGACGAATCGGCCGCTACCGAGAAGGGCGCGACGGATCTGCAGCCGATGGTGAAGGATCTCGTCACGAAGTACATCGACTCGCTCGAACTCGACGCCGCCGCGTTCCCCAACTGGGGCACCGAGAAGATCGAAGCCGTGGACGTCACGGTGGACGATCTGATGCGTCGCGACGTGGCCACCGAGAAGAGCGAGGCCGCTGGCGGCACCACCTATGTGCGCGTGACGCTGACGCTCGACCAGATTGTGACTGCCACGGCGAACACGCTCGAGACGTACCTCGGCTTTGCCGACGCGCCGAGCAACAGCGACGTGACCGACGGCATCAAGTCACGCATCGCCGCCGCGCAGAAGTAGCCGCTGCTGCGATCCCGGCCATGACGCCTGATCCGTTTGCCGATGTGCCGCCCGCTCATTTCGATGCGGCGTCGGGATATCGCCGACACGAATTCCCCGAGCTCTACAGTTCCCTGTGGACGCTGCACCGCGCCGGCGGCGAGGCAGCCGCACGGGTGGACGAACTCGCCGCGACGCTGCGTGCGCCGGACCCGCGCGCGCGCACGCACGACCACGTCGACCTGCTCACGCTGCGCAGCGGACGCACGATCGCCCGCGCACCGCTGTCGGGCTGACAGCAGCGCGGATCACTCGTCGTCGTCGTCGCCTTCGTCGGCAGCCTTCTTGCCCTTCTTCTTCTTGCCGCGGCCGTACTTCTCCTCGAACGCGTCGTTGGCCGCGTCGGACTTGCCGCCGACCTTGCCGAGCCGCGCGTCGATCGCCTCGTCGGAATCGACCGGCGCCGCGGCCTTGCGACCGCGCGTGGGCTTGTCGTCGCCGCTGTCGCCGGGGTCGCCGCCGTCGTCCCCACCCGTGTCGTCCGGCGCGTCGTCGTCATCGCCGTCGTTCCGGTCGGCGATGTCGCGCGGGATGCGCGTGACCGCCACGATGCGGTCGCCCTCGTCGAGCTTCTTGAGGCGCACGCCCTGGGTGTTGCGGCCCATCTCGCGCATGCTCTCGCCATCGATCACGAAGCGCACCAGCTGGCCGTGCTCCGAGATCAGCATCAGCTCGTCGTTGTCCACCACCGGCTTGAGCGCGACCACGTCGCCGTTGCGCTGGTTGGCCTTGATGTTGATGATGCCCTTGCCGCCGCGGCTCTGGCAGCGGTACTCGTCGAGCGCGGTGCGCTTGCCGTAGCCCAGCGCGCAGACGGTCAGCACTGCGACGCCCTCGGTGTCGTGCGGCACCACCACCATGTCCATCACCGCGTCGTCGTCGCGCAGCTTGATGCCGCGCACGCCGCGCGCCACGCGCCCGACGGTCCGGATGCCGCGCACCAGCTTCTTGCCCGGCGGGATCGCGCCGAGGGCGATCTCCTCCTGCGAGCTCGACGCATCGGCGGCCTCGCCCTCGCTGTCCTCGTCGCCGTCGCCGCCCTTGTCCATCAGGGCGTCCTGGTTGGGGAAGCGGATCGCCATGCCGCTGCGCGTGCCGAGGATCACATCCTCGTCGCCGCGCACGATCTGCACGCCGATCAGCTGGTCGCCCTCGTCGAGGCGGATCGCGATGATGCCGCTGGCGCGCACGTTGCCGTACTCGCTGAGCGCGGTCTTCTTCACCACGCCCTTGCGCGTGGCCATGATGATGAAGCCCTCCTCGAAGTCGCGCACCTGGTAGGCCGCCGTCACGCGATCCTCGGCCTCGATCTGCACGAAGTTGCGGATGCTGCGGCCGCGCGCGGTGCGGCCCATCTCGGGCAGGTCCCACACGCGCAGCCAGAACAGCTTGCCGCGCTCGGTGAACACCAGGATGTACTGGTGCGTGCTGGTCACGAACAGGTGCTCGATGAAGTCGCCTTCCTTCAGGTCGCCGGCGCTCACGCCCACGCCCGCGCGGCCCTGCCGGCGGTACGTGTTCATCGGCACGCGCTTGACGTAGCCCTCGCGCGAGATCGTGACGATCACTTCCTCGTCGGCTTCGAGCGAGGCGCGGTCGATCTCGGCACTGCCGCCGGCCTCGATGCGCGTCAGGCGCGCGTCGCCGTACTTCTTCTGCAGGTCTTTCACTTCCTGCTTGATGATCTTGTAGACCTCGTCGCGCGAGCCGAGCACCTTCTCGTAGTAGCTGATGCGTTCGCGCAGCTCGTCGCGCTCGGCCTCCAGGTTGGTGCGCGCGAGCCCGGTGAGCTGGCGCAGCGCCATGCCGAGGATGTCATCGGCCTGCAGCTCGGTGAACTCGAACTCGCGGATCAGCCCCTGCTGGG
Source organism: Planctomycetota bacterium (assembly GCA_050249295.1). Classification (GTDB taxonomy): domain Bacteria; phylum Planctomycetota; class UBA8742; order SKZP01; family SKZP01; genus JBFWQT01. The sequence continues at coordinate 6,933 of JBFWQT010000295.1, forward strand.
CTTCCTCGGTGCTGTTGCTGCCGCGGATCAGCTTGATGATCTTGTCGATGTGGTCGAGCGCCTTGAGCCGGCCCTCGACGAAGTGCAGGCGGGCGCGCGCCTTCTTGAGCTTGAAGTTCTTGCGCCGGCGGATCACGCAGTAGCGATGATCGCGGTAGTGCTCGAGCAGGTCCTTCAGGTTGCAGCGCACCGGCCGGATCGGCTCGTAGTCCTCGAAGTCGAACGGCTCGAGGTCCTGCAGGTCGCGGCTCACCGGGGCGAGCGCAATGATGTTGATGCCGTAGGTGTCCTGCAGCGGCGTGTACTTGTAGAGCTGGTTGAGCACGACGGCGGCGTTGGCGTCCTTCTTCAGCTCGATCTCGATGCGCAGCGGGTTGTTCTTGTCGCTCATGTCATGGACATCGGCGATGTCCTTGACGCGATCGGTGCGCATCAGGTCGCGCACCTTGTCGACCACCGCGTGGCGCGTCACCTGGTAGGGCAGCTCGGTGACGACGATCGTGCTCTTCTTCTTGTCCTCGACGACCTCGCACACGGCGCGCACCATCACGGGGCCGCGGCCGCGATCCGGGCCGGTGCTGCAATAGGCCTGGCGGATGCCGTCGGTGCCGATGATGATGCCGCCGGTCGGGAAGTCCGGCCCCTTGATGTGCTGCATCAGCCCGGCCGGTGTGATCGCCGGGTCGTCGAGCAGCGCGAGCAGGCCGTTGCAGACCTCGGTGATGTTGTGCGGCGGAATCTTGGTCGCCATGCCGACCGCGATGCCTTCCGACCCGTTGCACATCAGGTTCGGGAACATCGCCGGCAGCACCGTCGGCTCGGTGAGCCGCTGGTCGAAGTTGGGGACGAACGGCACGGTCTCCTGGCCGAGCTCGTCGCCCATCATGTCTTCGGCCGCGCGGTCCATCTTCGCTTCGGTGTAGCGGTAGGCGGCGGGCGGGTCGCCGTCCTGGCTGCCGAAGTTGCCCTGCGGCGTGACGAGCGTGTAGCGCATCGACCACGGCTGCCCCATGCGCACGAGCGTGTGGTAGATCGCGCTGTCGCCGTGCGGGTGGTAGTTGCCCATCGTCTCGCCGACGATGCCGGCGCACTTGCGCGTCTTGCCGTTGGCGCGCAGGCCGAGGGTGTGCATCACGTAGAGGATGCGCCGCTGCGAGGGCTTGAGGCCGTCGCGCACGTCGGGCAGCGCGCGCGAGACGATGACCGACATCGCGTAGTCCACGTAGGACGACTTCATCGTCTCGGTCAGCTGCAGGTCGGAAATCTGGTCCTGCGGCCCGGGAACAGGTGCATCCGGCATTCGACGTCTCCGCGCAGCGGTGGAAGGAACTGGCTGGCCATCCCCGGCACGCATCCGGCCGGGGCGGCATTCCTCACGCCCGCACGCGATGTGTGCGGACGGCTCGAACGGTCATCCGGATGATGCGCCGCAACGTCTCACCACCGTCGTCCGCCAGGGCGGTTTCCGGGGTCGTTCTGCGCCACATCCGGGGCACTGTCGAGGTACTGTTGGCAAATGATACTAGAACGGGGCGGGCCCCTTGTCAACGGCTGTTCATGGGAATCGGCGGCATTCGACCGGCTTTGACTCCCTGTTTCCGGGCACTCGCTGACACTATCCCTCCTGAATCAAGACGTGGCAGGGGCTGACGGGCGACGACGGCAGGAGAAATGTGGAAAGTTGGCAAGCGGCTTCACGCGAGAAAAACCGACCGCGAAGACCCGGGACAACTGCGAGCGCCCGCGGCAGGAATGCAATCGCGGCCCGGCCTGTCGGGTGACCGCACTTGCCTGTCGTCCGGCGCTCCGCCACCCGCTGGCCGACAACGCGCAGCGCGGGATGCACGCGATAGCGCGGAGCGGGTTGGTGAGACGTCGGGCGTATGGAACAATTGCGACATGCGCGTGCATCCCCGGTGATTTGATGTTCAGTGCCGACGCTGCCCGGTGGGCGAGTG
>JBFWQT010000296.1:0-8841 GCA_050249295.1 Planctomycetota bacterium
GTCGCGTCGTTCGCACTGCCGGGCGATCGCAGCAGCTTGATGGCGACCTGCCGGCGGAGCTCGTTGTCGATCGCAGCGCGGACCTCGCCCATGCCGCCGCGACCGAGTTCGTCGCCGAGGCGGTACTGACGCAGGTTGGCGGCCGTGGAGGCGGCCGTCTGGCGAGCGCTGTCGGCGAGCGTCTCGCGACGTGTGACGGCGCCAGTCCCGGGGGTGGGGCCGCCAGTCCCGGGGGCGCGTTGTCGCTTGCGGCGATCGAGCGTGGGGTCGTCCGGGTGGGGTATGCCGGGCATGTCGCAACCGCTCCGCGGCGTGTGGTGTGAGCGATCCATGGTACGGCTGCGCGGGCCAAGTGAACATGACCACCGCGCAAGCATTCTCTACGAGACGTTGACGTGTCCTCTATGGAGTTGTTCCGGGCGTTGACGCATGCTTCACGACGCTTCACTCCACTTCACTGCACTTTCTCGCGAAAAGAACCCCGTGTTTATGGGGCTCCGCGGGCGACAGTAGCGGATCGGGCCGAGGTGTCCGATAATCTGGAGTGGTCGATGGCGCGGAGTGCTGCATGTCCAAGTTGGGAATACAGTTGCAGATGAAATGGGTTCGTTCCGCAGATTCGGCGTGCGGCCGTCTGCCGGTGGCGGACCTGGATACCTGTGCGGAGTTTCTGCACATCGAAAATATCTGTTCGCGAGCGCCACCGAGAGCTCCCCGACGTTCCGGGCGAGCCGGGGACGTGAGTCCGCGGAGGGTACGCCGACGAGCGCACGACGATTGCGCGAGGGCGATCGCACACCCTCCGGGGGACTTGCGTCCCCGGCACGCTTCGGATTGCCGATCTGCATCGCGCCCGGCACCCGTGCGAACGGCCGATTCGAAGGCGCGACGCCTCCGGGCCCGCTCGCTCGCGCTCGCGGCTCTTGCTCCGCTTGCTCCACCCGCGCTGGCGCAGATGCGACTGACACCCCGGCCTCGCGGGTCCATCCGTGCAGACCACCGCAGCACCAGATTGTGGAAAAGTATGCAGCCAGATACGGCGTAAATGAGCGAATTCAGCGACATGGGTCCAGCCTTTGAAACACAACATCCCCCTCTATAATGAGGAATGTCCTATGTTGGAGCCTGTTTTCTGACCCAAGTCCATGCGACGATTGGGATAGAAATTATTTTAGCTAAATTGGACCGATGTCAGAGATGGCGAACGGCGTTTGTTGTGTTGAGGGTGACGGGAGCAACGGGATGGCGGGCAAGGGCAAGGGCAAGGGCAAGGGCAAGGGCGCAAGCGAGCGGGCCCCGAGGGCCTCGCGATCACGAATCTGCCGCCGATCGGCGATTGGCCGCGAGTCGCCGTGCAACGAAAGTGCAACGAAAGTGCAACGAAAGAGGATTGGACACAGAGGACGCAGAGGACACGGAGAATACCGGAGACGCGGTGGTTGCCGGCCCCTCCGACAGTCGAGAGACGCGGAGAATCCGGTTCGAGCCCTCTCACTCGACTCCTGCTCTGTGTTCTCTGTGTTCTCTGTGTTCAATCTTCTTCCTTCCCGTTGATGCAGCGCGATTGCGGACGCCACGGGAGGGCAAGGGCAAGGGCAAGGGCAAGGGCAAGGGCAAGGGCAAGGGCAAGGGCAAGGGGTGAGAGGGGCAAGGCAACCGGAGAGAACGGCCGCCTTGCCGTGGCGCGCGAATTGCAAGAATTCGGCTTGACGGCAGGCCGGCCGAACCTATGATCCGCCCTCTCGCTGCTGGGAAAGGGCTCACGCTCTCACCGCAGCGACCGGCATCGGGATCCGGATCAAGGCCTGACGAGTCACCGGCAACGGGGATTCATCCGAGGCGACTGTAGCTCGCGCGCCTCGCAAGCCTGATCTGGCAACCTCCACTGCAACGCTCACGGCTCGCGCCGCGACCCGCGCAGGGAGGCAATGCAGCCATGTTCCCGACGACGGATTGCGCTCCGCTTGTGAGCGCAATCCAACCGGTCCCGGAGGAGTCAGGCTGTTCGCGCCAGCGCGAATCGGCCCGATCCACCGGGCAATCCCGCGAGCCAATCGACTAGACAGAACGGTGTAGCGCACCGGCTTCCGGCTCCTTCAAACGGGCAGGTGGCAGAGGCGCCGCACCCGCGTTCGGTCCCTCCCGCCAAAGCGGGGCTGACGGAGCCGCTAGGAATGACGCACGCATTGCTTGGTCGCAAGATCTCGATGACCCAGCTGTTCGCCGAGGACGGCCGCATGATCCCCGTTACGGTGATCCAGGTCGGTCCCTGCCCCGTCGTGCAGGTTCGCACGAAGGAGAAGGACGGCTACGTCGCCATCCAGATCGGCTACGACGAGCTGAAGAAGAACGTCACCAAGCCCATGAAGGGCCACTTCCGCAAGGCCAAGGTGCCGCCGCAGCGCCACCTGCGCGAGATCCGCCTCAACGGCAAGGATGCGGCGCCGGTCGAAGTGGGCACCGAGCTGACCGCGAAGATCTTCCAGATCGGCGACATCGTCGACGTGATCGGCACGACCAAGGGCAAGGGCTTCCAGGGCACCGTCAAGCGCCACCACTTCAGCCGCGGCGCCGAGAGCCACGGCTCGATGAACGTGCGCCAGCCGGGCTCGATCGGCCAGAGCTCGGACCCGTCGCGCGTGTTCAAGGGCATGCGGATGGGCGGCCACATGGGTGCTTCGCAGGCCACCGTGAAGAACGTCGAGGTCGTGCGCATCGACACCGAGGCCAACGTGATCTTCGTGAAGGGCTCGATTCCCGGTCCCAACGGCGGCGTGGTGCTGGTTCGCGATGCGCGCACCGGCAGCACGAAGGAGCAGCGGGAGCGCCCGCTGGTTCCCGCCGAGTGACCGGTACTCCGGACACCGCCACATCGACTCCAACACATTCGCAGAGTTAACGACGACGAAGGCAGGAAACGATGGTCGCCACCAAAGTCAAGGTCCCGCACTACAGCGCTGACGGCACGAAGCAGGCCGACATCGAGGTCGATGCGTCCGTGTTCGGCGAGAAGATTCTCGCGAAGACGATGCACCAGATGGTCGTCGGCTACCAGGCGCACAAGCGCGTCGGCACCCACAAGGCGAAGTCGCGCGGCGAGGTGCACGGCACCAACCGCAAGATGTACCGCCAGAAGGGCACCGGTCGGGCCCGCGCCGGCCGCACGACGAGCCCCGTGCGCGTGGGTGGCGGCGTGATCTTCCCGCCGACGCCGCGCGACTACGACAGCGGCCTGCCCAAGCGGATGCGCCGCGTCGCACTCGACAGCGCCCTGCTGAGCAAGTTCATCGACAACGAAGTGGTGATCATCGATAGCCCGGCTCTGGACGGCCCGAAGACGAAGGACGTCGCGTCGCTGCTGAAGAAGATCGGCGTCGAAGGCAAGGCCACGCTGATCGGCACGAAGGGCCTCGATCGCAACCTGCACCTGTCGACCCGCAACATTGATCGCGTCAAGCTCGACGAGATCCGCAACTTCAACACGCTCGATGTGCTGCGACACGTTCGCCTGGTCCTGACGAAGGACGCACTCGACGAGCTGATCGATACCCGCAAGAAGGCGGCGCAAGCCCGCAAGGTCCGGACCACGGATGTCGGCAAGGCCGACAAGGTCGGCAAGGACTGAGCTGGAAGGCGCCGCCCGGTCTGTTCACAGGCCGGGAGCAGCAAAACGAGAACTGACGAGTTGACCTGACGGATGCCTCGACGAGGAAGCCATGACTGACAAGGCCCGACACTACACCGTGATCCGCGAGCCGATCATCACCGAGAAGGCGGTGACGCCGCGGGGTCCGCACGAGCGCGACCGCAAGGGCAAGCCCACCGGCGAGCGCAAGCCGCAGTACGCCTTCTGGGTGGATCCGCTTTCGAACAAGGTGGAGATCCGCCAGGCGATCGAAACGATTTTCGGCGTGAAGGTCCTGAAGGTGCGCACGAGCAACCTGCATGGCCGGACCCGCCGCGTGCGCTGGAAGCGTGTTCCCAAGGCCCCTGCAAAGAAGGCCTGGGTCACGCTGAAGGAAGGCACGATCGACTTCATGTCCTGATTCTGTCCGAGCAGAGCAGTCGCCAGCCGGAGAAGACCGCATCATGGGTATTCGCAAATACAATCCGACGACGCCGGGCCGCCGCCAGGGCAGCGTGCTGGACTGGTCGGAACTGACCGATCGCGGCCGCATCAAGCCGGCGAAGTCGTTGCTCGAGCCGCTCAAGAGCCACGGTGGCCGCAACAACCTCGGCCGCACCACCAGCCGGTTCCGCGGGGGTGGCGCCAAGCGCATGTACCGCAAGGTCGACTTCCGGCGCAACCGGCACGACGACAAGCCGGGCAACGTGCTGAGCATCGAGTACGATCCGAACCGCAGCGCCAACATCGCGCGCGTGCAGTACCCGGACGGCTCGCTGCAGTACATCCTCGCGCCGGTCGGCATGAAGCAGGGCGACACGGTGCTGGCCGGCCTGAAGGTCGAGCCGCGTCCGGGCAACTGCATGCCGATCAAGAACATTCCGCAGGGCCTCGACATCCACAACATCGAGCTCAACCCGGGCCAGGGCGGCAAGCTGGTGCGCTCGGCCGGTACCGTGGCGGTGCTTTCCGCGAAGGAAGGCAAGTACGCGACGGTCGTGATGCCCTCGGGCGAAATGCGCAAGATCCTGCTCGAGTGCCGCGCGACGATCGGTCGCGTGGGCAACCTCGATCACCAGAACGTGGTGATCGGCAAGGCGGGTCGCAAGCGCTGGATGGGTCGCCGCCCGCACAACCGCGGGTCCGCGATGAACCCCGTGGCCCACCCGATGGGTGGTGGCGAGGGTCGTCGTGGTGGCGGCCGTCACCCCTGCTCGAAGACCGGTCTGCTGGCGAAGGGTGGCAAGACGCGCCAGAAGAAGAAGTGGTCGAACAACCTGATCATCCGCGGACGCAAGTTCGGCAAGCACGTGGCCGGCACCCGCAAGAAGTGAGCTTGAGAGTCCAGACGAGGAAACGACATGAGTCGATCACTGCGCAAGGGCCCGTTCGTCAATCCGAAGCTGCTCCGCAAGGTGCTGCGTCAGAAGGATGAGGGCTCGAAGGATCCGATCAAGACGTGGGCACGGGCCAGCACGATCGTCCCCGAGATGATCGACCACACGTTCCTCGTCCACAACGGCAAGACCTTCTGGAAGGTCTTTGTCACCGAAGACATGGTCGGCCACAAGCTCGGCGAGTTCTCGCCGACGCGCACGTGGCGCGGCCACACGAACAAGAAGGAAGACGCGAAGAAGAAGCGCTGATGCGAATCGGCGCGGACACTGCGCGAGCTGTCACTGATCAATTGTCGAGTCGATTGAAGACCGTCGCCTGACGAAGATCGAGAACGAGCAATGGAACTGCGATTCCGGGCAACCCACAGGTACGCGCGCATCGGCCCCAAGAAGGCCCGGTACGTGATGGACATGATCCGCAACAAGCCGGTCAACGACGCGCTGCAGATCCTGCGCTTCTCCGACCGTCGGGCCGCGGTCTACATCGACAAGGTGCTGCGCTCGGCGCTCGCCAACGCCGGTGAGGAGTCGCTCAAGAAGAAGCTCAACATCGACGCCGACAAGCTCGTCGTGGCCGAGGCGTGGGTCGATGGCGCGCCGATGTTCAAGCGCTGGCGCGCCCGCTCGCGCGGTATGGCCAACCCGATCCTGAAGCGCAACTCGCACATCAACATCGTGCTCGCGCCGGCCGACCCGACGAAGATCACGAAGTTCGAGGAGAAGGGCGCGAAGAAGAAGAAGAAGGCCGACGGCGACGGCGCGGCGAAGGCTGCCGCAACCGCCGATGCCCCGAAGACCGAAGATGCCCCGAAGACCGAGGCAGCGCCCGCGAGTGACGCGCCGAAGGCTGACGACGCCGAGAAGACGGAAGGCAAGGAGTAACCATGGGTCACAAGATCAACGCCACTGGCTTCCGCGTCGGCATCTACGGCGAGCACAAGGGCTGGCGCTCGCGCTGGTACGCGCCGAAGAAGGAATTCGGCCGCCTGCTCAACGAGGATCAGAAGATCCGCAAATACCTCAAGGCCAAGCATGCCTCGGCCGCGATCTCGCGCATCGACATCGAGCGCGTCGCGATCGGTACGCAGAAGGCCGCCGACGGCACCGAGCACAAGCTCTACCGCGTCGTCGTGTTTGCCCACACCGCCCGCCCCGGCGTGCTGATCGGCAAGAAGGGTGCGAAGCTGCAGGAGATCGAGGGCAAGCTGTCGGCGATGACCGGCCAGACGATCAACGTGCAGATCCGCGAGGTGCGCGACCCCGAGCTCGAGTCGGTGCTGCTCGCCGAGGCCGCTGCCGAGCAGCTCGCCAAGCGCGGCAGCTTCCGCCGCACGATGAAGAACATTCTCAAGCAGGCCAAGGACAAGGGTGCCGCGGGTTGCCGCATCCGCCTGGCCGGTCGCCTGGGTGGCTCGGAAATGGCGCGCCGCGAGGTGGCGCACTTCGGGTCGATTCCGCTGCAGACGCTGAGTGCCGACGTGGACTTCGGGACGGCCGTCGCGAAGACGAACTTCGGCATCATCGGTGTGAAGGTGTGGGTGTACCGCGGCCTGCTGCCGGGTTCGCCCAACTACGCCGCACCGGCTGCCAACTGAAACTGACGAGACGACCGAGGTCGGGAACGACGACGAGGAGCACGACACATGTTGATGCCGAAGCGAGTCAAGCACCGCAAGCAGATGCGCGGGAACATCCGCGGTCACGCGACGCGCGGCCATACCGTGTCGTTCGGCGACTTCGGTCTGCAGGTCATGGAGCCCGGCGAGATCACGTCGCGCCAGATCGAGTCGGCGCGTATTGCGATCTCGCAGAACATGGGTGGTGAGGGTCGCTACTGGATCCGCATCTTCCCGCAGGTGCCGCGCACCAGCAAGCCGCTCGAAGTGCGCATGGGCAAGGGCAAGGGTGAACCCGAGTACTGGTGCGCGCTGGTCAAGCCGGGCGCGATCGTGTTCGAGATCGGTGGCGTTCCCGAGGTGGTGGCGCGGGCTGCGCTGAATCGCGCCGCGCACAAGCTCGCGCTGCGTTGCCGTCTCGCCAACCGGAGGCCGCAGATATGTGCAAGGAAGCGATCCAGAAGGTTCGGGACATGTCGGACGCGGAAATCGCGACCGAACTCGAGAAGCTGCGTGAGGAGTACTTCCTGCGTCGCTTCACGTCGGACCCGAAGCGAATCCAGAATCCGGGCCGGTTCCAGCAGATGCGCAAGGCGATTGCGCGGATGCTGACCATCCAGCGCCAGCGCCAGCAAGGCAAGGCGCCGGCGAAGGCCTGATCCATACTGATCCACAATGCAACCGTCAGCAGTCAGAGGACACGCAGAGATGGCAGACAACGCGACGAAAGAAGCGCCCGTGCGTAACCGCCGCAAGCTGATGGCGGGGCGGGTGATGTCGAGCAAGATGAACAAGACGATCACGGTGCGCATCGAGCGCCGGACGCCGCATCCGCTCTACGAGAAGATCGTGTCGACGTACTCGACGCTGCACGCGCACGACGAGAACAACGAGGCGAAGGAAGGCGACTTCGTCGAGGTGATGGAGACCCGGCCGCTGTCGCGCACCAAGCGCTGGCGCCTCGTCCGCATCATCCGCAAGGCCGCGATCCGCTGATCCGTTGACGACGAGACCTGACGAGACCTGACGAGACTGACCAACCGCAACGCAGAGACGACAGACCGGCCGTGCCGGGAGACAGGTGAACCATGATCCAGATGCAGTCGATGCTTGACGTCGCCGACAATTCCGGCGCCAAGTCGGTGATGGTCATCCGCGTGCTCGGCGGGTCGCTGGTCAAGGCGGGCGGCGTGGGTGACATCATCATCGGCTCGGTGAAGGACGCGCAGCCGGGCGCGGACATCAAGAAGGGCCAGGTCATCCGCGGCGTGATCGTCCGCACGAGGAACAACATCCGGCGTGAAGACGGCTCGTACGTGCGCTTCGACCGCAATGCGGTCGTGCTGCTCAACAAGGAAAACGAGCCGATCGGAACGCGCATCTTCGGCGCCGTGGCCCGCGAGCTGCGCCGCAAGAACTTCATGAAGATTGTCTCGCTGGCAGCGGAGGTGGTCTGATGGGCAACCGCATCAAGCGTAACGACATTGTCGAAGTGATCCGCGGCGACAGCCGGAACAAGGGCCGTCGCGGCAAGGTGCTGAGCGTCGATCGCAAGACCAACGAGGTCGTGATCGAGAACATCAACTACGTGAAGAAGCACCTGCGCCGGTCGCAGGAGCATCCTCGCGGCGGTCGCGTGGAGCGCGAGGCTCCGCTCGACATGTCCAACGTCATGCCGGTCTGCCCGGCCTGCACGCGCGCCACGCGCGTCGCCTTCGTGATGGTGAAGGAAGGTGACAAGAGTGTGAAGCACCGCAAGTGCAAGAAGTGTGAAACCACGTTCTGAGATTCTGACCACGACCACGACCCCGAACTCCGTCTGACCGCGCGCGAACCCACCGGATGGCGGGCGACAAACGGAAAAGAGCAGCAGACATGGCCAAGGAAAAGCAGCAGAACCCCGCCGGCGGCAAGCCGGGCAAGCAGCCGAAGCAGCCCGGCAAGGGCGACGGTGGCAAGGGCGGCGACAAGGGTGGCAAGGGCGGCAAGAAGGCCGACCTGAAGATGCCGTCGGGCCCGCCGCGCATGCAGCTGATGTTCACCGACGTGGTGCGTCCGAAGGTCCGCGAGCAGTTCGGCATCGGCAACGTCCATGCCTGCCCGCGCCCGGTCAAGGTGACCATCAACATGGGCATCGGCGACGCGCACGAGAACAAGAACCTGCTCGAGAAGCTGAAGGGTCACCTCACGCAGCTCAGCGGCC
>JBFWQT010000297.1:0-8834 GCA_050249295.1 Planctomycetota bacterium
GCCGGGTTCGCCGCGATGTTCTGCTCGCTCGCGCTGGTCACGGCGTCGGTGGCCATGGCACTGCGCACCGACGGCGGCATGAAGCTCGGCATCGGTGTGGAGTTCCCCGAGTCGACGCCCGAGGCGAGCACCGAGATGCTCTCGATCAACTTCGCGCAGCGCCAGCCCGGCGACGCGCGGACAGGCCAGCCCGGCCGGACCGGCCCCGCTGGCTCGCAGCAGACCATCATCGCCGCCGAGAAGTCCGACCTGGTGATCGACGCATGGCCGCGCGGCGTGATTGCCGACAGCGAGACCTTCGACATCAACACCTTCCCGCGCGCGCAGCTGGCTCTCGAGTTGCCCGACATCGGCATTGTGCGCGAACCGATGGACATCATCAGCAGCGCGAAGGCGCCGGGCACCCCGCCGAAGTGGCATTTCCGCAAGATCCTCCACAGCATGGCGCGCGACGTCACGCTCTGGGTCGAGTGGGTCGATGGCACGCACTCGCGCAGGTACACCGTCACCCTGATGCCGCCGCTGCGCATCGAGGACCACGAGATTGTCTACCGCGTGCCGATGTACATGCGCACCCGCGACGTGAACGTGCAGCTCGACGGCCGCGTCAACTGGAAGGCCGTGGTGGTGCCCACCGACGACGGCGCCGGGCTGGTGGTCACGATGCCCGAGCTCGACAAGGACCGCCATCCGGTCGTCGTGGACGGCAGCTACCGGTCGGTCACGCACACCTTCGCAAGCGAGTCGGCGTTCGAGCTGGCCGAGCCGGAGACGTACCGCGCGTGGGCCCGCGAATCGAGCGCCGACCCGCCGGCCGTGACCCACACCGAAGAGGCCGACGTCCTGTTCCGCATCGACACGAACAAGCCGCTCGACGCCGAGCGCAGCTACCTCGGCGTGGACCGCCCGGCGCAGGTGCGCCGCACCGCGGAAGGCGAGGCCGAGGCGCCCGCGCCGCAGACGCGCTTCGCGTTGACGCGCCGCCCCGACGACACCAACGGCACGAAGTGGATCGCCCACATCCGCCTCGCGCGCGACATGAAGGCCTACTGGTTCCACCTTGTGGATGCCGACGGCCTGCGCTCGGCCGAGGATTCGCACTACCCGATCCAGGTCCGCCGCGACCGCCCGCCGACGAGCCGCTTCGTGGACACCGGCGTGCCGCTGACCGAGGGCTCGGCCGAACGTCATGCCACGCCCAACGGCAGCTTCCCGCTGATCGTCTCGGCCGAGGACGAGTTCGGCCTGCGCGGCCTGCGCCTGCAGTACCGCCGCGGGTCGGATCCCGAGGATCGCTGGCAGGACGTGCCCGGGTTCGGCGAGCGCATCGCCAGCCGCATCTCGTCGCAGCCGCCGAGCATCACGGTGCGCTTCACCGTCGACCTTGTGCCGCTGTTCCGCGACGTGCCGGTCACCGACGACGCGCAGACCTCGCTGCTGTTGCGCCTGATCGCGCGCGACACCAAGGACCAGACCAACGAGCAGAGCGCCGCGCCGCTGGCGATCACGATCTGGACGCCCGAGAAGCTGCGCTCCGAGATCCGCCAGTTGCTGCGCAACGTGATCCGCCCGCGCATCCAGGACCTGCGCACGTGGCAGGCCGGCCTGGTCAACGCCAGTCGCCTGTTCCGCGCCGGCACGCCGGACGACCTGCGCAAGGGCGTGAAGATCTCGCGCGTGTTCCCCGACGAGGAGCGCACCACCGACAGCCGCGGCCTGCCGATCATGTTCGATGGCTCGCGCGCGGTGCGCCTGCAGAACAAGATCACTGACGACGCGCGCACGCTGGCCCGCCGCATCGACGCGATCGTCCGCCACTTCATCTACAACGAGCTCGAGCGCGATGACGCCGACGCGCCGCAGGAAACCGCGCTGCAGAAGATGAAGGTGCTGCTCGCGCTGCTCTGCGTCGAGAAGCGCGTGGCGCTGGAACTCGACAAGCACATGACGGTCTTCAGCGCGGCCGGTACGTCCGACCCTGACCGCACGTCGGCAATCAACCTGCTGCTCAAGGGGCTGTTCACCGAGCCGGTCAATGACCGCTCGCCAGGCGATGCCCCCGAGCCCGGCTCGTCAGCCGGCCTGCGCCTGCTCGAGATCCGCCCCGGCTACCTTGCGCGCTTCAACATTGCGATGCAGCGGCTGCTCAAGGACCTGCGCCTGAGCGCGACCGGCACCTCGCTCGAGGCTGCGCTGCGCTACGACGCGGCCAATGCCGACGGCGCGGTCGCCGAGACCGTGCGCGAGCAACTCGACGAGGCGCTGCTGCTGCAGGAGCAGTCGGAGCGGTCGCTCGGCCAGGTGCTCGACCTGCTGCGCCAGTGGGAAGGCTTCGAGGAGCAGCGCGAGCAGTTGCGCCGGATCCGCATTACCCAGGCCGAGGTGCAGGCCAGCATGATCGAGATGCAGAAGGTGAACTACCAGATCGGCCGGCTGAAGGATCCGAACCCGGCCGTCGGGCGCGACGCCTGCGCGAAGCTGGCCGAGATCGATCGCCAGTTCGCGATCACGGCCGTGCCCGCGTTGCGCGCCATCGTCGACGATCCGTCGGCCGACACGCGCCTCAAGGAGGCGGCTCGCCAGGCGATCCGCACCATCACCGGCAACGCCGACAATTGATTGCGATCGATGTTCACGCTGACGATCGACGACAGCCTGGCGCTGCAGCTCCTCGAGGAGCGGCATGCGGCGCCACTGTTCGACCTGATTGACGCGTCGCGCGAGCACCTCGGCCGCTGGCTGGCCTGGGTCGACACCACGCGCAGCCCCGACGACTGCCGGGCGTTCATCCGCGCCGGGCTGCAGCAGTTCGCGGCCGGCAAGGGCGTGCAGGCCGGCATCTTCGCCAACGGCCAGCTCGCCGGCGTGATCGGCCATCGCAAGCTCGACTTCACGCATCGCAAGAACGAGCTCGGCTTCTGGCTCGGTGCGTCCTTCGTCGGCCGCGGCATTGCCACACGCGCGCTGCACGCGATGCTGCGCTACGCCTTCGTCGAGCTCGATCTCAATCGCAGCACGATCCGTTGCCCCGCCGGGCACGCCCGCGCCCGCGCGCTGGCCGAGCGCTGCGGCTTTGTGCTCGAAGGCACGATCCGCCGCACCAACTGGCTGCACGATCGCTACGTCGACCACGCGCTCTACGGTCTGCTGCGCGACGAGTGGGAAGCCGATCGGGTAAGCTGACGGCACACACCGCCGCCGCCGTTGCCACCCAACCACGCGCATGCGCCGATCGCTGCTGCTCGCTCTGCTCGTTCTTGTCTTTGCATTGGCCGCACCGGTGGCCGCGCAGGACCACAGTGCACCCGCCGACTCCAACGGCGCGTCGCCCGGCGAGATCCTGCCGCACCCGTGCTACGAGAACACGCTCTGCCTGCACTACAGCGGCAGCGAAGGCGGCCCGCCGCCCGGCCTGTTCCCGCACCGGCTCTACATCACCATCGACGACTCGTCCGGCCGCGTGCGCACGCCCACCGAGTACTTCCCGCGCTGGTACACCTGGGTCGGCACCCACCGCTACCCGACGATGGTCCCGAAGATCGTCGAAGGCTCCGGCGATCTGCGCTCGGCCGCGTGGTACTCCGACGGCACGGTGGAGCGGCCCGGCCAGCACCCGGCCTACGAGTACAAGTATTTCGTCAGCGTCTCGCAGCACAACGCGGTGTTCTGGGATGTCACGCGCCAGGAGTTTCTCTCACGCAAGCCCTCACTCTCGCCGTTCGGGCCGGACGTGATCATCACGGCCTGCGCCGAGGTCTCGCACGACGGCAACCGCTCGCACTACGCCGACTACTCGCCGTGGATGGTGCAGGAGTTCCGCGACTACCTCACGTGGCGCGGCCTGTACGACGCGAAGACCGGCAAGTTCCCCGGCTGGCCCGGCGGCGACGGCTTTGCCGACGATCCGTCGCCCGACAAGGCGAAGGGCAAGAACGACCCGTTCAACAAGGTGTTCGGCACGTCGTTCACCACCTGGAAGCTGCGCTACTGGGACCCCGAGGATTTTCCGGACAAGCTGCCGCTGGATGCGAAGCCGATGCCCGCGGCCGGCGAGAAGGGCTGCATCGACGGCGGCTTCGATCCGCCGCGCCTGCCCGGCGAGAGCGCATTCCAGAAGGCCTGGCAGTGGTCGGACGACCACGCGCCGGGGTTCCTCGAGCTGGCCGTCGCGCGCTGTGTGGACGGCGTGCTCGGCATCATCAACCAGGACTGCGGCGTCGATCGCACGCGCATCGTCTCGCACCAGTGGTCGCTGCTTGGCAACTCCGCGCTGCTGTGGGAGCGCAACGGCGAGAAGTGGCAGCAGGGCTATCGCTCGCGCCCGTCGTGGACCGCCATCACGCGCCACGCCCGCACCGGCCTGAGCGGCGTGGGCAGCGTGCGCGAGAACGACATGCTGCACGACATGGATCGCTGGACCACCGAGTGGAGCATCGCCGAGTTCTACATGCACGCGCGCGAACGCGATCAGCACTCGCGCGAGGGCTACATCAACCTGGCCGCGCGCCTGATCGACTACCCCGTGCACCAGACCAACGGCATCTGGGATGGCGTGCGCAACAAGGAGTACGGCACCAACAGCATGCCCGGCGAGGACGCCCTGTTCTGGCTGTTCGACGCGTATCCCGACCGGCCGTTCTACCTCGACCACACGCCACCGTACGTGCCGCCGCCGGTGCGCGACGTGCACATCACGGGCGGCAGTCAGCTCTCGTGGTCGGCCACCATCTGGAGCGACCGCCAGGCCGCGTGGGACGAGTGGCAGGACTTTTCGCAGTTTGAATACGGCTGGCAGAGCGGCGCGGGCGCGGCCGTGACGCAGCTGGCAACCACCGTGCACAACAATGCAGTCGTGGGAGCCGTGGATGGCCCCGGGCAGTGGGTCGTGCGCGCGGTCAGCAAGGCCGGCAAGCACGGCGAGTGGACGGCCGCGAGCGCGGGTGCAATCCAGCCGCCGCGTGCGCGCAACCTGCCGCCGGGCCTGGACAGCGCCGCCGCGACGATCGCGAACAAGAACGCCACGCCGGTCGAGCGTCGCACCGCGCTGCGCATGCTGGCGCTGCACACCGGCGAGTTGCCGCCGGCCGCGATGCAGGTGCTCAACGATCGTGCCGACGACATCAACGTGCGCATCGCCGCGCTCGGTGCGTTGCAGCGCGTGAAGGCCGAGGGCCTGGCGGCTGCGCTGGCCGCGATCGTCGCCAACCCGGCCGACGACGTGAAGCTGCGTCGCGACGCGGCCGGCACGCTGGGCCGCATCGGCGCGACCGATCAGGTCGAGCTGCTGATCGATCGCCTGGCCGCGGCCGACGAGGATCCCCGCGTGCGCCTCTACGCGGCGCGCTCGATCGGCATGCTCGCGCCCGACCACAGGAAGTTCGGCGCCGGCCTCGCCTCGCTGATCGAGTGGGGCTTTGCACAGCCGTCGAGTGTCGAGGCCGAGGTGGTCAACGAGATCAGCTGCGCGATCGCGGCGGCGCACAACGTGGAGGCCACGGTGCCCGCGCTGATTGCTGCGATCGAGGCACCCGCCAACCAGTGGAAGACCGTGCGCAAGAGCCAGGCCGCCGAGGCCCTTGGCGCGCTGGCTCGCGCGGGCAATCGTGCCGCACAGACCGCGCTGATCGACCTGGCGAAGAAGCCGGCCAGCGACTACCCCGACGTGTTCGTGCGCGGCCGCATCGTCGGCCAGGCGGCGCGACTGGAGAAGGGCGACGCGCAGGCGCTCAAGCAGTTGAAGGACGAGGCCGAGCCACCCGTGATCCGCTGGGAAGCTGCGCGCGGCCTGCGCATGGCCGATCGCAAGCCGGGCCGTCAGACGTTGCCGCTGATGCGCAAGTTGCTGACCGACACCAGCGCCGCGCACGGCCTGCGCTTCGAGGCGGCCCGCATGCTGGCCGCGTGGGGTGAACGTGGCGACGTGTCGGCGCTCGCCGGCGTGCTGAAGAACGGCGATGAGTGGCCCGAGTTGCGCGAGCTCTGCGCGCGGTCGCTCGGCGACATGGCGCAACGCGACGTGGACAGCGCCGGCTGCGTGAAGGCGCTGCTGGCCGGGCTCGACTCGCCGCAGTGCGATCGCGGAATCCGCTACTTCGTCGGCGACGCGCTCAACCGCGCCCTCGGCCTTGGCCTGCCGTTGGGTGATGGCGCGCCGTTCGACGCCGCGAAGGCGGTGTGGATGAAGGGTCGCGCGCGATAGTCCGTGTCCGGTTCAGGCGTGATCGTCGGGCACGCACGCCGGCGCACCGTTCACCTCGCGCACGCGCACGCAGAACCCGTGCTGCGCGATCGACTCGTAGTCGTGCCCCGTATCGGCCGGCCACACCACAAAGAAGCGCAGCGGCTCGCGTCCGGTATTCACCGTGCGATGCGCGTGCGCGCCGTCGATCAGGTGCAGCGAGCCGGGCCGCATCACCTCCACGCGCGGCGTGCGGTCGTCGGTCATCAGCACCAGCATGCCCTCGCCGGCCAGTGTGAGGCAGAACTCGCCGCGATTGCGGCCGGCATGGAAGTGGCCGCGCGTCATGAAGTACTCGTCGCCGACCTTGCCCGGCTCGATGATCGTCGTGCTGTAGAGCAGCTCGCCCACCGGCGCATCCGCCGGCGTCGGCGTGGCGAAGGTGCGATACACCGGCGTGTCGGCCGGCATCGCGGCGCGCGCCGCCTCGTCGCGGAACAGCCCGGTCAGCTGGCCCAGCGTGCGGCCGCCCGCGGCAATGCCGTCGCCGTCAATCAGGCCGCTGAGCATGCCGAGCTGCGGCACGGTTACCGGCGCGACCGGCGGAAGTGGGTTCATGGCGCTGCCTCGTCGTCGTTGGCGGTGGCGTCGGCCGCGGAGGATACCTCATCGTGCTGCCCGGCTGTGCGCTGCGCCGTGACCACCAGCTTGAGCGTGCGATGGTCGATCGGTTCGCCGTCGTGGCCGCCATGCATGCGGATCGCGCCGAACCCCGCGACCTGCAGGCGCAGTCGCATCTCGGGCACGGTGCTGTAGCGCAGATGCTCGACCCAGCTGTGCCGCTGGCTGCCGGCCTCACCGAACTCCTCGATGATCGTCGTGGCCCACAGGTGCTGGTTCACCGCGTCGTGCAGGAACGACATGAAGCGCGCGGTGCGCAGCCCGGTGTCGTCGTTGAGCTTCGTGTGGATCAGGTAGACCTCGCGCTGGCGGAACGCCTCGGCGACGAATGCGGTCGGGTTGAGCTGCTCGACAAAGATGTGGCCGCCGGGTCGTAGCGCCACGGCCGCGCCCCGCAGCGCGCGCAGCTGCAGGTCGGCGTCGGCCGCCAGGCACAGTGTGTTCGACGAGAACACGACGAGGTCGAACGCGTCGGCCGGGACGAGTCCGGGCAGTCGCGTGAAGTCGCCGGGTAGCACGGTCACGCGTTCGCGAACGTCGCCGGGCCTGGTCGCGAGCTTTTTGTCCAGCGCGTCACGCATGGCCTCGCTGTGCTCGAGCGCGGTCACGCGGTGGCCGTCGGCCGCCAGCGGGATGCTGAGCCGACCGGTGCCAGCGCCGCACTCGAGGATTCGCGCGCCGCCGTCGCTGCCAGCGGGCGTCGCGAGCCGCGCGAGTTGCAGCAGCGATTGCAGCTCGGCCGTGTGATCGACAACGAAGTCGTAGAACTGGACGTACGGGTTGCGGCCCGGCATCTGGTCCACCACTCACCGCGGTGCGCACCACGGTGATGATGCGATCCGGGCGGCGGGCGACGCAAGCGACCGCGACGAGCGTCGGGCGCAAGGGGTCGACAGCGGGTTGGTCCGGGTTGGTCAGAGCTCGGACCGCATCAGAGCCGCGGCGGCTCTGATTCGTGGCGGCTCTGATTCGGCGTGAACGAGCTCACTCGTTCAACGCAGGCCGTGCTCGCGCAACTTGCGCCACAACGTCGTGCGATGCATGCCCAGCAACTCCGCGGCCTTGCCCTTGTTGCCGTGCGCGTCGTCAAGCGCCTGGCGGATGCGCTCGCCCTCCTCGGCCTGTGACTGGCCATGCAGCGGGGATGCGCCGGCGGGCGACGGCCCCGACGGCCGCTGGCTGACGGCGGCGCCGCCACGGGCTTCCGCCAGATGGTCGTCGTCGCGGAACTCCGGCGGCAGATCCTGGCGCGCGAGCACCTCGTCGGTGCCAACCACCGACGCGTACTCCAGCGCGTTCTGCAACTCGCGCACATTGCCGGGCCAGCCGTAGTCGAGCAGCGCGCGCATCGCGTCGGCCGACACGCGACGGAAGCGGTGGCGGCCCGGCAGCCCGGCCAGCTGCCCGATGAAGTGCGCGACGAGCAGCTCGATGTCGCCGCGGCGCTCGCGCAGCGCAGGCAAGAACAGCGGCACGACGCGCAGGCGATACATCAGGTCGTCGCGGAAGCGCTGCTCGGCCACCGCCTGGCGCAGGCTGCGATGCGTGGCCGACAGCACGCGCACATTCACCTGGTGCGGCCGCGTGCCGCCGACCGGCACGAACGTGTGATCCTGCAGCACGCGCAGCAACTTGCCCTGCAGGTCGAGCGGAATCTCGGCGACCTCGTCGAGGAAGATCGTGCCGCCGTCCGCCTGGTCGAAGTAGCCGGCGTGGTCGCGCACGGCGCCGGTGAACGCGCCCTTCACGTGGCCGAACAGCTCGCTCTCGGCCAGCGTCGGCGAGAGCGTCGCGCAGTTGATCGCCACGAACGGCTTGCTGCGGCGCGGCGAGAGGCCGTGGATGGCGCGCGCGACGTGCTCCTTGCCGGTGCCCGACTCGCCGCGGATCAGCACCGTGACGTCGGACTCGGCGACGCGCTCGATCGTGCGGAACAGCGTCTTCATCTGCGGCCAGCGCGTCCACATGCCGAAGA
>JBFWQT010000298.1:0-8785 GCA_050249295.1 Planctomycetota bacterium
ATGGCCGCGTCAGCTGCGGCGCGAACGGATCAGGACCAGCGCGAGCGCGAGCGCGAGCATGATCAGCAGCCACCCGTCGCCGCCGCTGTTGATCGCAGTGGTCTGCATCGCGCAGCCGCCAGAGCCGGTGCCCACGCCGCCGCCACCGCCACCGGTGCCGCCGCCACCACCCGCGGGCGCCGCCATGATCGTGATCGCCGACGTGTTGCCCGGCAGACCGGTGATCGTCGTCAGCTCCGCGGTCGTCATCGACGAGAACGTCATGCCGAAGATCAGCCCGTCGGGCACCGACGTGTTGACGTCGACCACCGCGAGCAGCCGCACCGACGTGCCGTCCGTGATGTTCATCGGCGAACCGCTCAGGTCGTACGTGATCGACCCGTTGTCCGCGCTGAACGTCAGCTCGCCGAGCAGTTCGTCGCCGGCATCGGGCACGCCGCTCTTGTTCGCGTCGCGGATCAGGCGCACCACCAGGATGTCGAGATCGTCGCGCGCATCGCCGATCGCGTCGAACGTGATGCCGGTGACCTCGCCGAGGCCGCCGTTCGAAAAGACATCGAACATGCCCACGAGCACGTCCGTCGCGCCCGGCTCGACCTCGCTGTCCGACGGATTCGACGACGTGACCGTGAGCTCGGTCACCGGTGGTTCGGGCGGGTTGTTGACGGTCAGCACCGCCGACACCGTGGGCAGGCCGATGATCGTGGCGTCGACGTCGGTGGCGGCGCTGATGGCGCGCGCGCCGAACGTGTCGCCGTTGGTGAGCGAGCTGGTGAACTCCACGACGACGATCAGGTTCACACCCTTGTCGCCGATGCGGATCAGCGAGTTGCCGCGGTCGTCGAACGTGATGCCGATCAGACCGCCGCCCTGGTCGGCGAACGTGCCCTCAGCCAGGATCGGCTCGCCGGCGCCCGCGAAGCCGCCCGGATCGAACTGGCCGTCGTTGTCCTCGTCCTCGACCAGCATCACGCGCACGATGTCGGCGATGTGGTTGCCGGTGCCCTGCGCTTCGATCACCAGCGTGGTGAGGTCGAGCGTGTGGCCGCTCGATGCCGCGACGTGCCACGCCGAGGGGATCGCGGCGGTCTCGCCATTCTCGATGTCGCGGTCGGCCGCGGTGTTGGCGTCGAAGGTCAGCGACTTCGGTCCGCCGTCGTCGATGGTGAGTCGGGCCGAGACGAGCGGCAGGCCGCCGTTGCCCGCGCGCACGTCGTTGGTCGCGTCGGTGATGCTGCACGAGAACGTGTCGCCGCCGGCCGGCGCCAGCTGGTTGAAGTCGTACGCGATGAGAATCGTGACGGTCTCGTCGGCGCCCAGCGCGAGGTTGCCGGTGGTGTCGAGCACGACGGCGTCGTCGTCGCGCTGCGCGTTGAGTGCGCCGGCCGACCGTTCGTCGTCGTCAGCCAGGCCGTTGTCGTTGGCGTCGATCAGCACGTGGACGGTGACGCCGTCGTCGTTGCCGCTGCCGGTCATCTCGACGGTCATCGAGTTGACGCTGATCGCCGCCTTGGCCGCGGTGAGCTTGAAGCTGGCAATGACCTCGCGCGTGCCGCCGGCCGGGACGACGTCGCGATCAGCCGCCACGTTGGCGCCGAAGGTCAGCTCCTGGGCGGCCGCCGGGGCCGCGGTGCTGGCAATGAGCATGAGGGCCAGAACGGCCGTCCATCGTGTCATGGTGTGTCTCCGGTGTGTGATGCGAAGCTGGATGGCTACGCATTTGTTGGGTATCGACCGCAGCGGGCTTCCTGTGTTGTTTGATGGCGCTGCGGGCGAGTCGTCAATCGAAGACTAATACGTAGCCAATCGACAATCAATTCGATTTTTCCGGCTGTTTCCGGTCGATTCCACGAAGATCAGCCGGCCAATGGAGTTGCGTGGCCAGACTCGTCGTTATTTGGCTACGCTTCCCTCGCGTCTGGCGAGAGACCCAAAGCAGAACCGCCGCGACCCGAAGGAGTCGCGGCGGTTCAGGATTCAGTCACCGATCAGCGAGCGTCAGAAGTCGCTCGAGGAGTCGGGATTCTCGATGCCGTTGCTATTGCCGTTGTCAGGCGTGGGGGCGGGCGCGGTCGGCGCGGCCTGCTGGCTCGGCTGCGTGGTCTGCGGAGCAACTTCCTGCGGCTGCGCGTCGCTCGGGCAGTTGCCCGGGCAACCCAGCGGGCACGGGCAGATCTCGCACTCCTGCTGCGTGGTCGGCAGGTGGTGCACGTGAGCGTAGCGCTTCTGCATCCGGTCGATGCTGCCGGCCGTGGCGCTACCCACCACGAAGCAGAGCACCAGGCCGAGCGCGGCGCCAGCGCGACGACGCCCGAAGTGGAACAGGCCGAGGAAGCCGGTCAGCAGGCCGCTGAAGGCGAACAGACCGATCATCGCGCCCATGCCCTTGATCAGCACCATCAGCGAGTGAGCCTGGTTCGGCGCCAGGTCGGAACCGCGGTACAGGTGGTGCGCCATCGGCAGCGCGGCGAGCACCGTGAACATCGACAGCAGGATCGCGATGTACGCGCAAGTCATGCTGACGCGCGCCAGGCCGGAGACCGGCACCGGCGGCTTCATCGCAGCCGCGAACGGGCCCTGCTGCTGCGGCTGGGCGACCATCTGCTGCTGCGGCTGGGCGACCATCTGCTGCTGCGGCTGCTTGTGGCGCGTGCAGCAACGGAACGGGCTGGCCATCTGCGGCGGGGCAGCGGCATGCACGTGCGGGATGGGCACCGCGATGTGCTGCACGTGGATCTGCGGAATGTGAACGTGGGCCGGAGCCGGAGCAGCCGGAGCCGCCGGCGCGGTTACGGGCTCACCGACCACGCTCTGCGGCGTGCTGGCCGGCAGGCCGCACTGGTGGCAGAAGTCGGCGCCCTTCACCAGTTCGATCCGGCAATCGCGGCACGCGCGGCCGGAGAGATCCGCCTTGCGGACCTCCGGACGACGCACCTGCGGAATCAGATGGCGGCGCCCGCACGACGGGCAACGAGTGGGCTGACCGGCCAGCTCTTCGCTGACAGTGATCACCCGGCTGCATTGGCACTGGATGGTGATGGACATCGAAACCCCTGCCTGTTTGGCCTGTTGTCGGTCGCGAGCGGGTGCAACGGCACGCACCCGAGCACAATGAGGATAGCCCTTGGAGGGACACTGGTCAAGCAAAGCCGGTGTTGGCGTTGCCGTCGTCGCCTCCAGTGTGGGCCCGTACACAGCGCTCGCTCGAGCGGTTGCATGACGTACCCCTCGATGAGTAGTACGAGCGGGTCGGGGGCGGGATTCCAGGCACTACCCGGAGCGACATCCGTCAATTCTAGTCGACTTGATCAATGTTGATGCAAGAGGTTCTTGGGGCGTGGGTTGCGGGGGTGACCTGACAGAAACTCAGGACATTCCTCATTACAGAGGGGGGCGTGTGTTCCGCGAGCGCCCCCGGGCCACGACATCCAACACCTTGCCCTTGCCCTTGCCCTTGCCCGCATTCGAGACATGCAGGATTGACCACGGAGGACACGGAGGACACGGAGCGGGAGACAGGGACCCGCGAACAACGTCTTCGTATTCTTCTCCGTGTCCTCCGTGTCCTCCGTGGTCAATCCCTGCTTTCCATGAGGCAAGGGCAAGGGCAAGGGCAAGGGCAAGGGCAAGGGCAAGGGCAAGGGCAAGGGCAAGGGCAAGGGCAAGGGCAAGGGCAAGGGCAAGGGCAAGGGCAAGGGCAAGGGCAAGGGCAAGGGCAAGGGCAAGAACCGTTGCGCCAACCAGGTCATACTCAACTCGCACACACTCAACGACTCCACACCAACCGATGACCGCAGCAGCCACCACTCACCGCGTCTACCTCGTCGACGCCTCCCAACTCGAGCTCACGGCCACGGTGCGCGAGGTCGCGCCCACCGATGACCCCGCCAGGTGGCGCGTCCGACTCGACCGCACGATCTTCCATCCGCAGGGCGGCGGGCAGAAGGCTGATCGCGGCACCATCGGCAGCGCCGAGGTCGTCGGCGTGAGCAACGCACCCGACGGCGACGTCGATCACATCGTCGCCGGCGACACCGCGCCGCTGGCGGTCGGCGACGAGGTGGCGCTGCGCGTCGATGAACCATGGCGCAGCACAAACGCGCGCTACCACTCGGCCGGGCACCTCATCGCCGCGCTCGTCGAGGCGCGCTTCCCGTCGTGCCATGCCACCAGCGGTCACCACTGGCCCGGCGAGGCGCGTGTCGAGTTCGACATCGCGAAGGACAGCCCCGCACCCGACGCCACCGCCATCCAGGCCGCGCTCGAGCCGGACCTCGTGACCGCGATCAACGAGAACCTGCCGGTGCGCGTGGTCGGCGATCCATTCACGGCGCGCGCCGTGCAGATCGCGGAGCACGCGCCGGTGCCGTGCGGCGGCACGCACGTGCCGGCGGTCGGCGCGCTCGGCGCAGTGAGCATCAGTCGCGTGCGCATCAAGTCCGGCAAGTTGCGCGTGTCCTACGGCGTCGATTGACCGGCGTCGATTGACGTGACGAATGCGGAACAAGAGCCGCGAGCGCGAGCGAGCGGGCCCCGTTCGGGTCACGCCTGCAAGCCACCGTTTGAACGCTGACAAGCGCGTTCACGAAACTTCCGGCGGTTGATCCGTAGACCCGGGGCCCTCAGGCCCGCTCGCTCGCGCTCGCGGCTCTTGTGTTAGCGCCCATCGGGCTTACATCGGGCTTACCGGCCCGGCTCGCCCGGAACCTTCAACACACACATAAAGAGAAACATGTCGTTCACGTTCACCTACGCCAACCTCGCCTGCTCCGGCAGCACACCTCGCCTGCCGGACGGGCCGTTCCAGTCGCACACCGACGGCCGCATCGCGCGATTCGGGTGCGACATGCTCGTCGTGTCGTCCGGCGCCAGCGGCCTTGCGAGCGAATGCGCTGCCGTCGAGTCTGCGTTCTCCACGGCCAACGCTGCGCTCGTCGTCACGCTCGACGGCGCCACCATGCTGGCCCTCGACCCGGCCGACGCCGGCAGCGCACTGGCCACGCGCGCGACGATCCGCAAGCCGGGCACCGGCGACGACAGCGATCGCACGCGTCGCTACCGCGTGGAGGTCGAAGCCGACCTGCCGGCCAGCGCGGCCGGCGCGAGCGGCGGGTTCGTCAGCGAGACCGTCACGCAGGACATCGACGCAGCCGGCCGCGCGACGACCACGTTTGCCGGTCGCTACACCGCCAGCAGCGGCAAGACCGCGCGCGAGAACTACAGCGACGGCACGACCGGGGCCGCAGCGCGGGCGACCGCGTGGCTCGACGTGATCGGCGACTCAGCCGGGCACGAACTCATGCGCGAGGAGACGCGCGAACTCGCCGCCGGCGCGCAGCTCGAGTACACGCGCGTGTACCGCCAGCGGCTCGTGCCCGGCACTGCCGACGGCAGCGCATCGGCCGACTACCAGATCGAGACGCTCACGCTGCAGCGCGACCTCGGCGGCGAACACGCCGACTCGGCCGCCGCATCGCCGGCGCGCTACCGCATTGCGTTTGCCGCGAGCGTGCAGCTGGCCACGCACGACTACCAGGCGCTGCAGGCGTTCTACGAGGCGACGATCCGTCCCGCGTTGCTGGCGCGACTGCAGGAGACGTGGCTGGCCGGCTCGCGTGTGCCGTCGTCGCGCGGCCCGGTGATCGACGCCGAGCGCGTGTCGTTCGAGGCGGATCGCTCGCGCGTGACGGCCGAGTGGGTGCTGCTCGCGCCGGCCGGGTCGTCATTGCTCGCGCTGTCGCGGCGCCAGCGCATCGAGCGCGACGCGCGGATCACGCCGCGCAAGGTGCAGGACGGTCAGCCGCACACGCACCTGGTGTACTGCCCCGGCGAGGTGGTGCATGCCGAGGTGACGCTGGTGGCCGAGAGCCTCGAGACCGCGTGGCGCGTGGATGCGCAGGACGAACTGGCCGTGCCGCCGGGAGACAGCAGCGGCGCGCGCTGGGTACTCACCGGCGAGACGCGCGACGAATCGTCGGCGCACATCGGGCAGCACCAGGCGGACCTGGGTGGTTCGGCGTTGCGTTGCCGCAGCGAGACGACGTTCCGCTGGTTGCTGGTGGCGGAGCCGGCGGGCGGCGGGTTGCAGCCGCAAGTGCCGCCGCTGGTGATGAGCTGATGTGACGGGCGGGGCCACTGTCAGGCGAGCCGCGGGACCGTCAGTCCGCGGAGGGGAACTGCATGAGCTGAGCTCGGCGATTGCCTCTCCGGGGACTGACGTCCCCGGCTCGCCCGGGCGTTCCGGCTCGCGCCTGCGGGGCTCCGCAAGCGCGTCCGCGTGGTCGGGCCGCGCGACTACCAGTCGTCGTCGTCGCCCATCATCATCCGCATGTAGTCGTCATCGTCGTCGCGCCGGCGACCGCCCTCTTCTTCGTCGTCGTCCT
The DNA here is from genome assembly GCA_050249295.1 of Planctomycetota bacterium. Classification (GTDB taxonomy): domain Bacteria; phylum Planctomycetota; class UBA8742; order SKZP01; family SKZP01; genus JBFWQT01. The sequence goes on from JBFWQT010000298.1 coordinate 6,384, forward strand.
CGTCCTCGTCCTCGTCGTCCTCATCCTTCTCGGGCTCGTCGTCATCGACCGGCGGTCCGCCGAACTCGTCGGCATCCGGATCGCGACGGTAGTCGTCGTCGAGCACCGCGGCACCGCTGGCCGGCGTGGACGTCGACGAATCGTCGTCGTCATCGTCGTCGTCATCATCCTCGTCGTCGTCATCGTCACCACCGTCGGCCGCCATCTTCATCGGAGGCAGACGCCGGCTGACGATCTCGCCGAGGTCCATCTCGTCGGAGAGCATCGCGCTCTCGTCAATGAACGGCTGGCCATTCTGCACGCCGAAGCTGGCCTGACCGCCGGCTGCCTCGAGGTGCGCACGATCGGTGAAATCCTTGAGCGGCGCGCCCGACTCGACGAGGCGGCGCCAGAACGCGTCGGCCACCGCCTCGGCGATGCGCTCGTCCGGCACGGGGTCGCCGAAGCGCAGGCCGGCCGCAGCGTTGTGGTCGGTCACGCGGAACGCCACGCTGAGCAACTCACCGGAGCCCCCGCTATCGAGCACCGCGACGAAGTTGGCCTCGACGCAGGTGCCGGCATCCTCGCGGTCTTCCTCGAAGCGCGCCGGCGCGTTGAAGTCCGACTCGAGGCGCGCGCGCACCCACGGCGCGTCGGCCGACGAGAGCTCGAACTCCTCGTGCAGCTTCTGCACCGCGGCGTCGGAATCGTTGTCGGCCAGCCAGTCAGCGAACGGGTACTGCAACGGCTGGTGCCGGCTGCCGAGCTGCACGTCGGCGGCGGCGATCGCGATGCCGGACTGGTCGCCGGACTGGTCGCCGGACCGGCAGAGGCGGATCGGGCCGCTGAGCACGAGCTTCCAGCGGCGCATCAGTTCGTCGACGGCCGGGCCCTTCGCGTCGCTGGCCTCGGCAGCGTGGCGGGCACCGCTGGCCGCGCCCTTCGCCGGCTTGCTGGCCGCGGCGGCCTTTTTGGCAAGCTTCTTGCCGCGCGCGGGGGCCGGCGCGTCCGGCGTGGCATCCGGCGCAGCATCAACCGGCAGGGCGTCGGGAGCGGCGGCCGGCGCGACCTTCTTCTTCGTGGCGCGGGCCGGCTGTCTGGCGGTCGCCTTGCTGGCCGGCTTGCTGGTCGCCTTCGTCGACTTCTTTGTGGCGGCGGTTTTGCGCGTAGCGCCATTGCTGCCGTCACCGCCTTCGCTGGCGGCCACGGTCTTCTTCGTCGCTCGGGTCGTCTTCTTTCTGGCCGTCACGGTGCTGTCTCCGCCTGCCGGTCTGTGTGCGGGTGGTGGTCGCTCGTCGGGAGCTTCGGGGCGGGGCCGATCAATCAACGGGGGGGGCGATCAACCGGCCGTCCGGACCCTGTAATTCAGACCCCGGCCGGGTGCAAGGGGCGAAACCGGAATCACGCGCGCGCGGCCCGGGATGGCGTGGCGGGGCGCCGTGCCACGAGACCGGCACCACGACATCCGGGCTGTCCGACCGGTTCAGTTACCGACCTTCGTCGGGCACGAGAACTTGCGGAAGCGATCGCGCGTGAACGGGTTCTCGGGACCGGTCGAGGTGATGACCAGCGCGCCCTCGATCTTGCCGCGCGAGGTCTTCACATCGGTGAAGGTGTACGCGAAGCGGATCTCGTTGGGCTTGCCGCGCGTGGGTTCGCCACCGCCGTCGGCGTAGCGCAGGATGCGCAGCAGGCCCCACGGCGACTTTATCTCGCTCTGGCGCGCGTTGTCGTTGGGTGGGCCGACGAACTCGAAGCGCAGCTTGGCGCCCTTCGGCGTGGCCGACTCGTTCCAGACGACGTGCACGAGCTGCCGGTTCTGGTTGTCGGGCGGCGTGCGCGACATCTTCATCTCGTTGCCCTCGAGCACCAGGATGACGTCGGTCACGTCGGTGTAGCGGCGGAACTCGCAGTCGAAGTTGATCGACACCTTGCCGGGGTCCTGCGGCGACTGGAAGCAGGCCGAGCGGATCGCGACGGCCGCGTTGTGCGCGCGGGTCCAGTCTTCCGAGGCCGAGACCATCGGCTTCTTGTCGACCGCCTGGTTCTGCAGCTTGTTGATCAGCCCGGCCGCCTTCATGTAGATGCCGCGGTCCGGCGAGAACATGTTGCCGAACACGCTCATCGTGACGTCTTCCGGGTTGTTGGCCTCGGAGAACGGGAACTTGTTGGCGTAGTTGAGCTGGAACACGTCGTAGACCGCGACGCGCCAGAAGTTGTCGGCCTCGGTCTGGCTCTCGGCCACGATCGCCGAGCTGGTCGACGAGAGCAGGCTCTCGAGCAGGCTGTTGACCGAGTCCTTGTACTGGCCGTCGACGGGGCGCAGCTTCTCCTCGAAGTCGGAGTGCGCCTTGTTGAAGGCCTCGGTCAGCGCTTTCAGCTGGTCGGTGTTGACCGTCCAGTTGAAGCCGCCGGTGCCCTCG
>JBFWQT010000299.1:0-8775 GCA_050249295.1 Planctomycetota bacterium
GCGAGTGCCCGGCCGGGCCCTTGTAGCTGAGCAACTGCAGCGCCGAGATCAGCCGGTCGTTGAGCAGCGGGTACTCGCGCTCGACCAGCACCACGAGGTCGGTGTCGGAGATGCGACGGCTGATCGAGTAGAGCAGCCGGCGGACCAGCACCGCGACGGTCATCGCGACGAGGCCGAGGGCGAGCACACCCATGACCATGTCCGGCGGCCGCAGGAACTGCCAGATCGCCATCATCGTCAGCGCGGCCAGCGAGCCGGTGATGATGGTGTGGTTGAGCCCGTTGACGAAGTAGTACCAGCGCAGCTGGCGGCGCAGCAGGGCGAGGCGGCCGCGCACACCGGCGAACATCTCGTTCGTCTCGATGGACTCGATCGGGGCGGGCCCGGAAGGCTTCGTCGGCTTCTGGTTCGCGTTCATGGTCGTGTCCTCTGCCTGCGGCGTCAGCGCCTCGTCGTCGGTTGCGTCAATCCCGGGTGTAGAGCACCGAGTGTCGGCTCGAGTAGCTCAGGATGTGGTCGACTCGGTTCCATTCGTGCTTGTCGCGCAGGTCCGGGTGCGTCAGACCGATCAGCGCAATCGGTCCCTCGTAGACCGCCGCGAGGTACCAGGGCCCGAAGGGCTCGCGGTACAGGGCTCGCTGGAGCGGGATTTCATAGCATGCAAACTCGCCCTTCCGAAGCTCCCGCTGTGTGGCGGTGACCGGGATCCAGCCGGAGGTGGTCGCCCGCGGCGCGAGGTGGGTGAGCTTGACGTTCTCGTGATTGGACGCGTGCTCCAGCCGCAACAGGAACGGCGAGCAGTTGGTGATGGTCACGCGGCCGAGCGCCTCGCCGACGTCCGACTCCTTGACCTCGCGGTGCGAGAGCTCGAGCGTGACGCGGGCCAGCGGGCGGGCGACGACGATCACGCCGGCGGCGTCCGGAATCGGCGGGACGACAGGGCCGCCCACGCCCTCGCCCGGCGGATGGCCGACGCGCGACGGGCCGGTGGGGCCGGCGGGGCCGGTGGGGCCGGTGGATGTGCCCGATGTGGGCGGCGGAGTCGAACCCGGGTCGCCGGGACCGCCGGGACCGTCCGGACCGCCGGGACCGTCCGGGCCGTCCGGACCGCCGGGACCGTCCGGGCCGTCCGGCGTCAGGCCGGAGAACGGATGACGACTGCTGTGGTCGCTGGCGTCGCGCGGGCCGGTGGCCTCGGCCGGGTCGTCGGGCAGCAGGCTGGCCAGTGCCGAGCGAGTGCCGAGTGCGGCGAACCAGCCGGGCTCGATGCGGCGGATATCCGGATTGGCCGTGCCGTCGGCGCCGCTGAGCACATCCACACGACCCTCCAGCACCAGCACAATAGTGGTGGCCGGCTGCACATCGACCAGGAAGCGGGTGCCGCGAACACGCACCTCGCCATGCGGCGTGCGCACCACGAACGGCGTCACATGCGCTGAACGGCCGGGCTCGTCGCCGCCGTCATTATTGTTGCTCTCGCTCTCGCCGTTGCCGTTGCCGCCGTCGTCGTCCACCGGGATGCTTTCGCGGCTGTCGTCGGCTGGCTGCTCGCGCGACGTCACCTGGAACGTGACCCGCCCGGCATCCACGCGCACCGCCTGCCCGCGGTCGATGTACGCCGAGGCGCGCACCATCGCGACCTTCGAGAGCTCGTCCATCCAGACCAGCGAGTCGTCCTCCAGTCGCAACGTGGCGCGGGCGCCGGCACCGGTGCTGACCTGCTGGTCGAGCCGCAGCACGAACAGGCCGTTGTCGGTGCCGCCCTGCGCGACCGTCCACTGGCGGCCGGGATGATTGCGATCGGAGATCAGCACGTCGCCGACGAGGTTCTCGAAGTGCGCGCGGGTCGGCGGCTCGGGCTTGATCGTCGGCTGGTCCTGGCGCACGACCACGAGCAGCGCGACCACCAGCGACGCGGCCGCCACAAAGACCCACGCCACGCGGCGCCGGCGCGCACGCGGACCGAGCTCGCGTTCGAGGTCGGGAATGCTCGGCCGTGGAATGTTCTCCTGCGGCTCGGCCGCCAGCCGGCTGCGGAACGCCTGCCGCAGATTCTCGGCCGGCTCGATGTCGGGCAGCGAGCGCGTCAGCACCGAGAACGTGCTGCGCACTTCTTCCACCTCGCTACGCAGCGCGGGCGACCGGCGCAGTGCATCCTCGAACGCCACCTCGTCCAGCGGCGCAAGCTCGCCGCGGAGGTAGGGGATCACCTGGCTGAACTGGTCATCTCGACTGGGCATCACGCATCCAGCTTCTTGCGGGTGAGCTTCTCGCGCAGCTTGCGCTCCGCGTGCATCATCCGCGTTTTCACGGTGCCTTCCGGTATCTCGAGGATCTCGGCGATCTCGCGGTAGCGGAAGTTGTGGAAGACGGCGAGCACCAGCACGAGCCGGTGCTTCTCGTCCAGGTCGTCGATCGCGTCGCGCGCGAGGCTGGCGGCCTCGTTGTCGGACGCGAGCTGCAGCGGCGTGGCGCCACTGCCACTCAGCAGGTCCTTCAGGCTCATGTTGCCGTCGTCAACGGCGCCACTGCCGGTCGGCGAATCGAGCGAGAGGTGCCGGCGGCGGGCCAGCTTCTCGCGCTCGTTGAGCCAGAAGTTGCGGGCGATCTGGAACAGGTAGGTCGTGAACTTCCCGCTCGGGTGGTAGCGCCCTGCGCTGCGCCACAACCGCAGGAAGGTCTCCTGCACCAGGTCATCTGCAATCGTGCGGTCGCGACACATCCGCACGAAGAAGTTGAACAGCGGCTTGTGCCAGGTGTCGAACAGCTCGCCGAAGGCGTCCTGGTCGCCCCGCTGCGCGCGCAGCATCAGCTGGCGGGCGTGCAGGTCGCGGGCCGCGTCGGTGTCGCGTGCGGCCCGCAGCTTCGAGGGCTGATCGTCCGACGCCAGCGCATCGGCGGCTGCCGCGGCGGCCCGGCCGGACGCACCGCTGGCGTCCGTCGGCGACACGGCAGGATCATCTGCCGGCTCGCCGCCGTTGGTGCGGGGTCGTGGCGGTGCAACGCGTTCAGTCAAGTCAGCCGGTCCGGTGGTGCCTGAACCTCTCGTGATTGGTACGTCCGCGGGCCGCGGTCGTTGGCGCCGCCTGCAGGCGGTCGCCCCATCGTACCGGACCGTCGTCCGCCACCCCAGCGCTGATCGATGTAACCGGTGAGGGCCGCGAGCGGTTCACGCGACCCGGGATGTGGCGTGTTTTGTCCCGGGCGATGAGTCGCGGTGGCGGCGATGACACAGCCTGCCGACGCTCACAGCCACCTGTGCTCGCGGTACCAGTCGGCCGTCACCTTCAATCCCTCGTCGGAGCTGATGCGCGCCTGCCACCCGGCGCGCTCGCGCACCTTGCTCACATCGAACACCCAGTAGCGCGCATTCAGCTCGCGGCACTTGTCCCACGTCAGCGGCACCTTCACGCCGAACCACTTCGTCAGCAGCGAACCGACCGCGGCATACACAAACAGCGCCCAGATCGGCAGCCACAACGGCAGCACCACGCGGCGACCGACGGCCGACTGGATCAATCGCATCAGCTGCGAGAACGGGTAGGCCTGCGGGCTGGCCAGCACAAACACCTCGCCGCGCACGGCCGCCTCGTCGGCGCGCGCGATCGCAAGCAGGCCCTCCACCAGGTCGGTGACGTGGATCACGCTGGACCACAGTTGTGGGAAGCCGAAGCCGGGGCGCAGTCGGCGTTTGATCATCAGGAAGAACTCGTAGACGTCCTTGTCGCGCGGCCCGTACACGGCCGGCGGACGCACGATCACCCACGGCCATTCGCGCGTGGTGTTGGCCGCCGACAGCTCGCGCAGGCGCGTCTCGCCGAGCAGCTTGCTGCGGCCGTACATCGACGGCGGCGTGCCGGGGTCGCTCTCCTTGCGCGGCTCGCGCGGGCTTTTCGCGGGCCCACTCGCGGCCACACTGCTGACATAGATGAAGCGTTCGAGCGTGTCGGCTGCGGCGGTCTGCGCGGCGGCAAACACGTTGGCTGTGCCCTCGCCGTTCACCGTGTTGTAGGTGGCCTCGTCGGGCGCGGTGGTCATGCCGCCCAGATGGAACACCCACTGGCAGCCCTTCACGGCGGCTTCCAGCGAGGCGGTGTCGGTCAGGTCGGCGGTCGCCTTCTCGTAGCGGCCTTCCACCGCGGCCAGCCACTTCAGGTCGCTGCTGCTGCGACAGGTGATGCGCACGCGATGCCCGGCGGCGAGCAGCGCCTCGACAAGGGCCGAACCGATGAAGCCGGTGGCGCCGGTGACGAGGCAGAGTCGTGGCGTGTCGGCGGCGGTGGTCATGATGCGGGCGGTGATCGGTGGCCGGTGCGGTGCGGAGCGCGCGCAGATTAAACCAGACGCTGCGCGGCACTCACGTCATTTTCATCGCGGCATCCAGCGGGCGCGCGGGAGTACAACATGCGGTGTACCGATCCGGCTGTCCCGCCAACCCCGGTAGACCCATGAAGCCTCTCACGTTCATTGCGCGTCTCACATGTCTCGCCCTGCTGGTTCTGCCGGGCACTGGCTGCAAGTCGGAGATCATCGTCGCGCCCACCGTCACCGACGATGCGTACAACGCGGTCGGCAACTGCACGCTCACCGTGTCCACCAGCGTGCTCGACAACGACACCGGCGGCACGCTGACCGTCAGCACCTTTGACGCGACGAGCACCAACGGTGGCACCGTGAGCATGGCGGCCGACGGCACGTTCACCTACACGCCCGTCACCGGCGATCGCACGGCCACCGACACCTTCACCTACACCGCGCACAACACGGCCGGCAACACGGTCGGCACGGTGACGATCACGATCGGCGGGATGGTCTGGTTCGTCGACAACTCCGTCGGCAGCAACGGCGATGGCAGCCAGGCGTCGCCGTTCGACAGCATCAGCAGCTACAACACCGCCAACCCGTCGGCGGCTGGCGACACGATCGTGCTGGCCAGCACCGGCACCGACTACACCACGGCCGGCATCACGCTGCTGGCCTCGCAGCGGCTGCTCAGCACCGAGAGCGACGTTGTCGTCAACAGCATCACGGTGGCCACCGGTAACGCCACGCGCGTGCTGATGGCGCCGGGCGCCGATGCGATCACGCTCAACGCCGGCAACACCGTCGCCGGGATCGACGTCGGCGACACCGGCACCGGCTACGCGCTGATCGACGGCGGCGTGGACACCGGCGCGACCACCGTCAGCAGCATGACGGTCAGCGGTACCGGCGGCGCGCTGTTCATCGACAATGGCGCGACCGGCACGGCCATCACCTTCGCCAGCATCACCAGCACCGGCTCGGCCGTCAGCGGCGTGGTCCTGCAGGGTGGCACCGGAAGCCTCACGGTCAGCGGCGCGACCAGCATCACCAACTGCACCGGCGACGCGATCGACATCGAAACCTGCAGCGGCACCGTCACCTTCGGCGCGGTCAGTATCACCGGCCATGTCGGCTCGGCGTTCGTGCTCGACACGAACAGTGGCACGATCACGATCGGCGACTGCACGCTCGGCGTGCCCGGCGACCTGGCTGGCATCGACACGATCAATATCTCGGTCGCCGATTGCTCGGACCTCACCTTTGGCGACATCACGATGGACGACGCCGATTCGTTCGGAGTGCGCATTCTCTCGCACAGCAGCGGCTCGCTGACCTTCGGCGACATCACGATCACCAACACGCCGGGTGCAGCCGGCTTCCGCAGCGACCAGACCGGCGGGACGATCACGGTCGGCGCATTCAGCGGCAGTGCGGCGCCGGGATCCGATGTGGTCCGGCCGGGCGGCACCGCGCAGGACATCACGTTCACCAGCATCACCACCTCAACCTCCGGCAATCGCAGCGTCTTCGTGTCCGGCACCGGTTCGGTGAACCTCGGCGCCGTCACGGCGCACGCCCCCGTGCATGTGGATGGCTCGGCCGCGGGCGTGATCGACGTGACCGCCAGCTCGCTGGCGATCACCAGCAGCGTCGCCGGACTGTTGCTGGCCTCCGGCAACGACGGCAACGACACCTTCACCCTGACCGGCACCGGAACCATCACGGCCAGCGACACGGCTCTGCTGATCAACAACTTCCGCGTGGACGACGGCGGCAATAACGGCATCGACTTCGACACGATTGCCTGTGACGGCGCCGCATCCCCGGCCAGCGGGATCGACGTCACGGGCCTGCAGGACAACCTGACGATCAACACCTCGACGACGATCACCAACACCACTGCCGCTGCCCTGCAGTTCGTCTCGACACAGGCCGGCGTGACCGTGACGTTTGCGGGCACGACGACGCTCGGCCAGGCGAACCCCGACGAAGTCGCGCAGGGGATCGACATCACCAGTGGCAACAGCGCGACGTCCACGTTCAGCTTCAGCAGCCTGTCGGTGGTCAGCACCGGCTCGGGCATCGAGATCGCCGACGTGATCGTCGCGTTCGGCGGCACGCCGCCCACCGTGGACAGTGCCGGTGGCGACTACGGACTGAGCCTGCAGAGCTGTACGAGCCCCAACGCGGGCGCCGACACGTGGACGTTCGGCGCGATCACGCAGGACTCCAACTCGCTCAACGAGGGTGCCGCGGTGGCGTTGAACACCACCACTGCCGTGGTGGAGTTCAGCGGCAACGTCACGGCCACCAACTTCTCCGATAGCGACCAGACCGCGTTGTTTCTCTTTGCGCACACCGGCGACGTGACGGTCTCCGGGAACATCTCGGCAATCGACTTTGCCGGCCAGGGCTACGGCGTGCTGATGGCCCAGTGCGACGGCAACGCCACCTTCTCCGGCAGCATCACGGTCAGCAATCTCCCGGGGACGAGCAGCCGGGGCATCGCCGTCTGGAGCCACGTGGCCGGCGACGTGGCGTTCGATGGCGTGGTCAGCATCAGCGGTTTCACGGGAACCAACAGCTACGCGCTGCAGATCCAGAACGGCACCGTCAATGTGGCAATCAACGCTGCGTTCACCGCCACCAATCTGACCGGCAATGGCTGCCGCGGCATTGTGGCCAGCAACACCGGGGCCGGCACCGGCGGAACCCTCTCGTCCAGCGGCGCCGGCGCGATCAGCTGCACCAACATCAACGGCGCCGCGGTCTTCCTGGACGGCTGGGAGACGGCTGCCGGCAGCGCGGTGGATCTCACCGGCGGACTGACGATCACCGGGTGCGGCGTCCCTGCCGTCAACCTCGACAATGTCGCCAACGAGGTCATGAGCTTCGGCGACGTGTCGATCGACTCGAGCTCCACCGGCGGCGGCGTGTTCGCCAACGGCTGCACCGGCGCCACGCTCAACTTCGCCAACCTCGACGTGCTCTGCCCCGGCACCGACGGCTTCATCGCCATCAACCTGCGCGGCAACAGCGACGGCAGCAACGCTGGCATGAACTTCTCACTCAACGCCACCGATGGCACGTCGGGCATCCGCTACCCGGCCAACGCCGGCAACGGCACCGCGATCTTCGCCGACCAGTTGGCGCTGCTTGCGATCAGCGGAACCGCCGGCAACCTCTATGTCATCGATGAGGTTGGCACCGGCCCGACCGACGGCGCCGAGGCCAACATCCCGGCCGGGCCGCACGCCATCTACGCGAGAGACTGCGCGCTCGTGAACATCAACTTCGTGAACATCTCGCACGTCGGCGACCTCGCAACGTCGTCGCAGGGCGAGCGCGCCGTGTTCCTGCAGAACCTCACCATGCCGCTCGCGCTGTTCACGCTGTCGCAGTGCACGATCGGCGAGAACGTCGACGGCCACGGCGTGCATGTACTCAACCAGGCGGCCGGGCCCGGCGTGATCAACATCACCGGCAACCTGTTCGACACCGTCACCAACCAGACCGACTCGGTCAGCCAGTTGCTCTTCGAGATCGACGGCAGCATGGGCGGCGACGTCAGCGCGGACATCACGATCACCGGCAACACGATCCAGAACTGCGGCAACAGCAACACCAACGGCGTGTTCCTCACCGCGTTCAGCGACGCCGGCGCCACCACCCCGGTACGCCTGCGACTCGGCGATGGCACGGTGAACGGCGCCAACACGTTCAGCAATGTCAGCGGTGACACGATCAGGATCTTCAGCAGCAGTGGTGCGATGGTGCGCGCGGCGCTCAATCGCAACACGCTGACGCGCACGGTGGCCAGCACGCCCGGCGCAGCGCTGTTCGCCCGCCTGACCGCCAACACCCGATCGTCGCTGGACCTGCTGGCCACATCGATGGCCGTGGACGGCTATGACTTCGAGGTGCCGGTGCAGGTCTTCTCCAACGGCTTCTCGACCAACAGCGAGTTCCGCTTCGCGTACGACATCGGCAACACATTCGCCAACTGCGGTGCGGCCAGGGCCGCGATCTACATCGAGGCGGACAACGCCTTCTACACGGGCCTGGCCGAGACGGGCGTGTTCGACATCACGATCGGCGGAACGAACTTTGCCAGCACGCTCGGCATCGAGCAGTCGATCAGCGGATCCAACCCGTCGCTGATGCGCATGTACATCAAGGACAACACCAACCTCGAACTGATCGCGCTCGCTCGCGACTCGGGCAGCCCGGAGGTGGATCGCCTGGTGATCACCGACGAGGACGGCACCTCGGCCGACCCGGCCAACGACGCGCAGATTGCGGGCGTGCTGCAGGACATCGACAGCTCGGGCAACAACAACACGGCCAGCGCTGGCTTCCCGACTGTGGTCGCGAGTGCCGGCGATGCCGCGGCCGTGATCGACCAGCTCGGGGGCGGTGGCGTGGCCGCGCCAACGGCACCGTGAGGCGTGCACACGGGTGGCCGTCAGC
>JBFWQT010000300.1:0-8738 GCA_050249295.1 Planctomycetota bacterium
CGCGCGCTACTTCCCCTGCTTCTTCGCCTTGCGCTTGCGCAACTGCGCCTCGATGAACTTGTCGAGGTCACCGTCCAGCACGCGGTCCACGTCCGACGTCTCGACGCCGGTGCGGTGGTCCTTCACACGGCGGTCGTCCATCACGTAGCTGCGGATCTGGTTTCCCCATGCGACCTGGCCGCGCTCGCCGTACATCTTCTTCAGCTCCTCGTCGCGCTTGGCCATCTCGAGCTGGTAGATGCGGGTGATCAGGATCTTGCGGGCGGTCTCACGATTCTTGTGCTGGCTGCGCTCGTTCTGGCAGCGCACCACAATGCCGGTCGGAATGTGCGTCAGGCGCACCGCCGACTCGGTGCGGTTCACGTGCTGGCCACCGGCGCCGCCGGCCCGCATCACGTCTTCGCGCACCACGCGCTCGTCCTTCCAGTCAATTTCAATGTTCACGTCCTTGTCGATATCCGGGCTGACCTCGACGCTCGCAAAGCTCGTCTGCCGCGCGCCGTTGGCGTTGAACGGCGAGATGCGCACCAGCCGGTGCACGCCGATTTCGTTGCGCAGCAGGCCGTAGGCGAGCTCACCCTTGACGTGGATTTCGCACGACTTGATGCCGGCCTCGTCGGCCGCGTCCTCACTGATGATGTCGGCGCTGAAGCCCATCCGCTCGCAGTAGCGCAGGTACTGGCGCTCGAGAATCCCGGCCCAGTCACACGCGTCGGTGCCGCCCGCGCCGGCCTGGATGTGGATGAAGCAGTCGCCGTGATCGTGCGGCTCGTCGAACAGCGTCTTCATCTCGAACTCGTCGAGCGCCTTGCGCGCCTCGCCGAGCGTCTTCTCCGCGTCGGCCACCAGCGTGTCGTCCTCGGCCGCGAACTCGCAGGCCGTGACAAGGTCGTCCATCTTCCGCGCGAGCGCATGCGCCGGCTCGATGATCGCGCGCAGGCGCTTGAGGTTGGCGATCACCGGCTTCGCCTTCTCCTGGTCGTCCCAGAAGTCCGGCGCGGCCATGCGATCCTCGGTTTCCTTCAGTTCGGCCTCGCGGGCCGGAAGGTCAAAGCGACCCCCTTAGCGCTTCGTAGCGCTGCTGCAGGTCTTCCGCTTCGCGGGCAATCTCGTGAACAAACATCGCTGGCTCCTCGTCGTCTCGTCGTCGTCGTCGTCACCGGGCGGTGCGAATCGCGCCGCGCAGTATCATATTACGGAGCAGCGGTCGACGCGCTGCCCGCACGACACGCCGAAACGGCAGTCGCGCCGGACTGTTGAGTCCGGCGCGACCGTCCAGGAGGCGGGGTGCGCCGTGAGGCGTTTCCCGCACATTCACCGGCCTGAACGGATCAGGCGTTCGGGTTGCTGAAGTCGAACGTGGTCGGGATCTGACCGCCGCTCAGCCACGTCCAGTTGATGACGCGGTAGGCGAAGCCGATCTCTTCCATGTGGGGCGGAGTGGTCTCGTCCATCTCCGTGCCCTTCGGCATGTAGGGCTTGGCGTACACGACGCGGCAGTCCTTCAGCTCGATCTTGAAGTAGCACTCGCTACCACCGCCGGCCGGGTTGTCGCGCCAGAACTCGATCATCACCGACGGGACCTGCTTCTTCTTGGCGAGCTTCTCGTAGAGCAGCGGCGTCGCCTTGTCGATCTGCTTGAAGGCCGTACAACGGCCGTGCTGCGGCTCGCCGCGACCTTCACCCTCGCGCATATCAAAGGGGTACGACATCTCGTGGCTGAAGCCGCGAAGGTCGCACCAGTCGGCATGGTCGGCGTCGCGCGATGAGCCGGCGATGCCCTCGATCTTCATGAAAACTTTCATGTTCGGCATGACTGACTCTCCTGGAGTTGGGACCGGTGTGCGGTCCACTGGGTATCAGCTGACGGAGCCCGCGAAGTGTAGACGGCTTTTTGCCTCTCGCAAGGGGCTGTCAGCTGTTCTTCCGTCAAGCAACACTGGAATACTACCCCTGCCCCGCGGCGCGGTCAAGCATTTTGTTAAAAATATTGATGAGCTTTACAAAACGGCCGCATGAGCAGACGCAAACCGTTCTCCACGATGAAGTAGAGAACAGTCCGAGAACACGCCGACTACGGCGACGCGCCGTGCGTTATGTGCAAAGCGGCCGTTCTGTGGCGAATGTCAAGCTATCGTGGAGCGCCAAGAGAGCGCCGTGATCAGGCGGGTGGCGGTGCCGGTCGTTCGCGCCGCGGTTGCATGCCCGGCAGCCGAACGGTGGTGCGCTTTCGCGAGGAGCCGGGCAGTGGTGCCGGGGCGGGGCCGGGTGTGGGCGTGGTCGGGGGCGCCGGCGTGTGCATGCGGCCGTGCGCCAGGTCGACGCTGTCTGACGCCGACGCGGGGCAGGCCTGCACCATCCGCGATGCAGACGCCGACGCAGCGGCCGCGGCGGCCCGGGCCAGCAGCTGGCTCCCGCTGGCGTCACCTCGCCGACCGCGCGACCGGCTCCGACGGCGCAACTGACCGGGCGTGATCATCGACGTGCTGCTGCTGCTGATCAGGCTCGCGCCGCGCGCGGGCAGATTCGGCAGGCACACCACCGGCAGTTGCATCGCGATCTCGAAGAACGAATCCAGCGGGTCCGGCACCAGTGGGGCGCGGCGGACGCGCGCGCGCGTCTTCGGCGAACGCCGGATGTCGCCCGTGTAGAGCCGGCTGGACGAGGAGGACGACGAACACGACGACTCCTCGGCCGGGTCGAGCGGCGTCGGGTTGATCGCCGTGTCGATCGCGCCGTCGATCGCGCCGTCGATCAACACCACGAGTTCGGATGCAGTGCCCGACTGGTCGCCCTCGCCGGGCAGCGAACACATGATCGGGAAGTGCGGCAAGTGGCTGATCGACGCAGTCGCCGACGCACCGGCCGCACCGGCCGCATCGATCAGGGGCGCATGTCGTGGCTTGATCACCCCGCCGGTCGGATCGTCAATGTCGGGCGGCCACTCGTACATCTGGCGGTCGCCGGCCAGCCGCGGCCGCTCTGGCCGTTCTGCCCGGCCAGCCCGGCCAGCCCGGCCCATGTTGTTCGGTGAAGGATGGGGCTGCATGGCACATGCGGGACGAGTACAGCCGGGGCGGGACACGTCCAGGATGCAGCAACTCAAGTGCCGATCCTTTGGCTTTGTTGGCAAACGCCCAGACACGCCAGTTGAACCCACGGGGACACACGACGCAACCTACAACCGGATAAACTGTTGCGAGTGCATCGCCGCCTGCGATTTTCCAGGCGTCGTGTCCGATATCACCGATCGGGACGCCGAGCGTTACCCCAAAAAGGTAAACTTTTGGTAACACTGTGTGTCAAGGGTATCGCCGCGACCGGTCGGGCAGGGCCAGAGCAGGGCCAGGGCAGGGTCAGTTCAGGGTCAGAACAGTTCCAGCTGGCGACCCTGCGGCGGCGCTTCCGGCCCGGGGTGATCGACCTCATCAATGAGCGTCGGGTCGCCGTCCTCGAGCCGGGCGTTGTTCACCCGCATGCTCACGGCGTGCATCGTCATCGCCCGGGTGTCGTACGACGCGATCAGCTGCTTCAGTTTCCCGGCGTCCTGCTCGTCCGGGTCCAGCCACTGCGCGAACTGCCCGCGCGAGAGAATCACAGGCATGCGGTCGTGCATCCGGGTCATCAATTCGTTGGCCGACGTGGTGATGATCGTGCACGTCTCGAGCAGCTTGCCGTCCGGCCCGCGCCACTGCTCCCACAGCCCGGCCAGCGGCATGAGTGGCTGGTCGGTCAGCGTGATGTACCAGGGCTGGCGACGCTTGCCCGCGGCGGTCCATTCGTAGAACCCGCTGGCCGGCACGATGCAGCGGCGCTTGCGGAACGCCTCACGGAAGGCGGGCTTGCTGTCGACGGTCTCGCCGCGAGCGTTGATCATCTTCGCGCCGCCGGTCGCGTCGTTGGACCACGACGGCACAAGCCCCCACACGACCTCGGCCAGCTCGCCGCGGTCCCGGCCCTGCGGCGCGCGTGCGATCAGCACCGGCTGCGTCGGCGCAATGTTGTAGCGTGCCACAATCGCCACGCGCGGCACCTCGCGGATGTCGAAGTACTCCGCGATCTCCGGGCCCTGATTGGTCAGCGTGAAGCGTCCGCACATGGTGGTGATGCTGCCGGGCAATGTCGCCGACGATTGGACCACAGCTGCTCTGTGCTCGCACGGCCCTGTGTGGTCCAATCCGCCACGCCGTGTATCTGCTCTGCCTGGCCTCCCCGTTCGATCTGCCGAGTGCTGCCGATGCTCAACGACTTCCGGCCTGACGAAGACTTCGGGCGCGAACTGGACGCCGCCGACCCGCTGCGCAGCTTCCGCGACCGCTTCCACATTCCGCGCCAGGCCAACGGCCAGCCGGTGCACTACTTCACCGGCAACTCGCTCGGCCTGCAGCCGGTGACCACACGCGAGGCGGTGATCGAGGAACTCGACGCGTGGCAGCGGCTCGCGGTCGACGCGCACTTCGAGGGCGCGCATCCGTGGTTCCCGTACCACGAGAACTTCCGCGAGTCGGGCGCGCGCATCGTCGGCGCGCAACCCGGCGAGGTCGTGATGATGAACGGCCTGTCGGTGAACCTGCACCTGTTGATGGTGTCGTTCTACCGGCCGACGAAGGCCCGCCACGCGATCATGATGGAAGCGCCGGCGTTCCCTTCCGACACGTACGCCGCGCAGACGCAGCTGCAGTTCCACGGGCACGACCCGGCGACGTCGCTGCTGCGACTCGAGCCGCGCGAGGGCGAGCAGACGCTGCGCACCGACGACATCATCGCGCGCATTGCGCGCGACGGCGACCGCACCGCGCTGCTGCTGCTGGCCGGTGTGAACTTCCTCACCGGGCAGTTCTTCGAGCTCGCGCCGATCGTGCAGGCGGCGCACGCGCAGGGCGTGGTCGTCGGCCTCGACCTGGCACACGCGGCCGGCAACGTGCCGTTGCAACTGCACGACCTTGGCGTCGACTTCGCCGCGTGGTGTACCTACAAGTACCTGAACAGCGGGCCGGGCGCGGTGGCCGGTGCGTTCGTGCATCAGCGGCATGCCGCCGACACGTCGCTGCCGCGCTTCGGCGGCTGGTGGGGCAACGACCCGGCGACGCGCTTCCGGATGCAACTCGAGGAGCGCTTCGTGGCGAAGCCCGACGCCGACGGCTGGCAGCTGAGCAACCCGCCGATCATGGCGATGGCACCGATGCGCGCGTCATTCGCCATCTTCGACGAGGCCGGGATGCCCGCGCTGCGCCAGAAGTCGCTGAAGCTCACCGCGTACCTCGAGCAGCTCATCGACCGGATCGGCACGAGCATCGTGCAGATTGCGACGCCGCGCGACCCGGCGCAGCGCGGCTGTCAGCTTTCGTTGCGCATCACCGACCGGCCGAAGGAGCGTCGCAAGGCCCTGCAGTCGGCCGGCGTCGTGTGCGACTTCCGCGAGCCCGACATCATCCGCGCCGCGCCGGTGCCGCTCTACAACTCGTTCCACGATGTGTGGCGGTTCGCGCATGCGCTGGCCGCGCTGAAGTAGCGGATGGATGCCAGGCGGGCGGGCGCGACTGGTATCGTATGCGCACGCATTCGCCTGGTCGCCGCAACCGACGCAACTGATCACCACCGCATGACTCCACCTGACAACCGGATCTGGGCAGAGGTCGTCTACACGCCGCCCGGCGATTCGCCGGTCACGTTTGTGGCGCGCATTCCGCAGGACTTCGAGACGACGATCCTCGCGCAGCCCGATACCGATTTCATCCGGTTCGACTACGTCCGGTGGCTCGACGAAGACGGCGTGCCGTACGGCAAGGAGATTGACGACGAGGTCGGGACCGATCACTACCTGTACCTTCGGAAGTCCACGATCTACTGCATCGAGCCGATCCGCGGCGAGTTCGTGAAGAAGTGGGACGCGACGTTGCCGGACTTCCCGATCTAGCGCACTGTCAGAGCCGGCGCGCGCGCCCGCGGCTCTTGTTCTGCCGCGTTCGAGTCGCTCGGGCCGACGAAGACGGGAAGAAGGTTCACCACAGAGAACACGGAGACCACAGAGAAGAGGAACAGAGGCGCGTCTCACTTCTCCTCTTCTTCTCTGTGAGCTCTGTGCTCTCTGTGGTGAATCTCTCTTTCACGTCGTGCTCCGCACACGCGGCTCCCGCACATATCCGGCGCGTGCCCACCGGCGGACGAGGCCTGAACAGGATTGCCCGCCGCTGCGTGTGCAACGGCGGGCAATCGGGTCGAGTCGCGTGCTGGTCAGCGAGCGTCAGAAGCGCAGGCCGGCGCCGATGCTGAAGCCGAAGCCTGCAAGGCTGTTCGGCGTGCCGCCGTTGGATGCGGTGATGCCGAGGCGCGCGAGCAACTGGAACTCGGTGTGAATCACGAACGAGTTGCCGAGGTAGAACAGCGGCCCGATCATCATCTCCAGCGGCAGGTACCAGAGGTTGTTGCCGGTGTTGTTGAGATTCAGCAACGAGAGGCCGACGCGACCGTTCACGTCGAACGTCATCGCGAAGCCGTCGTTCGCAATCAGCGGGATCTCGGTGCCGAAGTCGCCCATCAGGTGCCAGATGAAGGTCGTCGTGCCGGCGAGATCGGAGCTGCCGAGCTCCATGCAGGCGCCGATCGACAGGCCGCCGAAGCCGGTGGTGGCGAAGGCGAACTCGACGCCGAACTGGTTGAAGTTCACGCCGCTGGCTTCCAGATGATCGATGCGGAACACGGCCGTGATGACGGCGGGTAGCACCTGGTAGGGCATCTTCACCGGTGCGGGCGCGGCGGTGGCGCCTGGCGCGCCGGTCTCATTGCCGCCCGCCGCGGGGGCGCCGTTCGATTGTGCGAGGGTGGTTTGCGCAGTGAGCGCGGCCAGCAGGACGAACACGAGCGAGGCGAGGGCGAGCGTGGATTTCATGAGAGGTGAGCATCCCGGGGTCAGTTGACATTGATGCGAATGGCGGACAGACAGGTGGCAAACCGCGGCCACTGCAGGAGGGTACTGCTGTTTCGCGCAGATTGCTTGCTGACAGAAACCGGACCACGCCCGCGAGGCCCGATGGACGCGGGGCTGGTCATCGATTTTACACCGCATGGTCTGAATATGACCGCTCGGGAAACCCCTGCATGACGCGCGTCAGCCCGCTGACTGCACATGCCGCCGGTCTATTTCAGCTCGATGCGCGCGCAGTACACGCGCGCGGGATCCGGCGACGTGGCCACCGACTGCAGCACCAGCGACGCGCGACGCGCGACCTTGCCGTTGAACACCACACTGTCGCCGGACATCACCTTCACCGGCTGCGACAAATCGACGAGGTCGTCGTTGAGGTTGATGATCAGCCCCGCCGCGTTGCCGGTGAGGCGGATCGTGTTGCCCTCGATGACCGCCTTCGCCAGCAGGTTGGAGACGCCGGGGCGAACGGCCACCGGAGCCGCGCGTTCGAGCCACGCGAAGCGATTGCGGAACCCGCGCGTCGGCTGCCACGCGATGGTCTTCGGCGCGGGGTCGCGCGTGCGCTCCAGCAACCACTTGCCGAACGTGGCCTCGCAACCGCGGCCCGGAGCATGGCCGCCGCCGGGCCACTCCTCGTAGTGCAGGTCGTATCCGGCCGGGTCCGCTTCGTGCAGCTTGACGAGCAAGTCCTTGAGAAAGCGCGTGCCCTGCAGTCGCCCGAACTGCGTGTCGGCGTCGCCGATGCCAATGCACATCGGCGTGTTGCGCGTGTTCTCCATGCCGAAGCCGCGATACTCACAGCCGCCGCCGTAGTGGCAGCAGAATGCGGTCACGCGGTCGGCCAGTGCGGGTGCCATGGTCGAGATGCCCCACGCGCCCATCGAACCGCCGACGATGTAGATGCGGTTGGTGTCGAGCTGGTGCGTGTTCACCAGTTCGTCGATCAGCCGTGCGATACACATCACGGCCGAGTCCTCGCGCCAGCCAACCACGCTGGTGTCGTCCGGCACGCGAGCCGAGACGCCAGCGCTGAAGCCGAACCCCTTGTGCACGTTGAACACGGCGCGCCAGCACACGTCGTTGGTCTGCGCGTCGGCGCCGCCGCCATGCAGGTAGATGAACAGCGGATCGCCCGCCTTGAGTTCGCCCTCGACGTGGTAGCGCATCGTGTGGCCGCCGGCCTGCAGGGTCTCGCCGTTGGCCTTGAACGTGCCGGCCGCAGCGGCCGCCTTGAGCGCAGCCGCGGTCCACTGCGCGGCTGTGGCCTTGTCGAGCTTGCCGTGGTCGGCGTCGAGTTGCGTGATCTGTTCCGCGCGCCCGGCCGCGTCCTTGCGCAGGAACTCCGTGGCGGCCTCGATCTGCCCGGCTTCCGGCGCTGCCGGCTTGCCATCGTCAGCCGGCCGCGTGTCGTTGTCGGTGGCGTGGCGGTCGTCTCCGGCGGCAAGCACATCGATGAATCGCCTGAGCAGTTCCTTGCGCGTGCGATCCCGCTCGCGCTCGCGGAGGCCGCGCAACATCCGATCCATGCGCTCCTTCGCGCGCGCATCCATCTCGCCCACCGAGTCGGCCACCGACTCTGCCTTCGCGGCGCGGTGCCCGTTGCCCAGCGTCGATCGCGTGATCGCGAGGAACTCGTCGCGCTCGGCATCGCTGAACGCGGTCGCCGGATCGCCGTCCTGCGCGTGCAGCCGGTGCGCAGGGCCAGTGGTCATCAGCACGGCGCCCACGACGGGCAGCAGGATCAACGCCAGCATCAGCCGGCAGGCGCGGGGTACTGTCATCATGGCCGCCTGGTCGAGTTCGGGCCGAG